>CANIID010000412.1 GCA_947467315.1 Betaproteobacteria bacterium | reverse complement strand
GACGTTCACGCCGCCTACACCGGCACGCCGCTGGCGTTTCCCGACAAACGCCCCACCGATCAGGAAATCATGGAGTCCGACGAGGGCACGGCCCGGCTCGCCGGCTACATGCTGCGGCACAACGCCGACCGCATTCGTTCCGAGTCAAAAGGCGCGCAGGCGCATATCTGGTTTCACTTCGACCACTGACCGCGCTATCGTGATGACAAGCAGGACGCGTTTGCCGCATACTTACCGCCTCCGCAATTAAAATGATCGCAGACATTCGACGCCCCGATGGCCACTGACAAACCCACCAACATGGCAGACGCAGCCGCCACCCTGATTAAATCGCGCAGCGGTGTCGACGAAGCCACTTTTATTGCCAAGCAAACGTCGTTGGGCCATTCGTTGCCGGGCCGCGCCATAGGTGAAGTCGAAGTCGGCGCCGAGGTCAAGCCGGCACGTGAAGTTGGCCGCTATCAGGTACTGGAGAAATTGGGCGAAGGCGCGATGGCGACCGTCTACAAGGCGTTCGACCCCAGCATCAATCGCGAGCTGGTCATCAAGTTTCTGCATGCCAATCTATGCGCGACGGAAGAATACCGCCAGCGGTTTCTACGCGAGGCCAAGGCCGCTGGCATGCTGTCGCACCCGAATATCGTCACCATCTTCGATGTCGGCGAGATCGAGAGCCGTCCGTACATCGCCATGGAGCTGCTCAACGGCGGCCCGCTCGATGAGATGATTCCCGCTGGCGCGGAGTTGCCGCTGCGCGACGTATTGACGCTTGGCATCCAGATCGCCAACGCGCTCGACTACGCGCACAGCAGAGGCATTTTTCACCGCGACGTCAAGCCAGCCAATATCATTCGTCTGGCCGACGGCAAGACCGTCAAACTCGTTGACTTCGGCATTGCGCACGTGGCGGCAGGCGATTCGATGGACGCCACGACCGCCGGCACCATCATGGGCACGCCGCATTACATGTCGCCGGAACAGGCGCGCGGTGGCACAGTTGATGCGCGCTCTGATTTGTGGGCGGTCGGGGTGATGCTGTATCAACTACTCACCGGCAAGCGCCCGTTTAACGCTGACAGTATCGCCACGCTGTTATTGCGCATCACCCAGGAAGCCCCCAAGCCGATCGGCGAGTTGCGCGCGGACATCCCTGCCAGCCTGCGCCGCGTGATCGCGCGCACACTGAACAAGCAGCCCGAAAAACGCTATCAAAGCGGGCGCGAACTGTCGGAAGCGCTGACGCGTGTGCTGATCGAAATCGATCCCACGCGCGGCGTCGGGCAGGCCAAGCGCCGTGGCATGCCACTCAAGGTCAAGCTGGCGATGGCCATGGCGGCCGTGGTCGCGTTCACCATGACCATCACGTCGTTGTATGTAACGCACCGGCAATATCAGGCCATGCTGAGCCAGACCATCGATCAGGGGGCCTCGCTCGCCAAACTCATCGCCGTGGAAAACGCGCATCAAACGCTGTCGGAGGATTGGGTAGGCATTGATGTGTCGGTGCAGGCCATCGCAAAAGCGCTTGATGCGCGCGGTCTGTCGGTGATCGACATCAAGAACGTGGTGCGCGTCAGCACCGACGAAGCCCATGTCGGCAAAGTGCATCAACCCGTCACCGGTGAAACGCTCACCGCACGCGACCCATCGGTATCCGTGTTGCGCGTACGGCAGAATGGCTTGTCGTCGTTTGCATTCATGGTGCCCATCCAATTTCAGACGCGCGAGATCGGAAAAGTGCAATTGCTCCTACCCGAAGACGGGCTGGCGGCAGTGGTGCGCGAAAGCTGGTGGCTGATGGCGTTGCTGTTGGTGGTGACGGCGGTGATGGCCACCCTCGCCACGTACCTGATGCTGGATCGTTATGCACGGCCGCTGCGAACGCTCGGCGACGCACTGGACGAAATCCGCGATGGGCGCTATGACTGCCGCATCGAGGAAGCCCGCACCGATGAAATCGGCGATCTCTACGACAGCTTTAACGGCATGGCAGCCGCGCTGGATACGCAGGCCGGCGATACGACCGCGCCGAAGCTGGACGCGTCAGCTTAGGACGCACGCGATGCACGGGATGCCGCCGCATGGTCTAAAAAAAGTCGCGCTGTTGTGCGCGTTGTTGCTGGTCGCGGGCTGCGTCACGCCGCCCACACCGCCGGGGAATAGGGGCGCACTGCAGCCGGACTCCGCCGAGCCGGTTACGCAAACCGGCGTGATAGCGCGCAACGAGCGTTATGCCGTGGTGGTGCCGGGCGCGGACGACACGCTGGCCACGCTGGCGCGGCATCATCTCGGGAGCGAGTCGCGCGCGTGGGAAATCGCCTCATTTAATCAAATCACGAGTGCCACGCCGGGCACATCCATCGCCATCCCGCTGCAGCCGGTCAATCCGCTGGGCATTTCCGCCAACGGTTACCAAACGATACCGATTCTTTGTTACCACCGGGTCGGGCCGCAAACCAATTTGATGATCATGCCGCGCGAGACATTCGCCGCGCAGATGGAATATCTCGCACGCAATAATTACAACGTGATCCGGCTGGCCGACCTGCCCGATTTTCTCTCCGGCAAGCGTGCGCTGCCGCCGCGCGCCGTGGTGATTACGTTCGACGACGGCCATGTATCGTCCTATCAGCACGCCTATCCCATACTGCGCAAACACGGATTCGCCGCGACGTTTTTTGTCTATACCGATTTTCTCGGCGGCGGCGAAGGTCTGTCGTGGGCGCAAATCAACGAGATGGCGCAATCCGGCCTCATCGACATTCAATCTCATTCGAAATCGCATGCCAACCTGGTGGTGCGGCTGGCGGGCGAGACAGATGCGCGCTATCGCGAGCGCATCGATGCCGAGCTGCGGACGCCGCGCACGGTGATCGAGCGCAACGTGCCGGGCAAGGTAACCCATCATGCGTTTCCGTTCGGCGACGCCAACCAGGTGGTGGTAGAACGACTTACGCAAACCGGCCATCAACTCGGCCTGACCGTGAATCCCGGCGGCAACGCGTT
>CANIID010000411.1 GCA_947467315.1 Betaproteobacteria bacterium | reverse complement strand
TCAGCCGGCAGGTTATCGTCAATCTGATTGGTAGCACAACCACGCGACACGGCTTGCGCATCAAAGCTGGCATTGATGAAAACACTTACGCGAAGGGGATCAAAATCTCTGACGAGGAACACGCCGCTCTTGCCATCGAGCGCGATGCGATTCACGGCGAATGGAATTACCGCTTGCCGCCGCGAATGATTGCGGCCGAATGAATCTGTTCATGTTATTATTGCTTGATTCCTAAGTGAAGAATGGGGGAAATGTTACACTTTCCCGCCATGGTGCCGCTGTTGCGCCGCTGTCACGCAAGCGCCGCACCACTTTCAACGAGGGTTTCGCCATGCCATACCGTGCCGTCACCATGTCGATGCAGGTCATCTGCGCCGCAAGTCTTGCGTTCGCAGCGGTCGGCGTTGCCTACAGCCAAACCTACCCCACCAAACCCATCCGCATGGTGCTGCCGTTTCCGCCCGGCGGGCCCACGGATTTGCTCGGACGACAGATCGCGATGAAACTTTCCGAGAACGTTGCACAGCCGGTGGTGCCGGAAAACCGCCCCGGCGCAGGCGGCAATCTCGGTGTTGAAGTCGCCGCCAAAGCACCCGCCGATGGTTACACCATCGTGGTGGCCTCCAACATTCTTGCGATCAGCCCGAACCTGTATCGCAAACTCAACTACGATCCGATACGCGATCTGGCGCCGGTCGCACTGGTGGCGCAGGTGCCCAACGTGTTCATCTGCCATCCATCGATTCCCGCAAAAAATCTCAGGGAATTGGTTACCGCCGCGCGCGCAGCACCCGGCAAACTGACGTTTAGTTCCGGCGGACTCGGCACGGGCCAGCATCTCGCCGGTGAAATGTTCAAGTCCTTCAGCAAACTCGACACGCTGCATGTGCCGTACAAAGGTTCCGGCGTGGCGATGCTCGGCATGATCGGCGGCCACGTGGACATGATGGTAATCGGCGTGCCTCCCGCGGTGCCACACATACAAAGCGGCAAAGTGCGCGCGCTCGCGGCGTTGGCGGCGGAGCGGCTCGCCGTGCTGCCGAATGTGCCCACGTCAAAAGAATCCGGCTTCCCCGGCTACGAAGTCACCAGTTGGTACGGCATCCTCGCGCCCGCGAACACGCCGCGCGACATCGTTGCGCGGCTGAACACCGAATTGGGAAAAATCGTCACCGCGCCCGACACACGCGAACGTCTGGTCGCGGGCGGCTTCGATCCGATGACCAGCACGCCGGAACGCTTTGGTGAATTCATCAAAAGCGAAACCGCGCGCTACGCGAAGACCATCAAGGACGCGAAGCTGGAGTTGCAGCAATAATCCGCAGCATTCGGCTATCACCAAAAAACAATCATGATATCGACGCGCTCTGTGAGCGCACTTCTTCTGCTGCTTGCCGTGACGCATGCGCCCCTGATGTATGCGCAAACCTATCCCGCCAAACCCGTGCGCGTCATCGTCGCCGGCGGCGCGGGCTCCGGTGACGACTTCTACGGGAGGCTGGTTGCCATCAAACTCGGCGAACTGCTGGGGCAACAGTTCATCGTGGACAACCGGCCCGGCGCGGGCGGCATGATCGGCCATCAGTTCGTCATCAAGTCCGCGCCCGACGGCTACACCCTGATGCTGGCGGGAAGCTCGATGACCGGCACGCGTTTCGTCAACGCCAACGTCGCCTATGATGTCACGCGTGACTTCACGCCGGTATCGCAGCTGGAAGCCTCGCCATTCGCGCTGCTCGTACACCCGTCGTTGCCGGCGCGCAGTGTGAATGAATTCATCGCGCTGGCCCGTTCAAGCCGGGGCAAAGTGTCCACCGCCAATCTCGGCGGCGGCCAAATGCCCTTCTGGTGCAGCGTGCTGCTGCGTACCATGGCGCGCATCGAAACGGTGGATGTGCCTTACAAATCCGGCGCGGCGGCCATTGTCGATTTGATCGCCGGCCAGGTGGATTCGTATTTCGCGCCGTCGGTCAATGCCATCACCAACCGCAACCGGCTGCGCGTGCTCGCCGTCACCGGCGCCACGCGCTCGGCCATGCTGCCCGACGTGCCGACCATGGCCGAGGCCGCGTTGCCGGGCTACGATCTGACGACCTGGCGCAGCATCGTCGGCCCGGCAGGTATGAGCCGCGATGTCGTGGAAACCTTGAATCAGGCCATCACGCGCGCACTCGCCATGCCCGACGTGCGCGAGCGCATCCTCAAAGCCGGATCGGAACCCACGCCCGGCACACCGGAGCAACTGGCCAAACGCATCGCCGATTCGGTGGAGCGTTTCGGCAGGATCGCGAAGCAGGCGGGAATCAAGCCGCAGTAAATCACCCGAGAGCTTCACCATGAGAAGAACAAACTTTTGACAACCTTGCCGCCGAATTTGCGCCTCGCCGCCGTGTTGTGTGTAGCCACGGCGAGCGCACACGCCGCCCTCCCCGAACGACCGATACGATTGGTCGTGCCCTTTCCGCCCGGCGGTTCCAGCGACACCGTCGCGCGGCTGGTGGCGCAGCGCGCGGGGGAACATCTCGGTCAATCGGTGGTGATCGACAACCGTGCCGGTGGCAGCGGCGCCATCGGCGTGGAGATCGCGGCGCGCGCCGCGCCCGATGGACACACATGGGCCTTGGCCACCACCAGCACGCACGCGATTTCGCCCGCGACGAATCCCGGCGCGTACGATCCGCTGCGGCATTTCACGCCGGTGACGCTGCTCGGCGACTCGCCGTATTTTGTGCTGGTGCATCCGTCGTTGCCCGCGCACAACGTGAAGGAGTTGATCGCGCATGCGCGCGCGCATCCGGGCAAGTTGAATTACGCGTCGGCGGGCAATGCCAGTCTCGCGCATTTTGCCGGGGCGCTGTTCCAAAGCCGCGCGAAAGTGGAACTCACGCACGTGCCCTACAAAGGCTCGGCCCCCGCGTTGATCGATTTGCTGGCAGGACGCGTCGAAATGCAATTCGGCAGCATCCCGCCCGCGTTGCCGCATATGCAGGCAGGCCGTCTGCGTGCGCT
>CANIID010000410.1 GCA_947467315.1 Betaproteobacteria bacterium | reverse complement strand
TCCATCACCGCGCCCGACAGAATATGCGCGCCGACCTCGGAGCCTTTTTCAATCACGCAGACGTTAATTTCATGACTTTGCTCGGCCGCGAGTTGTTTTAATTTGATCGCCGCTGCAAGCCCGGCGGGGCCGGCGCCCACGATGACGACATCGTACTCCATGGATTCGCGTTCTGACACTTTGGACTCCTGACAAAAATTTTGAATATTATAACGCCGCTGTATCACCCAGGATGCCGTGCGCACACGCGATGCCGCTGCGCACCGCGGCTTCCAGCGTGGCGGGATAGTCGCTGCCGGTGTAATCGCCGGCCAGCCAGAAATTTTCCAGCGGTGTTTGTTGCGTCGGGCGGCGCAAGTCCGGCGTGGCGGAGAAAGTGGCGCGCTTTTCGCTGATCACGCGCTGCCATTGGAACGGCGGCAAGGGGCCAAACATCGCTGCCAGTTCGGCGTGTACACGCCCGCCCAGCGCCTCCTGCGTCAAATCCTGATGTGGCCCTTCGGCGCTGATCACCGCGCCGATGAGCCCGCGCTGCCCGCAGATGGCTTCGCGATCAAACAGCCAATGCGCAACGCCATTTGCCAAACCGATCATCGGCGACGGTAATCGCACGTGGCCATCGAACTGCAGATAGACGCTGCTAATGGGTTGATACGTCAGAGCCTGCACAGTGGCTATCATGCCGCTGAGCGCGGGGATGTCGCCGAGAAACGCGGCAACCTGATGCGGCGGCAGCGCGCAGATCACGTGGGAGAACGTGCGGTTGTCGTCGCCTGCGGTGAGGCGAAAGCCCGCCGCGACGGGACTAACGGCGGTGACGCGGCGGCTGGTCAGTACTTCGCCGCCGCGCGCCCGCACGTAGTCCGCCGCCGGCTCGGGAAACAGCGCGCTGAGATCGGTGCGCGCAATCAACAGGTCGCTGCCAGCACGGTCGGCATTCAGGCCGTCGCGCAGCACATTCAGGAACAGTTGCGCCGACGCTTGGTCGGGCGGCGTGTTAAGCGCGGAGATGCACAGCGGATACCACAGGTGCTGTGTGAGGACGGGACCTTGCGCGTGCGTCTTGAGCAATGCGCTGACCGTGGTGTCGCGCGGCAATTGAAAACGGGTGCTGCGTAACGCGCGCATCATGCGTACCGCCGCCCAGCTTTCGCGTAGCGACGCGCCTTTGGCACTGAGCAACCCCGCCGCCAGGTGTAACGGCGCCGGTAGCTTGGGCGCGCGCAGATGCAGGTGTTCATGCATGTGCCAATCCAGCGGTAACCGCAGCAGAGCGTCGGCGGGCGAGGGTTGTACCTGCGCGATCAGGCGCAGCGTTTCGCGGTAGGCGCCGATGAGGATGTGCAGGCCGTTGTCGAGCGTGACGCCGTTGATATCCACGCGCCGCGCGCGTCCGCCGAGCGTTGCGCCCGCTTCGTAAACGGTGGCCGGTACATTTTTTTCGGCCAGCGTAACGGCGGCGGCCATGCCGGCATAGCCGCCACCGATGATGGCGACGCGCTGAAGGTTATCCGGCACGTTTTAAAAGTCGTTTAAAAACATATAGTTACGATATTTTTTACCGAGGGCTATTGACCGGCCCACACGGACTTGGGGACGTTGACCACGCCTTCGAAAATACGCCGCGCGGTGCGCACCAAAGCTGCACGGCGCAGATCCTGTTTGCCGTGGGCGAAGTCGGCATCGAGATCAATTGCGATTTTGCCTGATGGATGTTCGATTTCAATGATGCCTTGCGGGGCTTTTGTGCGGCCAGCGATTTTTTCGGCGATGGTGCCGGGGATCGCACAGGCGGAAGCGAGACAGACCGTGCCGGTAACGGCAAGCGACTTGTGGCAGGTATCGGGTACAAAGTAGCGCGCGCTCAGCGTGCCACCGTGACGCGGCTGCGCGAGTAACGCGATCTTCGGCACCACGGATTTCGACACATCACCCATGCCCATCATCGCACCGGCCTTGATGCGGATGGCTTCCATGCGTTTGAAAAGTGCTTCGTCGGCATCGAGTGCATTGGCGGATTCATACCCCGTTTTACCAAAGGCGTCGGCACGCATCTGAATAGTGGGCATGGCGACATCGACGCAACTCACCTCAACCCCGTCGATGATGTCGATCGGCCTGCCGGTGGGCAGCAGCTTTTTAGTCACCGAGCCGATAGCGGCGGTGAAGTTAATCCCCACCGGAGCGGCGGTGCCGGGCACGCCGTCGATGGCGGCGTTGCCTTCATAAGTGACTTCACCGCCGGGCGTTTGCACAATCGCTTCGACCAGCGATTGCGTGTTGACATTAAAAATGCGCACCGGCGTTTCGCCATCCTGCGCGGGAATCAACCCCTGGTCGATGGCGAACGGCCCCACCGCCACCAGCATATTGCCGCAATTGGGTTTGGTATCGACGCGTCGTTCATTGATCTCCACTTGCGCAAACAAATAATCCACATCCACGCCGGGTCGTTGCGATTTGCTGATCATCGCCACTTTGCTGGTCACCGAGTGCGAACCGCCGATGCCGTCCACCTGAATCTCGTGCGGCGAACCCATCACCGACAGCAGCACCGCATCACGCGTTTTTGTATCAGCGGGAAGGTCCGACAAATGAAAAAACGGCCCGCGCGATGTACCGCCGCGCATGATGACGCAGGGAATTTTGGTTTGCATGGTGAAGATTTTTGTCGACGCTATTGAGGTGCTAATTATAGCTTGCAGCGTGACTGTGTTATGGGTTCCCGCCTGCGCGGGAACGACGGTGTTTTTGTTTGTGTTGTAAGTGTTGATGCTGTGTGGCATCAAAGAAAAAAATGCATGTAGACCGTAAGGCGCATTGACCGAAGGGCAATGCGTCGTATGCGATACATCCACGCAAGACATGCGGCGCAATGCGCTTCGCTTATTGACGCCCGGATTGCGGGTTACGCGCGTTACATGGGCAGTGGGGAAGTGTGTCGGAACCGCTGCGCGTTCCGACCTACGTGCTAAAACGCGTACTTCCTCAACCCCCCATCCACCGGCATCACCGCCCCGGTTATATAAGCCGCCACCGGCGATGACAAAAACACCGCCAGCGCCGCCAATTCCTCCGGCTCGCCATATCTACCGACGGGAATCTCATTA
>CANIID010000409.1 GCA_947467315.1 Betaproteobacteria bacterium | reverse complement strand
GTGACTTTGCCCGAGGTCGGATAGAGGCCCAGCACCGGCGCGGTAATTCTAGGCAGCAGATCGCGCGCGCTGGCGGTGCTTTGCAAGCGGTATTGCGCGCACAGAATATCCACGTTGTTCTTGCCCATTTCGCTGGCGAACCAGTCGAGCAGTTGCGGATCGGCGCCCGGCGGAAAGCGGTTGAGATCGTTCATCGCCAGCGCCCATTTTTTAGCGCCCATGGCGCGCAAGGCTTCCTCGCGCGAGGCATGTCCGAACGCGGTGCTTTTCAAATGTTCCTGATGCAGATTCACCGGCGCGGACACCAGGTTTAGCGTGCGGATGCGTTGCGGATGCAGCGCGGCGATCACCATGCCGAGGATGCCGCCGAAGGATTCGCCGCAGTAATGCACGTCGGTGAGCTTGAGTGCGTCGAGCACATCGATGACATCGCTTACGTGATTGTCTAGCGTCAATTCCGTGTTGGGATCAAACGTCACCGGCGATTGCCCGAAGCCGCGCAGATCGAGACGCAGAACGCGATAGTAGCGGCTGAGATAAGGCACCCAGCTCGTCCAGAATTTCGTCGAGCGGCCATAGCCGTGCTGCAACAAAATCGTGCGGGCGTTTTTCCATGGATCGGTAAAGTCGTCGAGTTCGTAGTGCAGCGCGGGTTTGCCTTGGCGCGTTAACAGCATAAATCGTCCTTCCGTTGATAGGTTTCGGCTATGATTCTGGCGATGATGCTAACACCGCCTCCCGCACCCATGAAAGTTGTGTTCACCCTGCTGGCCTGTCTACTGCCGCTGCTGTTGTCAGGCTGTGGCGATTCGGGTTACGAAAAGCGCAGCGGCGTGTGGCATTACGACGATCAACCAATCCGCAGGAAGTTGGCGGAACCCTTCAAGCCGATCAAGGGCGCCTTCGCCAGAGATGCGGAAGTGGGCTACTACCGCGGTAGTCCCATCGCTGAAAGCGACGGGCCGACGTTCGAGCCGCTGGATGACCATTACGCGCGCGACAAACTGAATGCGTACTTCTGCGACACGTATCGCAAGGGGCAGGAGGTTTACACGCATAAGTACAGCCGCGTCATTCTCCTGGAGGGCGTGGCGCCAGGCAGTTTTCGGGTGTTGAAGGATCGGTATGCGCGTGACGATACCAAGCTGTTTTTCGAGGGCGGGCATGTCCCCGTCAAGGATATCAACACTTTTGAAATTCTAAGCAGTGATTTCCAGCGTGATCGCGTCACGGGTTATTACATGCGCAGGCCGATACCCGACAGTGATGGCAGCACTTTCGCGGTGATCGACGATGGCTATTCGAAAGACAAGGCGGGCATCTATTACTCATCCCATGATCGGGACGACGGCGCCATGCGCTACAAGACCCTGCGCATCGCGGGCGCATCGCCTGCATCGTTTGTTGCCAAGGGCGCGGGCTATGCCGTAGACGCCCAGCAGGCGTATCACAGCGGAAAAGTACTGACCCAGGACGTGGCGAGTTTTAAGGTGTTGCCATCTCTATATGCCAGAACCAGCGCCGTGATTTATTTCGACGGTAAGCCTGTCGTCGGCGCGGATGCCGCAACCTTTGCCGTGCTGGAGCAGCGCGATGGACGAGCGGATGCGAAGGATGCGCGCGTGTCGTATCAGCGGGGAGAGCGCGTCGTGCCCGATGGATCGAAGCCTGCCGGCGGATAATTTTCTTTTCAACCAGGAGAACATAACCATGATTAACAGACGCGAATTTACCCTCGGCGCGCTAAGCACGTTAGGCGCCGGCGCACTGGCACACAGTCCGTTCGGCTTTGCCAAAGCCGCGCAGCCGAGCATTGCGGTGAACTTTGACGTGCCCGCCGGCGCGTGCGATTGCCATACGCACATCCATGGCGATCCGGCGCAATACCCGTGGTTCGCCGGGCGCACCTATACCCCTGAGATGGCGCTGCCGGAGGAAATGTCGGCGTTGCACAAGGCGCTGAAAATACAGCGCGTGGTGATTGTGACGCCCAGTGTATATGGCACGGATAATTCGGCGACGATTTACGGCATGCAGGTGCGCGGCAAGGATGCGCGCGGCGTGGCGGTAATCGACGACAAGACCACCGACGGTGAACTCGACAAACTGGCGAGTGTCGGTTTCAAGGGCATCCGGTTGAATCTGGCCACCAGCGGTGTCAGTGATCCCGAGGTGGCGCGCAAGCGCTTTCTCGCCGCCGCAGATCGTGTGAAAAGCCGCGGTTGGCACGTGCAGCTCAACACCTCGCTGGCGGTGATTTCCGCGATGAAAGATACGCTGGCGGCATCCCCCGTGCCGATCGTGTTCGATCACTACGGCGGCGCGAAAGAAGAGCTCGGCGTGAAGCAACCCGGCTTCTCGGATTTGGTGGATCTGGTGAAATCCGGCAAGGCGTTCGTGAAGATTTCCGTCACCGCGGGCCCGCGCAAGGAGTACGGCCATTTCACGGCACTGGCGCAAATGCTGATCGCCGCCAACGTCGATCGCATTCTGTGGGGCACCAACTGGCCGCATCCGAATTCCGGCTCAGGGAACAAGCCGACTGACGTCACGCCGCTGTGGCCGGTGGATAATGGCCTGGTGCTCAATCTGCTGCCCACGTGGGCACCGGATGCGTCAGTGCGCAGGAAAATTCTGGTTGATAACCCGACGAAGCTGTACGGGTTTTAACGCGCAGTTTTAACGGACAGCGCGCGCCACCGCCGTCCACTTCTGCAACTCATCGCGCAACATCACGCCTAACACTTGCGGCGTGGTGGTGCGTGGTTCCAGCCCTTGCGCCAGTAGCGGATCACGCAGACCGCCGACGGCTTTGACGATAGCCGCATTCAGCGTGTTGACTACGCCGTTGGGCGCGCCTGCCGGCAGCAGCACCGCCATCCACAGTACGGCTTCGTAGTCGGGCAATCCGGATTCGATCACCGTGGGCACGGACGGTGCGGCACTGATGCGCCGCGCGCTGGTGACCGCGAGCGCACGCAGACGGCCTGCCTGCATATGCGGCAACGCGGGCGGGATGCTGCCGAATTGCATTTCGACGCGTCCTGCCAGCAAATCGATCAACGCGGGGGCCGAGCCTTTGTAGGGCACGTGCGTGAGTTCCACTTTCGCGCGGCTTTG
>CANIID010000408.1 GCA_947467315.1 Betaproteobacteria bacterium | reverse complement strand
TCCAGCACATCGATGCAGGCCACAAAGCGGCAGGGTTTGGGCGTTGCAGACCACGTCGGAATCGACGGATCATAATGATGGATGGTCAGTTGTTGCTGTGTATGCTGCTGCAACGTTTGACCCAGCCGCCCCTTACCGGCGCCGTAGTCCAGCAATTCCGTGGCCTTGACCGCCTGCATAATCTCGGCAACGATGGGCGCATACCCCACCGACGCCACCCCATAATTGGGATTCTTGTGCAACTCCTGCTGCATACGGCGGTATTCTTCGCTGATTAGCGTTGTGTCGGTGTCGCTCATAGCTACGCTCGCGGGTAGATCATGGGAAGGGGGAGGCTTGCCAACCATGCCGTGCAGTAACGATGAAACAGCCCTGATCAGCATGAATGGCCTCTAGTGAAGGTGGGCAATTATCCGGGATTCCCTCCGTTGCGGTCAATCTGCGGCGTGAACGTCCCATGCGACAATGCGCGCCGGAAGATCACCCCTATATGAGCGAAACCGCCAGCCTCTCGACATTGTTTGTCAGCAGCTTTCTCGCCGCCACGCTGCTACCGGGCGGCTCCGAAGTGGTGCTATTTGGCGTGCTAAAGCTGCATCCGCACCAGTTATGGGCGGCGCTGGCGGTGGCGACGCTGGGTAATACGCTGGGCGGCATGTCTTCCTATCTGCTGGGGCGGTTTATCCCGCAAAAGACCGAACTCAAGGGATTGGCGCGTGTGCAAAAATACGGCGCATCTATTTTGCTGTTGTCGTGGGTGCCGATCATTGGCGACCCGCTGTGCGTGGCGGCGGGTTGGCTGCGCCTGAATCCGTGGCTAAGCGCACTGTGCATCGCCACCGGCAAGTTCGCGCGCTATTGGGTGATCGCAGTATGGATCGTATGAAAAGTGTTGTGTCCGCGAGAAAAATGAAATGACCTGTGAACTATGTACCGCAGTGGGCGGACAACTGCTGTGGCAGGACACCCGTCTGCGCGTGGTCTATATCGACGAACCCGGCTACCCCGGCTATTGCCGCGTGATCTGGGCAACGCATGTCGCGGAGATGACCGATCTCGCCAACGCCGACCGCGCCCACTGTATGCACGTGGTGCTGGCTGTAGAATCGGTGCTGCGTGAACTTCTGCTACCGGACAAGGTCAATTTGGCCAGTCTGGGTAATTTCACGCCGCATCTGCATTGGCACGTGATTCCGCGTTTTCGTGACGACCCGCATTTTCCGCAAGCGATATGGGGGCCGCGCCAGCGCGAGACGACCGCGTCACACTCGACGCCGCTTGATCTAGCGGAACAAATCGCGCGGCGGCTCGCCATTCGACTGGATGCGTAAAGGCGCTGGAAGGGAACGACAAGAACCATCTGGCCCCAAATCCCTCTCCATTCGTAAAATATTACCGCTTTTGCACATTTTTCTGGCCGGTACGTGAATTGGTTCACAGTCGCGCTTGCCACGAATCATTAGTCTTCCATCGACAGCTCACGGCGGGAAACCGTTAGTTTGTCGGGAAAGCAGCAACCGATGGCGCCGCAATGCACCACAAGGCACCAAACTCACAGATCAAGGAGATGCCCATGAGCATCCAACCCCATTCACTGACGCAAACGTCCACGGTCTTGCAATTCAACGACGCGGCGAGCTGTATGCGCTGGATCGCAGTGTTGCCCATCACCAACGTTCAATTGGCGCACCAGATGGTGCTCGATCAGGTGGGCGCGCTCACGACGGCTGAATTACCCGCGCTGGAACGCCTCAAAATACTGGAGGCGCTCAAAGAAACGGCTCACTTTACGCAAAGCGAGGTTGCCAAACGCTACATCGGCAAACCACTGCCGCTGGATCAGGCGGACGCGCAAGCCTGGAAGAGTGTGGTTGATCTCTGGGGCGCGCTGAACGCCAATTATCAGCGCTGCCTTGACGCCTACCGCGCGGGCGACCTTCCCGTTTCGCCGTTTGCGGCGCTGGTCACCTTGCGTTGTCTGCGCACTGCCGGAAATGCCTTGTTTGAGCATTACCAGGTCTATCGCGAACCGGGCGCTGCGGCATGGCACGCATTTAACCAATTGTTTGCCTTTGCCGAAGATCACGGCATCTCGCGCATGCGCGTGCAGGATGTGTTCGCGCGGCAAGACGCCGACAGCAGTTGCGCCGAGGCCTACACCCATGCCTTGCTGGCCAATCTGGCAAACCCTTATGCGCTGTCCGTGCGGCAAATGGCGTTCGTGCGGCGCTGGCTCGATAAATGGTCGTCACTGGTAAATCTGTCGGCACAACCGCTGGCGCCAGGCGCGATTCCGCCGATCGCTGTGGATTTCAATGGAGATACACCCGCCGGGCTCGCCGAACGCGTGACACCGGGCACATCGGTGCGCTACCTCGATCTCGAACAAATCGCCAAAACGCTACGCCAGACCATCAATTTGCTCAAGCAAGGACAAACACCGGGCAAACTGGGTCTCGGCGAAGACGCACGCCAGCCCGGTTGCGAAAGCCTGATCATGCTGCTGTATGTGCAATGGTGCCGCGCAGGCACGCTGCGCACCGAAGAGCGGCACCATGCCACCGAACCGGCAGAAGTGTGTTTCGGCATTACGGAATCGCACAAACTGCTGGGCGGCGAAGTAAAACCCGATGTTCCGGCAACACCCACGTTTTCGTCGCGCGACAAATGGGAAGCCGATAACCTTGGATTTTCCATGCGCCTGTCCACCACGGCCAAACAGCCGGCCATCCGGAAATCCGAGAACTGGCAAATTCTGAATCAAAGCAACTCGGGCTTTATGTGCATGTTGCGCGAGCCCAGCGCACTGCAGCGCATGAATCACAATCAACTTTTGGGCATACGGCGCGCCAACGCTGCGGACAGCCGGCTGGGCACGATCCAGTGGGTCAGGGTCAACGAGCAAAACGAATGCCAATGCGGCATCCGGCTGTTTGCCGGCGCGCCCAAAGCCATTTCAGTGCGTCCGTCAAACTTCAACCTTCCGGGCAAGCAAGGATTTGAACAGGCCTTGTGGTTACCTGAAGTGGCGATGCCTGCCTCGCCGCTGTCGGTGATTCTGCCGGCGGGCTGGTTCCAGACCGGCCGCATGATTGAAATCCAGGGCGAAAAGAAACCGCTTGCCAAGCTGATCAACCTGATTGAGCGCGGCACGGACTTCGACCGCTGCAGCATGA
>CANIID010000407.1 GCA_947467315.1 Betaproteobacteria bacterium | reverse complement strand
TTATTGGTGGCCAAGGGCGGAATTGAACCACCGACACACGGATTTTCAGTCCGCTGCTCTACCAACTGAGCTACTTGGCCCCGGTACTACAGGAAGGAGTGCTATTTTATCGTACCGCGCTTGCGGCGCAAACCATTGATTTAAAAACAACTACTGCATCAGGCAAAAAAGAAGCCCCGCATCGCGGGGCTCCCATTTCTTACGGCAGGGGGTAACGGGGGAAACCGTGCGGTTTCCCCTGTTCGACTCCGCCAGAATGTAATTTTCGCAAAGCGAAAATTACATTCCCATGCCGCCCATGTCACCCATACCGCCGTGACCATGGCCGCCGTGGCCGCCGCCTTCGTCGTCCTTCGGTGCTTCCGCAACCATCGCGTCGGTCGTCAGGATCAGGCCAGCAATCGATGCTGCGTTTTGCAACGCGCAACGGGTTACTTTGGTCGGATCGAGCACGCCCATCTGCACCAGGTCGCCGTACTCGCTGGTGCCGGCGTTGTAGCCGTAGTTGCCTTTGCCTTCGACCACTTTGTTCAGCACCACGGAGGGCTCGTCACCCGCGTTCGATACAATCATGCGCAGCGGCTCTTCAATCGCGCGCAGCACGATTTTGATACCTGCGTCTTGATCGGCGTTTTCGCCTTTGATCTTGCTCATGGTGCTGCGAGCGCGGATCAGGGCTACACCACCGCCGGCCACGATGCCTTCTTCGACGGCTGCACGGGTTGCGTGCAGGGCATCTTCAACGCGGGCTTTTTTCTCTTTCATTTCGAGTTCGGTCGCAGCGCCAACGCGGATCAGTGCAACACCGCCGGCCAGTTTGGCCACGCGCTCTTGCAGTTTTTCTTTGTCGTAGTCGCTGGTCGCTTCTTCGATTTGCGTGCGAATGTTTTTCACGCGCGCTTCGATGCCTGCCTTGTCACCGGCGCCGTCGATCAGCGTGGTGTTTTCTTTCTCGATCTCGATGCGCTTGGCGCGGCCGAGGTCTTTCAAGGTGGCTTTTTCGAGTGACAGGCCAACTTCTTCGGCAATCACGGTGCCGCCGGTGAGAATCGCGATGTCTTCGAGCATGGCTTTACGACGATCACCGAAGCCCGGGGCCTTAACGGCACAGGTTTTCAGGATGCCGCGCAGGTTGTTTACCACCAGGGTGGCCAATGCTTCGCCGTCAACTTCTTCGGCAATGATCAGCAGCGGCTTGCCGGCTTTGGCAACTTGCTCAAGCAACGGCAGCAGTTCACGAATGTTGGAGATTTTCTTGTCGTGCAGCAGCACGAAAGGATCGTCCAGCACGGCGATTTGCTTGTCCGGATTGTTGATGAAATACGGGCTCAGATAACCGCGGTCGAACTGCATGCCTTCGACGACTTCGAGTTCGTTGTCCAGGCTCTTGCCGTCTTCAACGGTGATCACGCCTTCTTTACCGACTTTGTCCATCGCGTCGGCAATGATTTTGCCGATCGATGCATCGGCGTTGGCCGAGATCGAGCCGACTTGGGCGATTTCTTTGTTGGTGGTGCAGGGCTTGGAGAGTTTTTTCAGCTCTTCAACAATGCCGGTGACGGCTTTGTCGATGCCGCGTTTCAGGTCCATCGGGTTCATGCCGGCGGCAACATACTTCATGCCTTCCTTCACGATCGCCTGGGCCAGCACGGTGGCGGTGGTGGTGCCGTCGCCAGCGATGTCGGAAGTCTTGGAAGCGACTTCTTTCACCATTTGCGCGCCCATGTTTTCGAACTTGTCTTTCAGTTCGATTTCTTTGGCAACGGAAACGCCGTCTTTGGTCACCGTCGGGGCGCCGAAGCTGCGCTCGAGCACCACGTTACGGCCTTTGGGGCCGAGCGTCACTTTGACGGCATCAGCGAGGATATTCACACCGGCCACGATTTTGTGGCGGGCGCTTTCATGAAATTTGACTTCTTTAGCTGCCATGATTTATTTCTCCAGATTAGGTTTCAGCGGCTTACGGCTTACTATTTTTCAACCACGCCCATGATGTCTTCTTCGCGCATCACCAGCAGCTCGTCGCCGTCAACTTTGACGGTTTGGCCGGAGTATTTGCCGAAGAGCACACGGTCGCCAACTTTGACATCCATCGGAATGAGCTTGCCATCATCACCACGCTTGCCCGTGCCAACGGCTTTAACTTCGCCTTGATCGGGTTTTTCGGCGGCGGTGTCGGGGATCACGATACCGGAAGCGGTTTTGCGTTCCTCTTCCAGCCGCTTCACGATGATACGGTCGTGCAACGGACGAATTTTCATAAACTTTCTCCTGTTGAGTTTTTTGACGGAATCTTCGGAGCGGCGGCGGGACACCATTGCAGTTGAATGGTGTGATGCCGGAGACTTGTTAGCACTCAACTCCGATGAGTGCTAATGGTAATGCCGTACCGCAGCAAATTCAACAGGTTTGTACGTAAAAACAGAGGGTTAATCGCCGCAGACAAACAGCTACTGTAAGCCAAAATGTCGTAACTAATTGTTTTTACTATACTTTTATACTATTAGTTAGCGCTGGCTTACGTTGACTGCCCGGTGGCTGCGCGGATGAGCTCCACGCCATCCACCGTCATTTTCCAGCGCCCTGCCGCCTCGCTCGGCGGCTTGGAAACCACAAAGGTAGTCGTCCACAGCCCGACGCCGACGATAAAATTATCGCCCTCGAATTTTTTCAGCGGCGCTGTGATCGATGTATTAACGCCGCCCTTTACGCGCTTGTAATCCACGCTGCCGTCCTGCGTGATCAGCAGGCTCATGCCCGGCGCGTTCCATTGCCCGACATACGCCGATTTCTCCGGCGGCACCGGATTCGCGCACGCCGCGAGCAGCAGCGCCGCGCAAACCACGGCCCATGCGATCCGGTTTTTTATCGCCATCGTCCCGCCGCCTCCGTTGAACCCGCCACGCTGAAACTATGGCTTAGTCCGCCCTCCCAATCAAGACGCTTCGGTGAATTGCTCGCTGCGCGGTCCCGGCATGCCTAACCGGTACACCGTTTGACGGCGGCCTTCGCAACTGAGCGGTATCGGGCGCACCGGGCAACGCCCGCCGCGACGACCTTCCGGCGTCAAGGTCGCATCCTCGGCAACCTCACCCCAAATGCCGCCGCTGACGGGACGGAACATCCACATCAAATAGCCGCGCAGGGCCGCGAGTTTCAACAGCTCGTCGGCATCCGGCGTATCGCTGACCACCAAC
>CANIID010000406.1 GCA_947467315.1 Betaproteobacteria bacterium | reverse complement strand
TGCGTTCGGAAAAAGGCGTGCCGCTGTTCAGCATGACGTTTGACGCGGGGCTGACCGGCATCGTGTTCGCGGTGGCCGTAGTTTTGGGTTTGATCGCGGCGGTGCTGCCCGCGCGCAATGCGGCGCGGCTCGATCCGGCGCAGGCGATACGGGGATAGCGGCGCGATGGCCGATGCCGCAACCCCGTTGGCGCCGCCGCTGATTTCGCTGGAAGCGCTGCGCAAAACCTATAACGCCGGATTACCGTCCGAGCAGGAGGTGTTGCACGGCCTTGATCTGCGCATCAACGCGAGCGAGTTCGCGGCGCTGATCGGGCCTTCCGGTTCCGGCAAGAGCACCTTGCTGAATATCATCGGCTTGCTCGAAGGCGGTTCGGGCGGCGTGTATCGCCTGGCGGGGCGCGACGTAACCCAGCTCGACGACGATGCGCGCACGCAGGCGCGCCACGCCACGCTGGGTTTTATATTTCAGTTTCACCACCTGCTGCCGGCGTTCAGCACGCTGGAAAACGTGATGCTGCCGGCGCTGATCGGCGGTGGGGTGATGGACAAAAAAGCGCGCGACCGCGCCGCATGGCTGCTCGACGCGGTGGGGCTGAAAGACGCGCAGCACAAAAAGCCATCGGAGCTTTCGGGCGGCATGCAGCAACGGGTGGCCATCGCGCGCGCGCTGGTGCGCTCGCCGCAACTGGTGCTGGCCGACGAGCCCACCGGCAATCTCGACACCCACACCAGCGACAGCATTTTTGAGTTGATGCGCCAGTTCAATCGCGAGCAGGGCACGGCGTTTCTGGTGGTGACGCACGATCCGCGGCTGGCGGCGCGCTGTGACCGGATTGTTGAGTTGGTGGATGGCAGCATTGCGGGCGACCGTGTCAACGCACCATCTATAAATTAATATTTAAAATCATATACTTAAATTCCCGGGAAGCGCCCGCCGGAGCAGGTGATGCGGTCGCCGGTGATATACGAGGCCTCGTCCGAGGCGAGGAACAACGCCGCGTTGGCGACTTCATCGGGGACGCCGTTGCGCCGTAGCGCCAGATGCTGATGCTCGGGACGCATTTCCTCGCCCGGCAAATACCATTCGGGATTGCGCCGCTCGGTATCGATGTTGCCCACCGCGATCAGGTTGGCACGCACGCGGTGCGGGCCGAGGTCTACGGCCATCGCTTTGATCAACCCGTACAGGGCGTGCTTCGACGCCGCCACCGCGCTGATGCCCGGTCGCATCGCGGTGACGGAAGACATGCCGCCGAGCGCGACGATGCTGCCGCTTTTGCGTTCGATCATGCCCGGCGCCAGCGCCTTGGCGAAGAAAAACGTCGAATGCACATTGACGTTGAAAATCTGCTGCCATTCGTCGTAATCAAAATCCCAAAATGGCCGGTGAGGGCGCAATCCCACGACGCTGATCAACACGTCCACCTTGCCAAAATGCGCAAGACCCTGTTGCACCACGCGGTTGACGGCTTCGTGCCGGCTTACATCTGCCGCTATGGGCAGCGCACGCACGCCCAAGGTTTTGCATTCGGTCGCGACCTGTTCCACATCCGTGGCGGTTCTGGCCACCAGGATGACATCGGCGCCTTCGCGGGCGAAGGCCAGCGCAATGGCTTTGCCGATATTGCGACCGGCGCCGGAGATCAACGCGGTCTTGCCTTGAAATCGCATGAAGGTACCTCCCGAGGATGAGTGGCCGAAGCAGTGCAGTGAACGATCAGGCTTTTTTACCGGTGCATCAAGAGCGTGTCAACAGACGCGCCGGGCGCGGACGCATCACATGTCGTTCGCTGTTGCTCGCGAACTATTTTGTGATGGCACACCTTCTGATATAAAGTGACGGTAATGCCTTGCCGGGTGTTCAACATGTTGATGCGCGCGCTATGGATCATGGGGCTGTTGTTGCTGGTGCTGTGGGTGACGCCGCAGGCCAGCGCCCAGCCGTATCCAAAAAAGCCGATCCGCCTGCTGGTGGGTAATTCGCCCGGCGGCGGCACCGACCTGATTGCGCGCACGCTGTCGCAAAAGTTATTTGAAGCGTGGGGCCACTCGGTCGTGGTCGAGCATCGCCCCGGCGGAACGGGTGCGGTGGCCTCGGTTACGGTGGCCAAGGCGGCGCCAGATGGATACAGCATGATGATTGTCACCAGTAGCAGCCATGCCATCGCCCCCGCACTGCAAAGCGATTTGCCCTATCACCCGGTGAGAGATTTTGCGCCGGTGGCACTGGTTGCCACCGCGCCACAGATATTGGTGGCGCACCCGGCGCTCGCGGCCAACTCGGTGAAGGAATTGATTGCGCTGGCAAAGGCCAGACCCGGCGCGCTTAACTACGCATCATCCGGCACCGGTACCCTCGGATACATGACGGCGGAGCTGCTCAAGTCAGTCACGCAAACGGACATCGTGCATATCCCCTATAAGGGCACGGGCAGCGCAGTGATAGAACTGCTCGGCGGCCAGGTGCAGCTTATGTTTAGTGCGCCTGGCGCCGTGATCCAGCACGTGCGCGCCGGCAAATTAAAGTCCATCGCGGTGGCAAGCGCGAAGCGGCCCGCCGGGCTTGAGGACGTTACGACGTTTGCCGAAGCTGGTTATCCCGCCATTGAGGCTTCGAACTGGTATGCCATACTCACCACGGCGGGCACACCCAAGGCCATCGTGGATAAACTGAATCAGGCCATCGTGCGCGCGACAGGCTTGCCCGAAGTGAAGGAGTCGTTTTTCACGCAAGGTTACGAGGCGACCACCAGCACGCCGCAGCAGCTCGAACAGTTGATTCGCCACGACCTTGCCAAGTGGCAGAAAGTGGTTAAGGCGACTGGCGCGCCTAAAAAATAAACTAAACACCATTTCCGCGGACAATGGGCGGGAATTCGCCGGGCACGAAACCATTGCCAGGAAACTCAAGACTGTCTTCTGCTGCGCGCCCCTATGCCTCCTGGGAACACGGAACAAACGAGAACACGAACGGATGGATACGTCAGTATTTTCCGAGGAACCGCGACTTCACTACCATTACGACGCAGGACATCGATACAGCAATGGAACGATTGAACCGAGATTTCCCATTAGCCCTCATTTCTAATGGAAGCCATTAGCGGAAGTCATTGATTCGTAAGCCTTTCAGGTTAGGCGCGGGGTAGAATTTGTTATCGCTATTTGAGTACGGGGGAATGATGGAATTTGACCTTCGTTTTTCTGA
>CANIID010000405.1 GCA_947467315.1 Betaproteobacteria bacterium | reverse complement strand
TCCGATGAACGACGCGGAATTGCTGGCCAAATTCACCAGCCTTGCCAGCCCGGTGGTCGGCGCAAAGCGTGCCGCGGCGCTGGCGGACGCGGTGATGAACATCGAGAAATGCACGGATGTATCCGCGCTACTGAAGCTCGCGGCAACAAAATAAATACTCAATAAAAACAAATACTTATGATTATATCGCCGAAGCATTTCCCGGTGGGGCTACTGCTCGCGCTGACCCTTGCCGCAGGCGCGCACGCGCAACCCGCTTCGACGGGCTCAGGACAGGCCTATCCGGTGCGACCGATACGCGTCATCGTGCCGTTCGCGCCGGGCGGCCCCACCGACATCATCGGCCGTGTGATGGCCGCGAAACTCACCGAAGCACTGGGCCAGCAAGTGGTGATCGACAATCGCGGCGGCGCGGGCGGCAACATCGGCATGGCGATGGCGGCGCGCGCGGCGAATGACGGTTACACGTTTTTGCTGGTGAGCTCGAGCTTGATGGTGAACCCGAGCTTGTATGCGAAGCCGGGGTTTGACCCGATCAAGGATTTCATCCCCATCACTTGTGTGGCTGCGTCGTCGAACATCATCACCGCGCATCCATCGCAGCCGTTCAGAAATGCAAAGGAGTTGGTGGCTGCGGTGAAGGCGAGTCCCGGCAAATACAATTACGCTTCGCCGGGCGCGGGCACTACGCCGCATCTGTCGGGCGAGTTGATGCGTTTATCGCTCGGCATCGATATCGCGCACATTCCGTACACCGGCGCGGGGCCGGTGGTGGGCGCAGTATTGGCCAATCAGGTGACCACTGGCATCACGGCAGTGCCGCCGGCGGCGCCGCACATTAAAGCAGGCTCGATGCGCGGCATCGCGGTACTGGCGCCGAAACGCTCGGCGAATATTCCCGATGTGCCGACGGCCACCGAGTCCGGCGTCAACGGCATCGACTCGGATACCAAGCAGGGATTCCTCGCGCCTGCCGGCACGCCGAAAGAAGTCGTCGATCGCATGCACCGCGAAGTGATGAAGCTGATGCAATTGCCCGACGTGAAGGATCGTATGGCGACGCTGGGTTTTGACATCGTGGCCGACTCGCAAGCGGCGTTCGCGCAGACGGTGCGCGAGGAAATCGCCAAGTGGGGCAAGGCGATACGCGAAGCGAAGATTCGGGTGGAGTAGAAGGAAACTTGCCTTTGCGGCGAAAATTTTGAATTTGGGAAACTATGAAAATTCTGGTCTACGGTGCCGGCGCGATTGGCGGCTATCTCGGCGCTATTCTGTCGGCGGCAGGTGAAGATGTAACGCTGGTGGCACGCGGCGCGCAATACGAAGCAATGGCCTCGCGCGGCATTATTCTCGAAGGGCCGAAAAGCGGCAGGCCCGATCCGATCAAAGTGCGCGCGGTGCGTCCCGGCGAAGAAAAGCCGCCGTATGATCTGGTGTTCGTCACGCTCAAGGCGCATCAACTGGCGTCTGCCGCGGTGCATGTGCGGTCGCTCGGCGGCAAAGACACGATGTTTGTGTTTCCGCAGAATGGATTGCCGTGGTGGTATTTCGACGGCATCGAGTCCTGCTACAAGGGTGCGCGGATCAAAACGCTCGATCCCGAAGGCGTGTTGTCGCGCACGTTTTTCGCGCCCAACCTGATCGGCGGCATCGCCTTCAAGCCTTCGGATCTGGTGGCGCCTGCGCACATACGCCTGGCGGATTCCGAGGCCGATGCAATGACGCTGGGCGAGATCGACAACCGCATGACGCAGCGCTTGCAGGACATCGCAAAAATTACCACCGCTGCCGGGTGGGCCGGCAAGCCGGTCACGGATATCCGCAAGGGCAAATGGACCAAGCTGTTGTCGAACGCGGTGTGGAACACCATGGGGGCCATCACGCAATCGTCGGCGACGCAAGCCGCACGCTTTGCACCCACCGCGAAGCTGGCGGTCATGATGACGCGCGAGGTGATCGCGCTGGCCGATGCCGTGGGCAGCACGCTGGAGGTCGACGCTGAAGCGCTGGTGGCGGCAAGCGCCAAGCGCGTGCCGCTGCCGTCGTCAACCTTGCAGGACGTGCGCGCGGGCCGCACGCTGGAGCTCGATGCCATCATCAACGCGCTGCTGGAGGTAGGCCAACTCACCGGCGTGGCGACACCGAATCTCGAAGTGATTGCCGCGTGTGCGAATCTGCTGAATCAACGCATCACGGATGACCAAACCGCGATCAGGCCGGTGAAGCTGGCGTAACCGTGATGCGGCGGCGGGCCGCGCCGAGTTACAACTCGATATCCAGTTTCGTGAGCGAGCCGATTTTGAGTTCGGCGTCCAGCGCGACAGGGGCGATGGCCGCTACAGCAAGTTCGGCAGGTGCCGTTTCGGGTGCCGACTCGGCCGCCAATGCGGCGGCGGCAGACGCCGCAGCGGGGGCAGAAGTAATGCCGGGCGGTTTCAGCCGGGCGCGCCGCCGCAACTCGTCGGGCAGCGTGCCCAGTACATCGTTTTCGAACCAGTGGCGAAACTTCGCGGCATCAGGATGCCGCGACAACTCCGCCAGCCGCATAACGCCGTGTGCCGTCAAGAATTGCTCTTTCTTCGTGCCGTAGACGCAGTAGTCGGTGGTGGCGTAGTAGTTGATCGCGGCTTCCACGTCGCGATGGCCCAGCGCGCCGCACACAGGAATCGCCGAAAACCACGGGCGCCCCCGCCACTCGATCAGGCGTACCTGGTAGTAGCCAAATTGAAAAACACGCGTATCGCTCTTGAAAGCATGGTGGCGCATGGCGCGAACCGAGCCGATGCAAAAGTTGAGGATGTCCGGCGAAAAGATGACGGCCGCGATGGGTGCGGTGAGCACCATCAGAATCGGCTCTTGCAGATAGATGCCCGGCCCGATCAGCGCCACAGCAATCAGGATTTTGAACAGGATAATCATGCCAGGTGCATTATAGCGCCTGCGGACGTACTATTGAACGCGGATGCCGGCGGCGTGGATGACTTTCGTCCACTTCATAATTTCGCCGCGAATAAAAGATTCAAATTCCTTGATTGATGTTCCCGCAGGCTCAGCGCCGTCGGCGGCGAGCCGCGCGCGTGTGTCGGATTGATGCAGAATTTTTACCACGTCAGTGTTGAGTTTTTCGATGATCGCGCGGGGCGTTCCCGCCGGCGCGAACAGGCCGCTCCATGAGTTTGAACTGTAGCCGGGCACGCCGGCCTCACTGATGGTCGGCAGCTCCGGCAT
>CANIID010000404.1 GCA_947467315.1 Betaproteobacteria bacterium | reverse complement strand
CTGTGTACCAAGCCGGTCTGACTGTCGGTGCCGATATGCAGCTTCATGCCGAAGTGCCACTGGTTGCCTTTCTTGCTCTGGTGCATCTCCGGATCACGGCTCTTGTCCCGGTTCTTGGTCGAAGGCGGTGCGGCGATCAGTGTCGCATCGACTATCGTGCCCCCGGAGAGCTTCATGCCGTTGGCCAACAGCAGCTCGCCTACTTTGGCAAACAGCGCCGCGCCAATCTTGTGCTGCTCCAGCAGGTGGCGAAAGTTGAGCAACGTGGTGGCATCGGGAACCCGCTCGCGACCCAGATCGACTCCGCAGAAGTCGCGAAACGCAGCAATGTCATAGAGGGCATCCTCACAGGCTTCATCGGCCAGGTTGAACCAATTGGCAATCAGGTACATGCGCAGCATTCGTTCAATCCCAATCGGGGGGCGACCATTGCCCGCCTTGGGGTAATGCGGCTCAATCAACGCGCAGAAATGCGCCCATGGCACCAGCGCCTCCATGCGTGCAAGAAATTCTGCTTTACGGGTAGCCCTACCGTGCACCTCGAATCCTTTCGCCGCCGCCAGTGTCATTTGCTTCACAATTCAACCCTCCCGTTTGCGCACCTTACTTTGACAACACAATCGGGAACTTGTTCAGTGTTTCCTTAGCTAGAGCAAAAGGCATGCCCAATTCCGGCGAGTCTTGCCTTTGGAGGTCCCGTCGTGCCGCGGGTCTTCTTCATCAGTCGATCGGGCCTGGGTCAATCCGGGTTTGGGGGTGCGAATAGCCGCGCTGGACAATGTTCGGCTAAATATGTACAGTAATATGTACATATTTGGAGGCCTTCCATGGATGCCATCACCTACACCACCGTTCGTGCCAATCTCGCCAGCGCAATGGATCGCGTCTGCGAAGATCACGAACCCCTGATCATTACCCGCAACGGCGAGCAGTCTGTTGTGATGCTTTCGCTTGAAGACTACAAGGCGCTGGAGGAAACCGCGCATCTTTTGCGCACACCCGCGAACGCCAGGCGCCTTCTTACCGCTGCCGCGCAACTGAATACCGGGAAAGGCGTCGAACGGAAGCTTGTGAAGTGAAGCTGATCTTCGCCGATGAGGCCTGGGAAGACTATCAATACTGGCAGAAGCAGGACAGGCGCATGGTTGAGCGAATCAACAAGCTGATATCCGAGACGCAGCGCCAACCCTTTGAGGGAATCGGCAAACCAGAGCCGTTGAAGCACGCGCTTTCCGGTTTCTGGTCACGCCGGATTACGGATGAGCATCGCATGGTTTATCGCGTGAAAGGGGATGCACTGCTGATCGCGCAGTTGCGATTTCATTACTGAGTCAGTGGCCCCAGACCAGGCGAACGGCTGCCATGGCGAACGCAAAGAGAAATGCATTCAGGAACGTATCGAGACTGACGGACGTTTGCCCCAATCGTTGGCGTAGGCGACCGATTGCCGTCATTGCCACGCCGGCAACGATAGGACTCAAGCCCAGATTGACCCAGCGCACCCATGCGGCGTCGATAAAGAGCTTCGGGAATATCCAGAGACTCAATGCCCCCACGATTGCCCCAAAAACCAGGTAGCCGACTAGCGGCGGCTGCAGGTGAGGCGGGAGCGCGTTTAAAGACCTGCCTTACTCCGTAAAGCCCCGATTCAAACAGGGACTCGCCGGCAACCTGCACCAGAATCTCCAGGATCAGCTGAAGAACGATTTCGACGATGGCTTCCATCGAACTGGCTCCTGTCTTATTCCACAGCCGCCGAAGACGGTCGGTAGCGATTGAAATACAAGGGGTTGGGCGTCATGCGGGGTGCGCTGAGAACCGAATACCTAGAGCGCGAGCAACTTTGAGAATGGTGTCGAGACGGGACTTCGCGCCGGGAGCAAGATCTTCTGTGCTCGCTTGATATCGTTCCCGGCCAAGCGGCCGCCGGAAGCGCGCAGCGCTGGAGGCGGCCCGACTGAGCCGGGCGGTTAGTTATGCGGCATTGGATCGCGTACTACATTGGCCGCAGATTGCCCGCATAAGACCCACTAGCGACGGCCGCAAACGTTTCACTTCGCACCCGCCTCCAGCAGGATTTTCACCATCTCGGTGTACCCCCGCTCGCGGGCCAGCGCCAGCGGTGTATTGCGGTTGCGGTCGGTGAGCTCCAGATTGGCGCCCGCTTTCACTAGCGCGCGCAGCGTCTCCACATGGCGCCGCCCGCCGCTGCCCAGCACTATCGATTCAATGAGCGCCGTCCAGTGCAAATTGTTGACGTGGTCCAGCGGCGCACCGGCAACGATCAGTTGCTTTACCACGCCATCGTGCCCCAGATGCGCAGCCGCAATCAACGCAGTGCCGTCATAGCGGCTCGTGGTGAGTTTGGCGCTTGCGCCATTGGCGAGCAACGCGCCCAGCGTGACCTCGTCATTGGCTACTGCGGCCACCGTCACAGCGTCGTACTTGTCGTTCTCCAGCAGTTCCGTTTTCGCGCCGTTCCTGATCAGCACTTTCACGGCATCCGGCCTGCGCGCAAAGGTGGCAATATGCAGCGCGGTGCGGCGGTAACTATCGATGCGATTCACATCTTCGCCGGCCCTGATCGCGGCTTCGATCTGCGCGACATTGCCGCTGTGCGCCGCGGCGTGAAGCCCGGTGTAACGGACCACCTCAGCCGCGCTGGGCGGCACCTGCGCCCCAGTGCTGCTCGCCACGCACACAACGGCCAGCGACAGGCCGCGCAACCCATGGGACAGACTCTTCTCCCACCCTGAAATCGTGTGTAGCAAAGGCATTGCGCAGCCTCCTTTTGCGATTCTGCTTCGGTCGATCAGTCGCTATCGGGCAGTTATTCGGCTGGAACTGACCGAAATCTCCATTCGCGCGACATCGTCTCTCGCCGCATAACGTGTTAATCAACGGCGGGCGCGCGAGGTGGTTCCGAAGAAACTCAAGCCCGCTTTCGCCCGGCCGTTGCATTTAAAGTTATACCTACTTCTTGGCACTCTCGATCCGTCGGAGTAGCAACGATGCCAGACTCAAGTGATCCAAGCACTCAGTTGGGGATTCCTTGACGCCATACTCATGCCCTCTTGGATTTCGAATCGCCATCACAGTCCCAGAGAAAATAAACTTGTATCCTTCTTGCTCATCTTTCTCGCTCGTGGTTGACATGTCTGTAAGTCGTATAAGGGGCGACTGTTCGCTAAATGCTTTCATCATTAGCTTTACGCCGGACTCACTAAGCTTGGCCAATGCTGCGACCTCCTTGTCGAGCAGTTTGTATGCTTCAAAAGTTGCTGGAGCATAGTGCCCATCATCGAACAACTTTTTCGACGTGCT
>CANIID010000403.1 GCA_947467315.1 Betaproteobacteria bacterium | reverse complement strand
TGTCGGATGTGCAGCCGCTGGCGGATGCGATTGCGGGCGCGGTGGGTTGACGCCACCCAGTTGAAATTTACGTTCGCACAACAGCATCCCTGTCGCTCCCGCCTGCGCGGGAACGACGGCGAATTATTTTTTGATAGGGCACTATTCTTGTTGCAGCCGCGCAAGCCTGTTATTGTCTGCGACGCGAATTTAAATACAATTTACCGAGACTCGTCATGGCTTTTGAATGCATCAATTTGGTAGTGGACAACGACGGCGTGGCGCTGCTGGAACTGAACCGCCCGGATCGTCTGAACTCGTTCACCCGGCAGATGATTGCCGAGTGGACTGCGGCATTGGCGCAGATTGCCGACGACAGCCGCGCGCGCGTGGTCGTGCTCACCGGCGCGGGACGTGCGTTCTGCGCGGGCGCCGATGTGTCCGACATGACGGTGATGCAGGCCGCCGACAACGTTGAGCGCAAAAAATATCTGTGGAAAGAGATCCAGAAAATTCCGCTGGCGATGGAGCGACTGGAGATTCCCGTGATCGCCGCCGTCAACGGCACGGCGCGCGGCGCGGGGCTCGACATGGCGCTGATGTGCGACATCCGCATGTGTGCGCAATCATCGACGTTTGCCGAGAGCTACATCAACATGGGCGTGATTTCCGGCGACGGCGGCACCTGGTTTTTGCCGCGCGTGGTGGGCGTGTCGCGCGCGCTCGAATTGTTGTGGACGGGCCGCGTGATCGATGCGCTTGAAGCCGAACGTATCGGCATCGTTAGCCGCGTAGTGCCGGACGCCGAGGTGCGCAATGAAGCGATGGCGCTCGCGCGCAGCATCGCCGCGCAGCCGCCGCAGGCGGTGTCGCTGATGAAGCGCGCGGTGTATCACGGGCTGGCGGGGGGCACGCTGGCGGCACATCTCGATATGATTTCGTCGCACATGGCGATTGTTTTTGACACGCCGGAGTTCAATGAGCGGCTGGCTGCGTTTGAAGCGCGGCGCAAGAAATAAGTTTGCGGAAAATATAATAACTATATGTTTTTATTATGAATTTTAAGATATCCGTCATTGCGATTTCGGCAATATTTTTGGGTGCCACGCACGCAAACGCGCAGACCTACCCGGCCAAATCCGTGCGCCTGGTTGTAGGTTTCGGCACCGGCGGCGGCACCGACACGCTGGCGCGCGTGTTAAGCCGCAAGCTCGCGGATACCTGGCCGCAAGCGCTGGTGGTGGAAAATCGTCCGGGTGCGGATGGCAGCATCGCCACGGAAATTGTGGCCAAGTCGCCTGCCGACGGCTACACGCTGGTGATGGTGTCCAACGCGCATACGATCACGCCGTTTCAAAGAAAGCTCGCGTACGATCCGGTGAAGGATTTCGCGCCGATATCGCTGGTCGGCAGCAACCCCAATCTGCTGTTGCTGCATCCATCGCTGCCGGCGAAAAATCTCAAGGAACTCACCGCACTTGCCAAATCGCGCCCCCATGAAATGGCGTTTGCGTCCAGCGGCGCGGGCACGTCGCCGTATCTGGCGATGGAGTTGTTGAAATCGATCACCGGCATGAAGCTCACGCATGTGCCCTACAAAGGCAGCGGACCGGCGGTGATTGATCTGATCGGCGGACACGTGCAACTCATGTTCGGCGCGGTGTCCACCACGGTTTCGCATCTGCAAAACGGGCGGCTGCGCGCCATCGCCATCAGCAGTCCGCAGCGCTGGCCGGCGCTGTCGCAGATTCCGACGGTGGCCGAATCCGGCGTGCCGGGCTTTGAAGCCAGCACCTGGTACGGCGCACTCGCCCCCGTCGGCACGCCGCAAGCCATCGTCAACAAACTTCACGCCGATATGGTGGCCGCCATCACCGCACCGGACATCCGCAAACATCTGGTGGATCTCGGCATCAGCACCATCGCCAGCACGCCGCGCGAATTCAGCGACGTGATTCAGCGTGACATGGCGCGCTGGGGCAAGTTGATCCGCAGCCTGGAGCAGCAGAAATAAAGATGTCGTAGGGCGGAAGGCGCTGCGCTTTTCCGCCCTACGAAAGACGCGGTTTCGTCAATCCCCCTCAAACACCGGCTTCTGCTTGTTCGCAAACGCGTGATACGCGCGATGGAAATCCTGCGTCTGCATGCAGATTGCCTGGCCTTCGGCTTCGGCTTCGATGGCTTCGTCGAGACCCATGTTCCATTCCTGATGCAGCAGTTTTTTGGTCATGCCGTGCGCAAACGTCGGGCCATCCGCCAATGAACGCGCCATGTCCTGCGCGGCGGCGAGCAGTTTCTCCGGCTCGTGTATGGCATTGTAAAAACCAAAGCGTTCGGCTTCTTCGCCGCCCATCGAACGCCCGGTGTAGAGCAGATCTGAGGCGCGGCCCTGGCCGATGATGCGCGGCAGCAGCGAACACGCGCCCATGTCGGCGCCCGCGAGGCCCACGCGCACAAACAGAAACGCGACTTTGCTGCGGGCCGTGCCGTAGCGCAGGTCGGAGCCGCAGGCCATCATCGCGCCGGCGCCGGCACAAATGCCGTCGATGGCGGCGACTATCGGCTGCGGGCACGCGCGCATGGCTTTCACCAGATCGCCGGTCATGCGGGTGAATTCGAGCAGGCCGGGCATTTTCATTTTGGTCAGCGGGCCGATGATCTCATGCACATCGCCGCCGGAACAGAAGTTGTCGCCGGCGCCGGTGACGACGACAGTCTTCACGTCATCGACGTAATTGAGCGCGCGAAAGGTATCGCGCAACTCGGCATACGATTCGAACGTGAGCGGGTTCTTGCGCTCGGGGCGGTTCAAGGTGACGGTGGCAACTTTGCCCTGTACTTCCCATTTGAAATGTTTGGGTTTGAAATCGGCGGCTTTGGTCATGATGTCATCTCTGCAAAAAATATCAATAAAAACATATAGTTACAAACCACTAGTCTTGCATGGTGAGGCCGCCGCTCACGCTCAACACCTGTCCGGTGAGATACGACGCTCTGTCGCTGGCGAAAAACAAAATCGCGTCGGCCACATCCGACGGTTGCGCAAAGCGGCGAAACGGAATCGCGCGCATCAGTGCTTCACGTTGTTTTTCCGGGATCGATGCCAGCAGCGGCGTGTCAGTTGGGCCGGGGCATACGCAATTGACGTTGAGTTTGTAGCGCGCGGTTTCGCGCGCGAGTGATTTGGTAAACGCAATCACCGCGCCCTTGCTGCCCGCGTACACCGCCTCGCCGCCGCTGCCCGCGCGACCGGCATCGCTGGCAACGTTGACGATTTTGCCGCTGGCGCGCGCGATCATCTGCGGCAAAAACGCATGCACCACGCGCAGCGTGCCGGTGTAATTCAAGTCAATCAGCTTCTGCCACAGCTCCACGTT
>CANIID010000402.1 GCA_947467315.1 Betaproteobacteria bacterium | reverse complement strand
GTTCGCGAATTTGTTCACGCGTGGCTTGCGGATTTTTCTGTGCGAGATCCTGCACCGTGAGCAGCATGCCCGGTGTGCAAAAGCCGCATTGCAGCGCGTTGCGTTTATGAAAGGCATCCTGCAAGTCGGCGATTTCGCCACTGTCGGACAGGCCTTCGATGGTTTCGACCGTGCGGCCCTCGGCCTGCACCGCGAGCATCAAGCAGCCGCGCACGATGTTGCTGTCCACCCGCACGGTGCAGGCACCGCACACGCCGTGCTCGCAACCGATGTGCGTGCCGGTGAGTCCCATTTCCTCGCGCAAAAAATCCACCAGGTTCTGGCGCACGGGAATGCGGCGTGTGATGGATTCGCCGTTGAGGTTAAGCGTGGTTTCGACAATCGTATTCTTGGTTTCCATGAAGGCTTTCATGCGGCGAGTTGTTTCATGATGCGCCCGGTCAGCACGCGCGCGAGATGCAGTTTGGTGGCGGCGGAGGAATACAAATCGGCCGAAGGCTCGAGTTCGGTGCCGAGCAGGTCTTGCGCCTCTTTAAGCGACGCATCCGAAAACCCTTTATTAACAAATACTTGCGATGTGCTGGTTGCGAGAGTGGGTTTTTCGCCGGTGCCCAGAAAAGTCAGCCGCAGATCGCTGATGGCGCCGCCGGAAAAGGTTGCCAGTGCCGCCACGCCGACAATGGCGTAGTCGCCGCGCCGCCGCGCGAGCTCCAGAAACGCGTGGCGCGTGCCCGCGCCGGGAATCGGGATTACTACCTCTGTGAGGATTTCATTGGGCTTCATCGCGGTGGCGTACAGGCCCTGAAAAAATTCGCGCGCGGCCACGCGGCGCGTGCCGGCCTTGCTGGCGAGCACGATTTGCGCGTCGAGCGCCACACAGCACGCGGGCCATTCTGCCGCCGGATCGGCCATCGCCAGGCTGCCGCCGAAGGTGCCCGAATTGCGTATCGCCGGATGCGCGATATGTTCCATCGCATCGGCCAGCAGAGGCAAGTGCTTGCGAATGTCTGAGGATTCGCCGATCGCGGCATGTGTGGTGAGCGCGCCGATGTGTACGTGGCCGTCTTTCACGTGTATGCCGGCCTGTTCCTGCAAGCGGCTGATGTCGATCAGCACTTCCGGCGACGAAAGCCGCATGTTGAGCGCGGGCATCAGGCTTTGACCGCCGGCGAGGATTTTTGCACTGTCACCGTGGTGTTCAAGCAGATCGAACACCTCGGTCAGATCGTGTGCTCTGATGTAGGCAAAGGGCGGGGCTTTCATGCGGACTTCCTTAAATGTGCGGTGCTACAGGATTTTATTTCACGCCATATTTTGCACGGTAATGCTGTGCCAGCACGCGGCGAGTCTGGCCGTTCAGTGCAGTGTTGGACATCGGCATGGCCAGCGGTTTATCGTGCCGCGCCTGTTTCGCGGCAAGCAAGGCCGCTAGCGCAGGTTTTGCGGATTTTGATTTTATGTCGCGCATTGCTGTCACCGGTTCCGAATGGCCTCCGGGCTAGTGTAGCATCCCCGGCAGCGGCAACAATCAACACAGGAAGCATGCAATGACGGTCCGGCAAAGAGCTATGGTAGGTTTCGCGGCGATGCTTTTTAACGGCATAGCTATCGCGCAACCTTATCCGCACAAACCCATACGGGTCGTGGTGCCCTCGCAGGCGGGCGGTGGCGCGGATATCGTGGCGCGCGCGATCGCGCAAAAAATGTCCGAGGCGTTCGGGCAACAGGTGGTGGTGGATAACCGCATCGGTATCGTCGGTGCGGAGATTGTCGCCAAATCGGCGGCGGATGGTTACACGCTGATGTTTACCACCTCGGCCCTCGCCGTGCGCGAGGCGGTGTATAGCAAACTGCCATTCAGTACGCTGCGCGATTTTGCGCCGATTAGCCAGGCGGTGACGCAATCGAACGTGTTGGTCACACATCCGTCGGTAGCCGCGAAAAACGTGCAGGATCTGGTGGCGCTGGCGAAAGCCAGGCCGGGGCAACTCAATTTTGGTTCGGGCGGCAATGCCACCTCGGCGCATCTGGCCGGCGAATTGTTTCGCCTACTTGCCGGCATCGACGTGGTGCATGTGCCGTACAAAGGCGTGCCGGCGGCGCTGGGTGACACCATTGCCGGGCGCATGCACTTTACCGTGGGCAGTCCTGTCTCCACCTTGCACCATGTCAAAGACGGCCGCCTGAGGCTGTTGGCCGTGACCACGCCCAAGCGCGCGCCCGCGCTACCCGATGTGCCGACTGTTGCCGAGTCCGGTGTGCCGGGCTACGAATTCACTGGCTGGATGGGCCTGCTCGCGCCCGCAGCCACGCCGCGCGCCGTGATTGCGCGGTTGCACGCCGAAGCCACGCGCATAGTGCATTTGCCCGATGTGAAGGCGCGCTTCGTGATTGACGCCGCCGATCCGGTGGGCGGCACGCCGGAGCAGTTTTCGGTGTTTTTGAAATCCGAAATAGCGCGTTGGAGCAAGGTGGTCAAGCAGGCGGGCATCAAGGTCGAATAGCAGCACCGCCGCAGATGTGTGGCCGCAAGCGATGCGGCTACAATGACAACCTCTTTTAATGGTGAGGAATCATGATGCCCAAAACCGCGCTGCTGGTGCTTGATGTGCAAAACGAGTTTGTCGATCCCAAGGGCAAAGTGGGCGCGACCGGATTCGCCAAAATAATCGAGCAGCGCCAGATCATTCCGAACATCGCCAAAGTGCAGGCCGCGTTTCGCGCCAAGGGATTGCCGGTTGCGTTCGTCAACGTGGCGTATCGCGCCGACTATCGCGATGCCATCAGCCGCTCGGCACGGTTAAAACATCTGATCGACATGAACGCCATCGTTGACGGCACCTGGGGCGTCGACTTCCCGGAGGCCATCAAGCCGCTGCCGAGTGAAATTATTTTTACCAAACACGCGGTAAGTCCGTTCTACAACACGCAGTTGTATTCGTGGCTCATCCGGCAGGGCGTGGATACCGTCGCGCTTACCGGCTGTCACACGCACATGGTGGTGGACAGCGCCGCGCGCTATGCCGATGATGCGGGGCTGTATGTGAAAGTGGTCGAGGATTGCTGCGCGAGCCCTGATCCGGAGCTGCATCGCATCGAGATTGAAAAGATATTGCCGCTGTTCGCTACGATTACGTCGTTGGAGGCATTGTTGCGGGCGTTGTAGCCTTTAGGGTGGGCACGTTTTATGTGCCCACGCGCAACCTCATTTGCCGAGTTAGGCCAGGCAATGATTCGCGATCTCATCTAGTGTAGTGCATCATAAATAACGGAACTTATATGGCGACCTGAACTCCAACGAAAAAGGAGATCAGTGCCATGCGAGTTGCCAAGCCAGTTAAGTTGAGTGCCGATGATGATCGAAATCTGCGGATTCTTTCCAAGCGAAAGCGT
>CANIID010000401.1 GCA_947467315.1 Betaproteobacteria bacterium | reverse complement strand
CCCCCGGCACATCTGCGTTGCTCGGCGGCTCTCAGGGGGATTCGCTCGCCACATTTGCGCGATTGCAAATATCTCTTTTCTTTCAAGATTTACCCCACCACCCCAATATTCCAAGGCACAAACTCATGATCCCCCAACCCCAGTAGCTCGCTCTTGGTTTGCTCGCCCGACGCGGTACGCAGCATGAGTTCAAAAATCTTCTGTCCCATTTCGCGCAGGGTGGAAGTGCCGTCGAGGATTTCGCCGCAGTTGATGTCCATGTCTTCTTCGAGCTTGCGGAACATCGGTGTGTTGGTGGCGAGCTTGACTGACGGCACGGGTTTCGCACCGAACATTGAGCCGCGGCCGGTGGTGAACATGATCATGTTGGCGCCGCCCGCAATTTGTCCCGTCGCGGAACAGGGGTCGAAGCCCGGCGTGTCCATGAATACAAAGCCGTTTTGCGTTACTGGTTCGGCGTAACGGTACACTTCCATCAGCGGGCCGGTGCCGCCTTTCATTGACGAGCCGAGTGATTTTTCGAGGATGTTGGCAAGGCCGCCGTGCTGATTGCCGGGGCTGACCACGCCGTTGATCTGCGTGTCGCGGCCCACGGTGTACACATCTTTCCACCAGCGGATGCGCTCGATCAGTTTTTCGCCGACTTCGCGGTTGCGCGCGCGGCGGGTGAGCGTGTGTTCAACGCCGTAAATCTCCGGCGTCTCGGACAATATCGCAGTGCCGCCGTGCTGACAGAGGATGTCCATCGCCGCGCCTAGCGCCGGGTTGGCGGTGATGGACGAGAACCCATCCGAGCCACCGCATTGCAGGCCGATCATCAGGTGACTGGCGGATACCGGTGTGCGTTTCACCTTGTTTGCCTCGGGCAGCATTTCTTTGACTGCCGCGATGCCGGCTTCGATGGTTTTGCGCGTGCCACCGGTGTCCTGCATGGTGAACAGATGCAGGCGGTCGCTGGCGTCGAGCTTCTGCTCCTTCATCAGCCCCTTGATCTGATTGCGCTCGCAACCCAGGCCCACGATCATCGACCCGGCGAGGTTGGCATGGCGCGCGTAGCCCGCCATGGTTCGCCGCAATAGATTCATCGGCTCGCCGGTCATTTCCATGCCGCAGCCGGTGTCGTGTGAAAACGCGGCAACGCCATCGATGTTGGGGTATTCGGCCAGCCGCTCCGGCGTGAAGTATTCCGCAATCTTGTGCGCCACCGTGGCGGAGCAATTTACCGTGGACAAAATGCCGACAAAATTGCGCGTCGCCACCTGTCCGTTGGCGCGCACGATGCCCATGAAACTCGCGCGCTCCGCTTCGGGCACCATCTGCACGGGCTTGAATTCTTCCGCATACGCATAGTCGCGATCGAATTCGCGAAACTGCATATTGTGCGAATGCACGTAGCTGCCGGCGGGGATATCCACCGACGCGAAGCCGATCACCACGTTGTATTTCAGTATCGGCTCGTTCTTGGGAATCGCGCGCGATGCCACCTTGTGCCCCGCTTGCACCTGCCCGCGGCAGGTGAGACCGCCTTCGATTTTCGCGCCTAGCGCCAAGTCAACGCGCGCGATCACCACGTTGTCGGCATCGTGCAGGCGGATGGTTTGGCCGGTGACGGATTTTTCTTTGATTTCGATCATGGGAGGCTATGCAGTGCGTAGAAAAACTCGCCGCGTCATTCTCGCGTAGGCGGGTATCCACACATGGATGTAACTGGCGCGTGTGTTATGGATTCCCGCTTTCGCGGGAATGACGGTGTTGGTGTTGATATAGGGTGTTGTATCGTAACAATATGTTTTTAAACAATTATTTGTTAAATCGGTCTTCCAGCCAATCCGCCACCGTGTCGCACGCCAGCGTCAGGTAATCACGCTGGCAATGCTGCGCGCCGCCTTCCGCGGCGGTGAACACGCGCATGGTTTTGTCTTTCGAGGCAATCGCGTTGAACAACTTATCCGCATCGGCGCGCGACACCTGCGCGTCTTCCGCGCCGTGCAGCAACAAAAACGGCACGGTGACTTTGCCGGCGACATCGCCGCTCTTGAAGCCCTCCAATGTTTTCAGCGCCTCGTCGTAGGTTTCGACGCCGCAAGTCCACAGCAGATGTTCCGGCGGTACCGGGAGTGCGGCTTCCTTAATCGCCTGCAGGCGCTTGACCCAGGTGGCGTGGTAATCCCAGATTGGCCCCCACGCGATACACGCGGAAAAACGGCTGTCCATCGCCGCGCAGCGCGGCGCGTAATAACCGCCGAGGCTCATGGCGAGTATCGCCACGCGCTTCATGTCCACATCGTCTCGTGTTTCGAGATAGTCGAGCGCCGCCGTGCCGGCGATATCAAAGTCGTAACGCATGTGCATGCCGCGAAAGCGGATCGCCTCGCCTTGCCCCGGCCCATCGACCAGCAGGCACGAAAAGCCGCGCCGCACCAGATCGGGCACGCCGCGCAGATACTGGATTTCTTTTTGCGTATCAAAACCGCCGAAGCGCACCACGCACGGCGCGCGCTTACCTTTCGCATTCTCGGCATGGATGTAATAGGCGGCGAACGCGCCGTGCTTCGACGGCAGCTCGACGACTTCGATTTTTGGGCGATCAGTGAGCGCTGCAAATTTGCGAAAGCACTCCAGCGATTTTTTATACGCCGCCATCGCGATGTCGTCTTTGGGCTGGCGCGAGTGATCGCCGATCTGGTAATAAAAGCACGCGCGCAGATAGTTTTGCGCCGCGGTGAACTTATGGCCCGCGGCCTCGGCGGCCTGCGCGGTGTGCATGCGTAAATCCGCGCCCTTCACCCATTCGTCGAACCATGCTTCGTCATCGCCGACTTTGTTTTGCAGCGTGCTGCCGATGCGCATGACTTCGGACACTTCCGAGCCGCCGTACGGCGCGGTGGACAGCACCACCAGCATCTCGGCGGACCAGCGGTAGTTGCCGGGGAAGTATTGAAAGTGGGAATCGGATCGGGTTGCGGGGGCGTTCATGGCAGTTCCTTTCAAAAGTTGGCTTCCGGTTGCTGCCCTCTCCCGGCCTCACGGCCACCCTCTCCCGCAGGCGGGAGAGGGGTAGGGGGAGAGGGGCGCGCAAATTCAATGTGATTGCGTTTGTCCCATGCCGCTACGCAATCCGCAATTTCTTAATCAACTTCAAATCAGGGGCAACCCCCAGCCCCGGCCCTTGCGGCAAATCATAACAGCCGTTTTTCTTGGGATTAATCCAGTCACCCATCGGTGTTTCGGCGAAATCGCAGTCGAAGCGCTCCACCACGCTGTCGGCGGCCATGGCGGCGATGCAGTGCATCGAGGCGATCAGCCCCGGCCCGAAATACGCCGAGTGCGGCACCACGTTCACGCCGAAGGTTTCCGCCAGCGTCATCACCTTGCGCATCATGGTCACGCCGCCGACCTT
>CANIID010000400.1 GCA_947467315.1 Betaproteobacteria bacterium | reverse complement strand
GCGATGACTTTTTTGCCGTCGACCGTCACATGCGCACTTTGCGCGGCATCGAGTGTGCGACGGGTGCGGCGCAGACCTTTTGCGTCGAGCGCCGTCAGCTCATCCTGCAAAACAGAGAAAGGCATAGGGGCGCGCCTTTCATTCCCAATCACGCCTTCCCATCCATCGCCTGCATCGCATGCAAGCCCAGCTTCGCAAACAACGCCTGATCCCGCGCCACCTCCGGGTTGCCGGTGGTCAGCAATTTATCGCCATAGAAAATCGAATTCGCCCCGGCGAGAAAACACAAGGCCTGGATGCCCTCCGGCATTGCCTGCCGCCCCGCCGACAGCCGCACCATTGCCTTGGGCATGGTGATGCGCGCGCAGGCCACGGTGCGCACAAACTCCAGCAAGTCTAGTTGTTCCGTGCCATGCAATGGCGTGCCTTCCACCTGCACCAGATTGTTGATCGGCACCGATTCGGGATACGGATTCATAGTCGCCAGTTGCACGATCAGCGCCGCGCGCGCGCGCCGCGTTTCGCCCATGCCGACGATGCCGCCGCTGCACACATGCATGCCGGCATCACGTACGCGCGACAGCGTGTCCATGCGATCCTGCTGTGTGCGCGTGGTGACGATCTCGCCGTAGAACTCCGGGGCGGTATCGATGTTGTGATTGTAATAATCGAGGCCTGCCGTCTTCAACTGTTCGGCCTGACCGTCTTTCAGCATACCGAGTGTGGCGCAGGTTTCCATGCCCAAGCCGCGCACCGCCGTGATCATGTCCACCACTTTATCAAGATCGCGCTGTTTGGGCCCGCGCCACGCCGCGCCCATGCAGAAGCGTGTTGCGCCGTTATCCTTGGCGCATTGCGCCGCCGCCACCACTTGATCGACTGACAACATCGCTTCGTTGTCCACGCCGGTGTGATAGCGCGCCGCCTGCGGGCAATAGCCGCAGTCTTCCGGGCAGCCGCCGGTCTTGATCGAGATCAGCGTCGAGCGCTGCACCGCATTGGCGTCGAAATGCTCGCGATGCACCGTCTGCGCGCGATAAATGAGATCATTAAACGGCAGGTCGAAGAGTGCCGCGACTTGATCGACAGTCCAGCGCGCGGGCGCGACAGCCACGGCGATCACGGTTTGCGGGGAAGTAGGTGCGGTATCCATGGCGAAAATCCAGGGTATAAAGTCAGTCGTTACAGAAAAAATTCAACATTTTTAGTCACTTGCATCATCCGCAATGATCCCTGTACTGTCAAATTCACGGACTAGTTTTATGGCTTATTGTACGAAATTCGTACAACGCCTGATCGCGCCCTCATGCCTGCTTTGCGCCGGCCCCAGCGCTGGCGCGCTGCTGTGCGCGCCCTGCGATGCCGATCTGCCGCGCCTCACCGGCAGCCTGTGTGATACCTGCGCGCTGCCCATCACCGAGGGCCATCGCTGCGGCGCGTGTCTCACGCATCCGCCCGCGTACGATCACGTGTGCGCGCCCTACACCTACGCCTTTCCCGCCGATGCGCTGGTGCAGGGCCTCAAATACCGCAGCATGCTGGCCATCGCGCCGCTGTTCGGCAGCGCCATCGCCAGCAGTCTGGGCGAGCGCCCCGACGTGATCATCCCGATGCCACTGGCCGACGCGCGGCTGCGCGAACGCGGCTTCAACCAGGCGCAGGAAATCGCGCGCCACGTGGCGAAACTCACCGGCATCGTGCTGCTGCCACGCGCCTGCCGCAAAGTGCGCGACACCCAGCCACAAGCCGCGCTGCCGTGGAAAGAGCGCGCGAAAAACATGCGCAAGGCGTTTGTGTGCGATGAAGATTTCGCCGGCACGCACGTCGCCGTCGTCGATGATGTGATGACCACCGGTGCCACGCTCAACGAACTCGCGCGCAATTTGAAGCAGGCCGGTGCGGCAAGAGTCACCGGACTCATCGTCGCTCGCACCCTGCCCGATGCCTTCAAACGCAAGGCGCCCGATGTTTGATATCGTCCTCTACGAGCCGGAAATCCCGCCCAACACCGGCAACGCCGTGCGTCTCGCCGTCAACACTGGCGCGCGGCTTCATCTGGTCAAGCCGCTGGGATTTTCGATTTCACACAAGCAACTCGAGCGCGCCGGCATGGATTACCGCGAATTCGCCGATGTCACCGTGCATGACGACTGGCCCGCGTGCGTGACCCATTTCGCTGGGCGGCGGCTGTTCGCCGCGACCACCCGCGCCACGCAGCGCCACGACCAGCCCGCCTATCGCGAAAACGATGTGTTCGTCTTCGGCCCCGAAAGCCGCGGCTTGCCGCAGGCGTTGATTGATGCCCTGCCGGCAGAGCAACGCATCCGGCTGCCGATGTGCACCGCCGCGCGCAGTCTTAATTTATCGAACGCGGTAGCGGTGGTGGTGTATGAAGCTTGGCGGCAGTTGGGATTCGCGGGTGGGACGTAGAACTACTGAACCGCGCTCGTCGCTTTCGCATGCACAGCGTGGTTTGAAACTACCTCCAGCACCAGTTTCTTGTCGGCGTTAAACAATTCCGTTCGCACCACCGCAATATTGCGGCCACTTTGCAGAATGGTAGAACGCGCAGTAACGACCTTGCCCTGACCAGGGCTGATGTACCACGCCGAGGCGCCAGTGAGGATCGGATGTTCCGGCACGGCGGCTTCCGCGGTGACCAACGCGGTGTTGATCGACATGCCGCCCTGCACATGCCCCACGCGATTACCCACGTGCATACCCACCGGCAGTTTGCCGAGGGCGCCGTTCGGTGTGCGCTTAACTACCGGGTTCCACAGGCTTGTCAGCAGATCACCGTTTTGCGCGACGCGCAGGGCTTTTTCGACGCGGCGCAGCACGTCTTTTTCCGGCGCTTCGAGTTCGCTTTTTTTCAACAGCGGTAACGCCGAACCGTCCGGCCCGCCTTCCCACGGCAGGCCATACATGGTCATACCCTTGGGCGCGGGCGGCGATACCCACGCGCCCGACATGCGCATCACTTCGCGCCCATTGCACACAATGCGCCCGGCGGCGACACTTTCCGGCAACGCGGTGCGTGGTGAAAAACCGCTGCCGCGTCCACTGATTTCCAGCGTGCCGCGCGCGGGCTCGCCGGTGAATTCGACGCGCAGCATCAGCGTGGCGGTGCGTACATTCGGATCGATATGCACACGATTCGCCGCCGCCAGCGCCATGTCCGCCGAGAACAGCATCGCCGCGCGATGCACGATGCCGTCGGCGTTGGTGCAATGGGGTTCGGCGGCGACAGTAAACTCAACACCGTCCTTCTCGTAGCGCCGAGGCGTGAAGCCAAGAAAATAACCGGCGAAATGCATCCCCGGCGCGCGGTTGCTGGAAATGGACCGCAGCACATGGCGGCGAATGAAATCGGTATCTTGCGAACTGAAGCTCAAGGTGCGGCCTTT
>CANIID010000399.1 GCA_947467315.1 Betaproteobacteria bacterium | reverse complement strand
GACTGGAACAAATTTCACGAGATCATGCGGCAGAAGGGCAGCAAGCGTCCGCCGTTGTCCGAAGCCCAGCGCAACCAGCGCCCGCCGGTGCCGCATCCGGTGTTTCTCACGCACCCCATCAGCGGTCGCAAGATCATTTACGTCAACCCGGGGTTTGCTACCAAGATCGTCGGTATGAGCGACACAGAAAGCCGCGACACGCTCGAATATCTGTTCGCGCATGTGCTGCAACCGAAGTATCGCTACACGCATCATTGGACGGTGGGTGATGTGCTGGTGTGGGATCACCTCGGCACGTGGCACTGCGCGCTGGCGGACTACGCGCCGAACGAGTATCGCTTGATGAAGCGCTGCCAGGTGCTGGCCGACAAGGTGTTTGATCCCTCGTTTATCAAGGCGACACTGGGCGCCTTGGTTACACAGGCTGCCGCTTGAGCAAGCTGCCGGTTGTTATTATCGAGAACGACCAGTCGTTACGGTTGTTGCAGGCGTTTCTCGACGCACAGCCAAACCCGGAGCGCGATGCCGCGCTGGCCGATTACCTCGCGCACGATCTGCCGGACTTTGCCGGTTGGCTGAAGCAGGCGCGTGAGCGCGCGCGCGGCGCATACCCTGCCGAAGTGAGAATGGTCGAGACGCAGGAGGAATTGCTGGCGGCGCTGCCCGGCGCGGATGCGTTCGTGACCGAAGGGCTGGAAATCGGCCCGCGCGAACTGGCGGTGGCGGATCGGTTAAAGATCGTGCAGAAACACGGCATCTGGCTGCGCAATATTGATGTGCCCGCGTGTGCCGCGCGCGGCGTCAAGCTGATGCCGCTGCGGCGGCGCGGCAACATGACCGCCGCCGAGCATATTTTTTCATTGATGCTGGGGCTGGCGCGCAAGCTCCCCAAGATCAATAAACTGATTACCACCGAGCGATTGACCGCGGCGGGTTACCAGCCGAAGTTTTTCGACCGCCGCTATTCACCCAATGCCAACTGGGCGCGCATCGACGGACTAGGCTCGCTGCACGGCGGCACGCTGGGCATCGTCGGCCTTGGCGAAATCGGTCGCGAGGTGGCGTTGCGCGCCAGTGCCTTCGGCATGCACACTCTGTATTTTCAGCGCACGCGGCTTCCGGAAGCGGATGAACGCGAGCTGAAGGTGGAGTACTGCGCGTTCGATGCGTTGCTCGCTGAGAGCGATTGGGTGTGCATCCTCGTGCCCGGTGTGCCGGCCACGCGCGGCCTGTTCAATCGCGAACGCTTGGCACAGATGAAGCCCGGCGCGCGCCTCGTCAATGTGTCGCGCGCGGATGTGGTGGATCGCGATGCGCTGGTGGCCGGACTCACATCAGGCCATCTCGGCGGCCTGGGGCTGGATGCGTTTTACGACGAACCCGGTCGCGCGGACGACCCTTTGCTTGACTTCGACAACGTGATCATCACGCCGCGCGTCGCGTCGCAGCCACGACAGAATGGGCTGGCCGATACCGAAGAGATGATGGTGAATCTGGCGCGCGCGCTAGGCTGATTCCACGCTGATTCAATCGGTACGTATCCCCGCATCGCGTATAAGTTTGCCGAGGCGTTTCATCTCGGTTTGCACCCGCGTGGCGAATTGCGACGGTGAGCTGCCGACGACTTCCACGCCGGTGTTAAACAGTTTCTCTTTCACGTCCGGCGCGCGCAGCACTTTGACGATTTCCTGATTCAAGCGATTGGTGAGACGCACCGGCGTACTCGAAGGCGCAAATACGCCGAGCACCAGCGACGATTCATAACCAGGCAACCCGGATGCCGCCACTGTGGGCAACCCCGGCGCCAGCGCCGAAGGTTCGTTGCTGGTCACGGCCAGCCCTTTCAGCTTGCCGGATCGCAGGTGCGCAGTGACCGAGCCTGCGCTGGGAAACATCAGTTGCGTTTCACCACCGATCAGCGCGGTGAGCGCCGGGCCGGCGCCTTTGTAGGGCACATGCACCAGATCGATGTTCGCCATGCTGCGAAACAATTCCGCCGCGAGGTGATTCGACGAGCCGACGCCGCTGGACGCAAAATTGAGACGGCCCTTCTTGCTACGCGCGAGCGCGATCAGCTCAGTGACTGAACTGGCCGCGGTGGACGAATTTACTACCAGCACATTGGGCGAACTCACGCTCAGCGTCACGGGCGCAAAATCTCTCAAGGGATCGAACGCCACGTGTGTGTGTAGAAACGGCGCCAGCCACAGCGGGTTGCCGTAGGAGAGCAGCGTGTGCCCGTCGCCCGAGGCCTTCGCCACGATCTCGCCGCCACGCAGGCCGCGATTGTCGATGACCACCGGTTGCCCCAACGCGGACGACAGCCCCTGACCGATCACGCGCGCGACCAGATCGCCGCCGCCGCCCGCTTCGGTGGTGAGGATGCGTATCGGCTTGCTGGGAAACGGTTGGCCCTGCGCGGTGATGCTCAGGAATAACAGCAGCAGGATGAGGTGGTATTTTTTCATATACGATGGATTGTTGTAAGTATATGATTATTCGGGTTTTATTCCGGCTTCGCGAATCAGCTTCCCCCAGCGCGCGTATTCGCTGCGCAAAAATTCCGCCGCCTGTTCGGGCGTGCCTGATTTTGTTTCCGCGCCGATGGTGGCGAAGCGCTCTTGTGTATCGGCGGCCTGCATCGCCTTCGCTGACTCGGTGTTGAGCCGCTCGACGATATCGCGTGGCGTGCCGGCGGGCGCCAGCAGCACATACCAAAACACCGACTGCAACTGCGGCACGCCGGCCTCGGCGGAAGTCGGCACGCGCGGCATCGACGCCACGCGCTTGGTGTCGAGCACCGCCAACGCGCGCAGACGATCCTGTTGCACAGAGGGTGCGACCACTGGCACAGCGGCAATCACCAAATCCACTTCTCCGCTGATCGCGCCGACCAGCGCGATGGTCGCGCTTTTGTACGGCACATGCACGATGCGGGTTTTGGTATGCACCTTGAGCAGTTCGCCCGCCAGATGCGTGGCCGAATTCACGCCGCCGGAGCCGTACGACAATTTGCCGGGATGTTGCCGCGCGAGGTGTTGCAACTCGCTCAGGGATTTGGCAGGCACCGAGGGATGCACCACCAGCAGACTGGGCACAAACGCCAGCAGCGCCACCGGCGCGTAATCGCGCAGCGGATCGTAGCCGGCGCGGGGATTGAGATGCGGATTGATCGCAAAGGTGGTCGCCGCGAGCAGCAGGGTGTAGCCGTCCGGCGTTGCTTTCGCCACGGCCTCATGCGCGATATTGCCGCCGGCGCCGAGACGCGGCTCGACGATCACTTGCTGGCCTAGCGCCGGTGACAGCTTGTACGCCAGCCAGCGGCCGACGAACTCATTGCCGCCGAGAAACGGCAGCACGATGCGCGGTGGTTTGACGGGATAGGTTTGCGCCGTGGCAGCCGCGGTG
>CANIID010000398.1 GCA_947467315.1 Betaproteobacteria bacterium | reverse complement strand
GGCGAAACGCTCGCCCTTACTGTTAATTAAAATCGCGCCGGATGCAAACAGTTTCGCTGACGGCACCAGCACCGTGGTGAGAAAGCTCATGACGAAGCCGCGCACCACGGCTTGCGGCCCGTGGCGCAACGCGATGTTCGTGGCACGCATCAGCCACCGCCACGGTGGCAGCCGTGTCACCCACGCTGGCTTGGCGGGCGGAACGAAGCGCAGCCCGCCCATGTAGATGTCTTCATTGATGAGTCGTGCGCCAAGCTCCAGCGCCATACGTTGGCCGTCGCCGGTGTTGGCCCGGTTAACCGCCTCGGTGTCGGCAACCGCCTGCGAGATAAATTGTTGCTTCATCGCGGCGCTGGCACTGTAGTCGCCGCTGGCGATCACCACGCCACGTTTTGCGTAAGCGATTTGATTGTTTGCGCGGGTTGTGTCAAACGCAACGCCCGTTACTCGTTCATTGGTGGTGATGAGACGGCTTGCGGCAGCGCCGGTGATAATTCGCACACCGAGTTTTTCCGCACGTCGCTGCATATGAAAAATATACGCCCGCGCGCCGGGCAGTGCGTTGTGCATGCGCGGCTGGCGATGCGGCGGTTCTTCGATAGGGCCAAAAAATTCAACGCTGCAATCCGAAAGCCAATCCGCGGTTTCCGGAATATGCTCAGCCATCACGCGGCGCAGCGCGTCGTTGTCCGGGCGAGTGGTGTATTTTTTTGAGAACAGTGCCATGTCTTCATAATGCGCCTGCGGGGTATCGACGATGCCCGCGCGTTTTTGATTCACCGTGCGCGTCGCTGATATGGTGCCGATGGACCAGCCGGTGGTGCCGCCAAGTTTTATGTCTTTTTCCAGCAGTACAACGTTCGCGCCTTCACTGGCTGCCGAGATGGCGGCGGCGAGGCCGGAGCCACCACCGCCGATGACTACTACGTCTGCTTGCATCGAATGGATTCCTGTTTGCGCCGAAAACACCGGCCACAATGTGATTTTCTAATGCAACATGCTATCCCACATTGATGCGCCTTGAAAACGCACAAAATCCGGTGTTACCCTCAATCGCAATTTCGCAACAAACCTTTTCGAATTGATCTATGAACCTGACAGTAGAACAAGCCACCACATTGACCGTGCAAGTATTCACGCGCTACGGCATGTCGCCCCGTTGTGCTGGCATGGTCGCCGAGCATTTTGTCGATGCCGCGCAAGCCGGGCACGAATTTGCCAGTCTTTCGCGCCTGCCGTTTCTCGCGAAGATCATGCAGGGGCGTCCGCCCGCGGGCGAGATCACTGTGTTGAGCGAAACCGTGAATTCCGCGTTGATCGATGGCAGCGACAATATCGGCTATGCGGTGTCCGTGGTCGCCATGGATAAGGCGATAGCACTGTGCCGCAAGAGCGGCATCGCTATGGTCAGCGCGAAGAACACTTGGGCAAGCGGGCGTTTGGCGTATTACGTCGAGCGCGCCACGCGGCAAGGGTTTATCGGCATCCATGCCGTTCACGGCCCCGCGCGCACCGCGCCGTTCGGCGGCAGGGATGCGCTGCTGGGCACCAACCCCATCGCGTTTGCGTTTCCGAGCCAGGACGATCCCGTCATTATCGACATGTCGATGTCGGCCATCACCTATGGCGGCACGGCGCTGGCCAATGCCAAAGGCGAAAAGTTGCGCGAGGGCGTGGCGATCGATAACGAGGGCTACCCTACGGTTGATCCCGCCGAAGCGCTCAAGGGCGCATTCCGCACGTGGGGTGAGCATCGCGGTTATGGCCTGTCGCTGGCCGTGCAAATGCTCGGCATGTTATCCGGCAGCGGCCCCATCGTTCGTGACGAACACCATTACGGTTTGTTTTTTCTGGTGATCGATCCGCAGTTGGTGATGCCGCGTGAGGAATACCTGTCGCGCGTGTCGGAACTGAGAAAAACCATCAATGCCACCCGGCCTGCGCCCGGCGTGGATAAAGTGCGCGTGCCGGGCGATGGCAGCCTTGCGCATCGCCGGCGCGCGCAAGCAGCAGGCGCGGCGGCGACGATTCATGTGGACGATACGGTCTACGCGAGTATTTGTGATCTGTTGAAGTGATGAAATAAATTATTTTATAATCAATAGGTTACGTAACTATCACACTGCCGTCACAGGCCGATGCGCCCGCAAAAAAGAGCGTATCTGCCGCACCGCCAGCGGAACACGCTCCTGGGGCGCCTTCCACGGAAACAGACTCACTTCGGATTTCGGAGCGAGCATTACGGACTCCATGGCGATGGCGTACGGGTGCTCCGGCGTGTCGTCGGGCAGCACCAACACGGGCGTCTGGCAACCGCGCACGAAATCGCGCGTCACGGTGAATACGAAGTCGGGGTTGTTGCGATACATGCTTTTCAGAAACGCATCGACCATCGGCAGGGTGAAGTCCGGTTTGCGAGCGCACAGCGCCGGGCCCCAGCGCTGGATGTTGTTGTTGTAAAACAGATCGCGCATTTCCGGGCGGCTGCCGCTGGGCTGCGCGGGAACTGCGGCGACGATACGATTCGGCGCGCGCTTTAACAGATTCCAGATGAACGGGCCGCCGATACAAAAGCCCATCACCATGAATTTGTCGATGCCGAGGTGATCCATCAGCCCGAGGTGGTCATCGGTATACGAGTCCCAGGGGCGATCCGCTTCGAGGGGGCCGGTGGATTGGCCGCCGTTGGCGTTGCGCAGATCCGCCGTGATGCAGCGGTACTCGCTCTTGAACTCTGCGATGGCGTTGAACGGCGCGGTTCCGGTGAAATACGAGATCGTCGAATTCAACCCGCCGCCGGGGATGATCAGCAACGGAAAGCCCGCGCCTCCGGTGTCTTCGTAGCAAATGCGAACGTTGCCTTTTTCGTAGAACGGCATAGCAGTTTTCCTTGTTCAGTGAGTTGTTGTGCGAATGACAGATTGCGCCCGCTCGACGGCGGAGTCAATTCCGTGCGCTTTGGGTGCGCTTTGGGTTGAACCTGTTATTGACTGTGTTCCAGTCCCAGGTTGCGTATCAGCTTCGACCACATCTGTGCTTCCGTCTTGATCATGGACGCAAATGCTTCGGGCGTATTCGGCACAGGATCGGCGCCGAGGCTGGCCATACGCTCGCGGAATTCCGGCACTGCAAGATGGCGTCCAACTTCTCTGGAAACTTTTGTGATGATTTCCGCGGGTGTTCCAGCGGGAGAAAATAAACCATTCCACCCGGCGAATGCCACGCCGGGGTAGCCCGACTCGATCAATGTCGGCGCCGCCGGAAATGCCGCAGAACGCTGGAGTCCGAAGGTTGCCAGGATGCGTATCTTGCCGCTGGCGATATGCGGTGCCACGCCTTGCGTGGTGACGAACATCAATGAAATGTGCCCGCTCATCAGGTCGGTTTGCGCGGGTGTCGTGCCTTTGTAGGGCACATGCAGCAGCTTGATGCCGCTGGCGG
>CANIID010000397.1 GCA_947467315.1 Betaproteobacteria bacterium | reverse complement strand
TTCATCCGGTCGGCACCTGCAAAATGGGCCGCGTCGACGACCCCACCGCAGTGGTCGATACCGATTTCAAAGTGCGCGGCATCGACGGGCTGCGCGTGATCGACGCCTCGATCATGCCGACGATAACGTCGGGCAACACCAACGCGCCGACGTATATGATCGCCGAGCGCGGCGCAGCGGCGGTTAAACGAGAAAGAGTATAACTATCTGTTTTTATTAAGAAAATATCATGCCAAACAATCATTATCGTTTCCTCCTCATTGAAGCCTTCCACCTCAGGGCCAGCGCCAAACACAGCACGCGCACTTTCATCGGCCCCAAGGAAGAAACGCTGATGAATTACAAAACCCTGAAGCCCCTGCTCGACACCATCGAATGGGAGCGAGATCCTGGACCGGAGGCATCCTACGGCGACTGGCCGGTGGAAACGCGCGAGGAATTCGACATCGTTGCTGCCGCGCGCCTGCCCATCGTGCGCCGCGCGTGCGAGAGCGGCAAATATAACGGCATCGTGCTGCTGGGCGGCGGCGAGCCGGGCTTTCTGGCCTCGCGCGAAATCGGGCATCACTTCGGCATTCCGGTCACGTCATGCGCGTATTCGCAGATGCACATCGCCTCCACGCTGGGCAATAAATTCAGCGTGGTCGATCTGGCCGAAAACCACAATATGTATTACTACGATCTGGTGCTGCGCCACCGCTTTCAGGATCGCTGCGCGTCAATCCGCAACATCAATTTCCCGCTGCCGCGCCCGCCACATGTGGGCGAGACCACCCGCGCCGAGCAGATGGCGAAAATGGCGCGCGGCGAAAAATCCGAAATGGTCGAAGCGGCAGTCGTCGAAGCCGTGGCCGCGATTGAAGAAGACGGTGCCGATGTGATCACGCTGGGCTGCTCCGGCACCTTCTGGCTGCAACCGTATTTGCAGCAACGCCTGAATGAAATCGGCTGGAACGTGCCGGTGCTTGAAGGCTACCGGTGCGCCATCACGCTGTGCAAACTGCTGGTGGATCTGGGCGTGACCGCCAGCGGCAACGTTTATCCGGAAGATCGTCCCAAAAAAATACGACGGGCAAAGTATTTCTAACCACACCTATCTTGTCGTTCCCGCGCAGGCGGGAACCCATAACACAGTGCCACCTGAGACGGGCTTTTGGGTTCCCGCCTGCGCGGGAACGACAGGTGATGATGATGTTGACTTTGGATACCGAATAAAAAATGTCTGAGAACAACGCCCCAAAAAAACGCACTGCCCTCGTCACCGGCGCATCCTACGGCATCGGCGCCGCAATCGCGATTGCGCTCGCGCGCGACGGCTACGATGTCGCCGTGACCGAACTCAACGCCGACGCGTTAGGCGACACGCTGGCGCAAATACAGGCACACGGCGCGCGCGGCGTGGCGCTGGCGCTCGACACACGCTCGCAAGACAGCGTCGAAGCCTGCATGCGCGACGCTCTTAAAACATTCGGCACGCTCGACTTGCTGGTCAACAACGCCGGCATCTTGCTGCGCAAACCCGTCATCGACATGACGCGCGACGAGTGGAATTCGGTGATCGATGTCAATCTCACCGGCACGTTTTTCATGAGCCAGCAAATGGGCCGCCATCTCATCGGCACGAAACGCAAAGGCAGCATCATCAGCATCGCCTCCACTCACGGCATCGTCGGCATCGGCGGCATTTCGGCCTACGGCATCAGCAAGGCGGGCATCACGCAGATGACGCGCATGCTCGCCATCGAGTGGGCGGAGCACAGCATCCGCGTCAACGCCATCACCCCCGGCACCACCGAGACGCCCACGCGCAAAAAATCGCTGGGCGCAGACCCCGCGCGCCGGCAGATGATGATCGACCGCATCCCGTTCAAGCGCTTTTGCACCGAGGCTGATGTGGCAGGGCTGGCGAGTTACTTGGCGAGCCCGGCGGCGGAATACATTACCGGGCAGACGATGCTGGTGGATGGCGGCTTAACGTCGTATTAACGTCCTACTTGTACTGTGTAACTTATCTTGTTCCCTCCCCTTCAAGGGGAGGGTTAGGGTGGGGATGGGGCAATGGCTGTAACCCCACCCCCATCCCAACCTTTCCCCTGAAGGGGAAGGCGTATTCGTTGCGATGTCGTCATTCATTTCTAACACAGTGCCACTACTAACTTTGCAACATGTGCAACGCATCCAGTTGCAGCATCAGCGCCAGCTCATCGCCAAAATACCAACCGGATTTCCACTTACCGTCCTGAAATTTCAGGATACCAATTTCCTCGGCTTCGATGCGATTGCCCGTCGGGGGATGACCATACAGATTCACCGTTTGCGTGCCGGCAATCTTGAACTGCATCCACACGGTGTCGCCTTCGGCCATGAAGCCGTCGATAAGATCGCGCCGATCAGGCAATGCACGCGTCGGCGTTTCAGCCGCCACCCCTTTAGCTACACCGTAGTTTCGCAAATGCTGAAACCCCTGCCGTAACTGCTTGTAATCCGCCGTGCGATCACCTGCGGGAGGCGCCGCGCCTTTGGAGCGCGCCACCATCAAACGGTTGCGATCTTCACGTGTCACAAGCGCACCCGTCTCCAATCGCTTCAGTACCGCGTTCGGGTCTTCCCCCGCGCCGGAAACGGGCGGCACGATGCGTTTGCCGTCCTTACGCGGTGGCAAGCCTGCGCCGAGCTGCTTCAACAAGCCGGCTTCGTCCGCCATGAACCAACCTTCGACGATCTGGTTGTTCGCGATGCGCAGTATCGCCGATTCGTACACGTCCACTTTCTTGCCGGTGGGTGCGATGCCGAAGAGATTACCCTGATGCGTGCCCGTCAGCCGAAACAGCAAGCCCACACGATCACCCTCGGCGATCACTTCTTCGATGATATCCACGCGGTCGGGAAACGCACCGCGCAGAAAAGCGCCGCTGCCCGGAAAGCCCTGTCCCTCGGCATTCGCGGCCAGGTGGTGCATACCGCCGCGCACGCGCTTGTAGTTGGGCGCCAGCACTGCTTTCATCACCGCGTCCTGATCGTGCGCACCCTGCGCCTTCTTGAAACGCAGCGCCAGCGCCTTGTTGCGTTCGAGCGCATCGTTTTGCGCGGACGTTTGCGCCCAACCGCTCTGCGCGGCGGGCATGACCCATCCAGCCCCGGCCGCACCCACGGCCCCTTTGACAAATCCGCGACGCGTCATAGCCATGCGCCCTCCAGTGAAAAACATTTTCGAGAACAGCGTTGCGTTAGTTTATCATTCGCGCCATTCCACTTCTGAAAGCACACACATGCGATCCGCGCTCCTGATTTGCACACTGGCCGTCACCGCATGCCTCGGCGCGACCGCGCGCGCGCAACCCGCGAGCACAGCCTACCCCGCCAAGACCGTGCGCATCGTGATCCCCTTCGGCACCGGCGGCACCAACCTGATGGCGCGCTGGCTGGCGCCGAAATTCAGCGAGGCGTTCGGCCAAACCTTCGTGGTCGATCCGCGTCTGGGCGCGGGCGGCAACATCGGCAACGA
>CANIID010000396.1 GCA_947467315.1 Betaproteobacteria bacterium | reverse complement strand
GCCCGTATTCCGCGCGCTCGCAAGCGGCGCTGCGTGCGGCGTTCACGGCTGTCTACGAAAAAACCTTCGGGCACGTACCACCGGTGGGTGATATTGAAATCATCAACATCCGCGTGGCGGCGACGGCACACGTTGCGAAAGGTGAACTCCAGGTTGCCAGCGGCAAACGCGGCGCGCGCGGCGAGATGCGCGCCCTAAAAGGCAAACGAAACGCGTGGGTGGGCGCGCGCGCGCGGTTTGCAATGGTGCCGGTGTACGATCGTTACCGGCTTGCCATCGGCGTGGCGGTAAGCGGCCCGGCGATTATCGAGGAAGATTCCACCACCTTGATTTTGCCGCCGAAGTCGCGCGCCGTAGTGGAACGGTCGGGGAATATCGTGGTGATGTTAACGTGAAAAAGTTAATATAAACATATACTTGCGATACGCAATGTCTTTCGGTTAACGGCGCCACGCAGGGCGAGCCGCGCGTGCCGTGCGCCGACATCACAAAAAGGTACGCACCGCGTTGGCCAGCGGCCCGGCGGGAAGTTTCATCGCCTTGTTGCACGAGCCATAGAGCAATTCACGCAGCGCCTGATCGGGCTCGGTTTCCTCAGTCCATGCGCCGGCATCCATGCGATCCAGCGGCATGCCGCGTTGACGTATTTCATTGGCGGTGCAAATCACGATCAGCGCTTCGCAGGACGGATCCAGCAACAGCGCTTGCGCCGCCGCGCCGGCATCGGTGGTTCTGGTGAATTGACGCACGCAGCCGTCCAGACTCGCCTGCGTGCGGGTAACCACCCCCACGCCGGGGCCGAGGTCGGCCAGTTCCGCGAGCGCACGGTCCCGGGCGGCGGGCGAATGGCACAGCAACAACACCGAAGGTATGCGACCGTTCTCGCCGTCGGCAAACTTGCTGTCGATCCATTGTTCGGCGTGGGCATCGCAAAACAGCATGGGCGTAGCGTTAACCTCGATGACTGCGCACGCCCCCTCGCGCCATGAACGTCCAATATCGGCGGTCAGAAAATCGACGCCCACGACATCCAACCGGAATGCCCGCGCAAGGGTTTCGGCCATCGCGCGGTTATCCGCGTGGATGTGCCGGGTGACATCCATGTACGACCCGCCCGTGGATACATTGGCGTTGACCCGTAAAGGAATGACGGCGCCCGCCGCCGGACGGTCTTCCAGCGTGACCTGATGCAAGGCCAGCACACGCTGCACTTCGCCGTCGATGACCACGTGTTTTACAAATCCCCTATCGAGATCCTTCTTCGCAATGAGCGCGTTTTTACGCGCGATCAATTCCGCGATGCTCGATTGGCCATCGCCGGTAACGTCAGGGGGATTGCGCTGAATCGCCCATTGAAATTTTCCGCCCATCACCATGATGCGGTAATCGTTCCCGGCGACAAACCGTTCCACGATAACTTGCGGCGAATAGGCCGCCGCCTTGCGGAAGGCAGTGACGACATCCTCCGGTGTGTTGATGTTTGCGGTAACGCCTTTCCCTTGGCCTCTATCGAGCGGCTTCACCACCAACGGGTAGCCCAACTGTTGCGCCCATGCGATGGCCTGTTGCGGCCGCGTGGCGATGCGATGGGTCACGCCCGGCAAGCCGAGGCGGAGCACCAGTTCGTTGCTTTGCACCTTGTTTCGTTGCAGCATCATGCCGGTGCGTGAGTCGGCCTGCGTGGCGGTTTCAACGCATTGCCACGCTTTGCTGCCTTGACCGTATTGCCAGACCAGCGAACCGTCTACGACCGGGTACACCGGCATCCCGCGGCGGCGTGCGACGCGCATCAGGGCGCGCTCCTGAAAATCGGGTTGTGCCTGTTGTTGCAACCGCAGGACTGCCGTCGCTTGCCGCCGCAGCGTCGCGTCGGCGACGGTATTGCCGATGGCGTTCAGCGTTGCGGTCAGTGCAAACTGCATGGCTTGCGTTGTCGCGTGCGCATCGCAATAGCCGAGCGCCACCCATGCGAGTTGCTGATGCGCGCCGCACACAGCGGGCAATGCCATCTTGCCGCGCGACTCGGTTATCGTTTGCGCGAAATGCATAAGCCAGTGCTGCAATGAGGCGCTGTTTTCCGCCACGTTCAGCCGTTGGCACAGGCTCGCGGGCAGCCACGCGGCCAGTCGTGCAGTCAGGGTGGCCGCGTCGGGCAACGGCGCCGGGGGAATGCCGAACTGCCCGATCACGGCGGCAAACGGGGCGCGCAAGCTCGGCCCGCGGGTGACGGTAATGGCCATTTTGTTCATAGAGTCACTCATGAAGTCGGTGGGTAGGTCACGGGCAGCAGGCTGTTGCTAACCCGCGTAACGTATCACTTTTCCGCGATTGAACCGGTGTTCAGGATCCAGCGCCTGCTTGATAGCGCCCATCACAGAAACCGCGTCGCCATGCTCGGCATCCAGAAAATCCAGTTTGCCGAAGCCGATACCATGCTCGCCGGTGCAGGTGCCGCCCATCGCCAGCGCGCGGTGGACGACGTTGTGGTTTACGCGCTCGGCTTCTTCGAGGTCGCGCGGGTTGGTCGGGTCCACCATGATGGCAAGGTGAAAGTTGCCGTCGCCGACGTGGCCGAACAGCGCGATGGGGATAGTCGTGCCCTGTAAATCCTTGTTGGTTTCAGCGATGCATTCGGCGAGGCGCGAGATCGGCACGCACACGTCGGTGGACATGGCGCGACCGCCCGGCTTCAGCCGGAGGCATGCGGGGTAGGCATCGTGGCGCGCCTGCCATAGCCGCGTGCGGTCTTCCTGCTTGGTCGCCCACTCGAAATCCATGCCGCCTTGTTCGCGGGCGATGGCTTGCACGGTTTCGGCCTGTTCTTTGACGGAGGCAGCGCTGCCGTGAAACTCGCAGAACAGCATCGGCGCCTCGCGTAGCCCCAGTTTGCTATAGCCGTTGACCGCTTTGATGGTGAGGGCATCCAGCAGTTCGCAGCGCGCGATAGGTACGCCGAGTTGTATGGTTTGGATGACGGTGCGCACGGCGGCGTCGATGGTGGGGAAGGTGCAGGTGGCGGCAGAGGCGGCTTCCGGTTGCGGGTAGAGCCGTAACGTGACTTCAGTAATCAAACCCAGCGTGCCTTCGGAGCCGACGAATAACCGCGTGAGATCGTAGCCCGCAGCGGATTTTCGCGAGCGGCCGCCGGTTTTGATGATGCGCCCGTCGGCGAGTATGACCGTCAGGCCCAGCACGTTCTCACGCATGGTGCCGTAGCGCACGGCGTTGGTGCCCGACGCGCGGGTAGCGGCCATGCCGGCGAGGGTGGCGTCGGCGCCGGGATCGATGGGGAAAAATAATCCCGTGTGTTGCAGATGCAGATTCAATTGCTTGCGCGTGACGCCGGCCTGCACGGTGCAGTCGAGATCTTCGACGTTAACGGCGATTATGTTATTCATGCGGCTCATGTCCACGCAGATGCCGCCGTGGATGGCGAGCACGTGGCCTTCGAGTGACGTGCCGACGCCGTAGGGGATGATGTTGGTGCGATGCTGCGTGCAGAGATTGACGATGGC
>CANIID010000395.1 GCA_947467315.1 Betaproteobacteria bacterium | reverse complement strand
GATGCGCACCAGGCCGTCCTGCCATTGCCGCAGCCCCTGCCGTTGCGCCGGCAGCTCGCGGGTAAAGGCGCGCCATGCCTCGGCCAGTGGTACCACTGGTGCTGCGCCCGCAACGCCATTCCACGCCCCCCACAAGCCGCGCACCGCGTGCCGCGCCGGCGCAGGCAGCGTTTCACCATAGCGCTCCAGAAAAGCGTTCAGCTTGGCAACATGGGCATTTTCCGCCTGTGGGTAGATGTGCCAAACAAACGGCCGCCCCGCCCACTGCGCGCGCACAAAGGAATCTTCCCCACGCACAAAATTCACGTCACATGCCCACAGCAAGGTATCGTAATCGGCCTGCGGCACAAACGGCACATAGCGCAGTTCGAGATTTTTCCCGCCCGTCGCATAGTCTGCACGCACGCGCTCCGCCAGCGACCCTTCCGGCACCACCATCACCACCGGCGTTTCTCCCTTTGCGCAGGCATCCAGCAACGCCGCAAACGGCGCGTGGGGATAGGCGAATAGCGACACGATCAGCGCCTCCGGCGGCGGCGCATCGAAGCCCATGCGCGACCACCACGCCCAGCGCCGATCTTCGTGCGCGGCGTCAAACGCATCGCGGCGCACCAACAAATCCGCCTCGCGCAACACGCCGCCGGTACCTTCGCTACATCCCGGGAAAAAGAAATAGCGCGGCAGATTCAATTGCGGATGTGGCGACGGCAGGCCGTGGTGATCGCGTACCCACGGTTCGGCGCTGAGGTACTCGAGAATGATCCACAGCGGCTTTACGGCGCGCGCTGCCATCGCGGCCACATAGTTGGGCGGCAGACCACAACCAAACGCCTCTACCACCACATCAGCCACCACGTTGGCCACCACTTCCGACGGTCTCGCGAAGGCTGATTCATCCGCCATGTTAAAAACTTCAACGCCCTCCACCACCTGCCGCGACGCCTCGGCCTGCACCTGCGGACACAGCGCATGCAGGCTGGCCATCCGGTCCACCCACAGACGCACTGCCACGCCATGCTCGGCCACGAGCTGCCGCGCCAGCCGCCAGCTCACGCCGATATCGCCGTAGTTATCAATGACGCGGCAAAAGATGTCCCACTGCCGCCGATGCGAGGTGTTCATGCGCATGGATTATGCGGTGCTTCCACCGTCTGCGCCAAGCGTTCGACCGGCGCAATACATTCAGTGTCAGTGCGGTGCGACAATACGAAAGCGTTTTTCGATCAAATCGGCATCGTCAAAATGACGGCGGCCGACAAACGCCGTGGCGTGATGTCCCCACTGCCGCATCGCGCCGGCGCTGGGGATGCCCATCGGCCAGAAAAACAAACGTTCCCCTCTCGCGGTGCCGGAAATCAAGCCATCGGGCCCATACGCGCTGCGCGTGCCCGCGACGTTCGGCAAAGTGCGCAGTTCGTCCTCGGGCATCAAGGTGTAGCCGTGCGTTGCGCCCGCCTGATCCAGAGTGACATTGACCAGATAATGACTGCGTGACGCCACACGTACCGCGAGACGTTCGCCCACGGTATGCAGCGGCAGCGCGGCCGGCACAAACGCCCATTCGCCTGCGCCATCCGGCGCGGGCTGCGCCTGTACGCGCGACGTCGGAAAGAACATGTGATAGCACCCGCACGGGTGGATGCTGTCGTACAGCAGCGGATCGCCTTCCGCGCTTAACGTCACGCGGATCACCACGCCGTCCAGCCGCCCCGCGAGCACATCCAGCGGGTGATCCGCGGGCCGCTCCGCAAACCAGATGGTGTATACAAGCTGCGTCAGCGTCTGCTCACCATAACCAGTAAACGCAATACGGTGATACACCACCGGTACGGCACTATCAACTTCCGGCGCAGTGCCCGTCCCCCACCCCAGGCGTCCGATATGATCGTACGCACCGCCCGTCTCCACTTCGAACACCGGCGCGTAGGCGTGTAGCAGCAACATGCGTTCCGCATCGCTGAATTGCGGAATACGCAAAGGGTTGTCGCTGGCGCGGTGAATCACCGCCGCGATCTGCTCGCGCGTTGCCGCCAGCGGATTCGCCAACGCGTAGCGCATCAGCGGGTACGGCGACTCGCGGCCCCCGGCTGCGTTGCGAAAGTCACGCATCGCCTCGGTGTGCCATTGCGCGATCCCCTTTGAAAAGGGAATTTGCGTCAGCCCATACAACCCGACGATACGCTGCCACGTCACATAGTCATCGGGCACCTGGGCGCGCGCGCGAATCAACGCGACGCGGGATGGCGACTTCATATCCTGATCGCGGAGCAACGCAGCGCAGCGTGCGACGAGGTCGATCAACGCGGCACGCCCATCACCGCCTTGCTGTAGCAGCCGTATTGCCGCATCAGGAAGATTGCTGATCTCTACACGCCGCGCCGCTTGATCCAGCGCCTGCAACCGCGATAACCATTGCGCACTGGCCGGATCAGTGTCGTTAGCCGCATCCTGCGGTTGCACGCCCGAATGTACGCCCAACCGCGCGCCAATTTTCGCACCGAAGCGATCCACCCGCAGATAGGGAAATCCTGGGATACGTCGCGCCTCGGCATCACGCACGCCCGCACGGTCAACGGCCGCATCCAAGGCAGTGAAACTGTCGGCACAAGTTTGCACGGCGGGCGATTCCGCCAAGCCGTCGCTACGCCAAGGTTCGTCCAGCGTCGCGCACCCGGCGAGCGCCAGCGCCGCCAAGGCGGCAAACGCACGAATGTATCGTAAGCACATGTTTTTATTCAATTTTCTTTACAGTCGCATAAGGCAACTCAGCGCGCCGCTCGATCTCGCGCACCATGCCGCGAAACTGGTCGCCGATGTTCGCACGCAGAATCGACACGCCGATTAGCGGCGGCAAACTATCCTCCGGCTCAATCACGCCGGACCAGTGCAACACAAATTGTCCGGCCCTGTTGGCCACCGGCTCGATGCGATAACGCCCATCCAGTTTTTTCAGATTGCCGGACAGCACGCGAATTTCAATCACGTGCGGCGGCTTCTCCAGGGACTCCACCACGACGTCAATAGTACGCTTGAAAAACAAAAATCCCGCCTCGCCTTGCTGCTTCACGACGACAGCCGGCGCGCGCCGTTCCAGCACGCGGCTCACATGCATGCCGGGAATAAAGCTTGCAAACCGCTCGTAATCCGTCAGTGTCGCCCAGATCAGCGGCAATGGCGCGATCAATAACGCCCGCGCTTCAATCGCGACCGCATCGCCCTGCTTTTCAGCGTGAATCGTGATGGGGTCAGCGGCGTGCGCAGGCTGCGTCTTGAGCGCAAGACCGCACGCGGCCAGCGACAGTACGGTGAGGACCAGAGCCGTGTTATGCATAGTTGCGCGATAAAACATCAGGCCAGTGTGATCTCCTACGACTAGTGTAGTGCGTCAAATAGAAGTGCGCTTATTTAAGGCCGCCCGGGCACGGGTGACTTTGGCAAGAATGTCAGTTGCCTTAGCGGTCCAGATGAAAGGTTTGGGGTTCGCGTTGTGCAAGGCGATATATTCGTTGATGGCGATC
>CANIID010000394.1 GCA_947467315.1 Betaproteobacteria bacterium | reverse complement strand
CACACCGATATCTGGGTGTGGGAGCAAACACCGCTGCCGATCAACGGCACGAATGATGACGGCAATCTGAAATACATTTTCTCCGGCCCGCACGGCGGCGGACATTTCCGCGTGGTGCAGGCGCGCGCGAAGCCCGCGATCTACGACCGCGCCAAAGACCCCGACGTGATCGCGCCGCATGCGCCGAAGCCGCGCGCGGGCGGACAGGGCTTGTGGGATCGCGGCGGCAACTCGCTGTTTGAATCGGCGATGCACAAAACGCAAACGCTCGATTACGGCATTGTGATCAACAATGGCCGCGATCTGGTGCTCGACGATTGCCGTCTGCCGATGAAGGTCGGCGATATTGTGTGCCAGGTCGGCGCGTGGCATCAGTGGTGTTTCCCCGACGGCGCGCAGATGGCGTTCGACATGATTTGGGCGGATTTCGGCGTGGATGGCAAAGGGCTGGCGGTTGGCAACGACAAACCGTTCCCCGCGCCCACGCTGCCCGCGGGCGTAAAACCCGCGCGGCGCATCGTCAGCATTGATCGCACCGAGGGCCGTGGTGAACTGGTGGGCGACACCGCCGCGCCCGATGTGCGGCTGGATCCCGCGCGCCCCGGCTACGCGGTGCATCGCCTGTGGGTGGCCGATGGCCATCCGGCGAAAATGGTTTATGAAACGCTGCACCTGCCGCACACCATCGAGCCGCCCGCGCGCGGCAGCGTGTGCCGTGTGATCGACTATCCGCCTGATGCGTCGTGGAAAGGCAAAGTGGGTGAGGCCGAAGTGAAAGCGTTTTTCAAAGCGATGGGTTCGCCGGGCGCATCAACTTACTCAGCCAGCGCGCCGCATCCGTACATGCAAAAAACCCGCACCGTGGATTTTGTGTGTGTGCTCGAAGGCGAGATCACGCTGGTGCTCGACACGCAGGAAGTCAGCATGAAGCAGGGCGAAATCGCCGTGCTGCGCGGCGCGAATCACGCGTGGAGCAATCGCTCGGCAAAGCCCGCGCGCATTTCGGTTTGCACGCACGACGGAAAGGAATAATTTACTTTAAAAACATATACTTACATATGTCTCACGCAACAACGCCGATGGGGTTTGCCGTATTCGCGCTGGCGATAAGCGCGAATACGGCCATCGCACAAAACTATCCGGCAAAAACGATACGCATCGTCGTGCCGCTCGCAGCAGGCGGCCCCGGCGACGTGCTGGCGCGCGCGGTGGGACAGAAATTATCCGAGAGCGCGGGCCAGCCTGTCGTCGTCGACAACCGTCCGGGTGCAAACACCAACGTCGGCAATGAGTTCGTTGCGAAAGCGCCCGCCGACGGTTACACGCTGCTCGCCACCGCAAGCACGCTGACCATCAATCCCGCGCTGTATCCCAAACTACCGTATGACGCCATTCGTGATTTCGCGCCGATCACGCTGATCGGGTCGGCGCCGCTGATCCTGGTGGTGCATCCCTCGCTGCCGGTGAAGTCGGTGAAAGAACTGGTGGCGCTCGCCAAATCAAAGCCGGGGCAACTCCACTACGGCTCCGCCGGCAATGGCAGCGTACTGCACCTCGCCGGCGAAATGCTCAACACCAGCGCGGGGATCAAGCTGGTGCATGTGCCGTATAAAGGCGTCACCAACGCGTTCAGCGATTTGCTCGGCGGACAAATCTCCATCATGTTTCCCGGCGCGCCCATCGCGCTGCCGCAGGTGAAAGCCGGCAAGCTGCGCGCGCTCGGCACCACTGGCGCCACGCGCACCGCCGCCGCGCCGGAACTGCCGCCGGTGGCCGATGCGGGATTTCCCGGCTACGAAATTTCCGTGTGGTACGGCTTGCTGGCGCCAGCAGGCACACCGCCCGCCGTCATCAACCGCCTGCACACGGAAGTCAGCAAGATCGTGCAACTGCAAGACATCAAAGAGCGCTGGGCCACGCTCGGTGCGGAACCGATGCACAACACGCCGGAACAATTTTCGGCGTTTCTCAAGGCCGATCTGGTGAAATGGACCAAGGTCGTGCGCGACTCAGGCGCGAAGATCGACTGACCGCGCGACAGACAGCAGCGTTACTCCGCGCGCAACCCCGCCTGCTTCACAATCGGCGCCCACTTCGCGATCTCGGCGCGTATCGCTGCCGCGAATTGATCCGGCGTATCGGCGATCACGTCATACGCTTCTCCGCGCAAGCGCTGCTGCACATCGGGCAACTTTAGAATTCGCACCAGCTCACCGTTGAGCCGCTCGACGAGGGCGCGCGGCGTCGCAGCCGGCGCCAGCACGCCGTACCACGCGCCCGCTTCAAATCCGGGCAGGCCCGCTTCCGCGACTGTCGGCACGTCCGGCATCACCGCCGAACGTTGCAGGCTGCCGACACCGAGCGCGCGCAAGCGTCCCGCTTTAACCTGCGGCACGGACTGTGCGACGTTGCCGAATGACAGCGACACCTCGCCGCTCATGGCCGCCGTTACCGCGGGCGAATTGCCTTTGTACGGCACCACGATCACATTGACACCCGCCGTCTTTTTGAACAGCTCCGCAGCCAGTTGCGACGGGCTGCCGCCACACGACCAGGTGATTTCACCCGGTCGCGCGCGCGCAAGTGCAATGAGTTCCTTCACGCCGCGCGCCGGCAGCGACGGATGCGCAATCAGCACATACGGAGCAAGCCCGATGCGCGTGACCGGCGCGAAATCCTTCACCGTGTCGTACGACAACTTCGGAAACAGGCTGGCATTGATGCCGTGCGTGCCATTGGTGGCCATGCCCAGCGTGTAGCCATCGGGCGCCGCGCGCGCGGTGAGTTCCGCGCCCACCACGCCATTGGCGCCGGTGCGGTGATCGACGATCAACTGCTGCCCCCAGGACTCGGCCATTTTCTGACCGAGGGTGCGCACCAGAAAATCTGTCGGCCCGCCGGGGCCGAACGGCACGATCACGCGGATGGGCTTGGCCGGATAGTGTGAAATCGTTTGCTGCGCGTGGACCCCGCACGCAGATATCCCGCATGCCGCCAGCACCACGCCCGCCACGCCCTGAAATTTCCTACGCATCGCCGCTCCGAGGGAGTGAATCACCCCGCCATTCTATGCGATGCGGGATGGCTCGCCAGTGTCGCTGACGGCGGCGCTACGCGTGCGCCTGCGTTGTCTCCCGTGAGCGCCGCTTGGCCTCGTACATCGCCTTATCCGCGCGCCGCACCAGATCGTCCGGGTCGCCGTAGGCTTCCGGGCCGGTTTGCGCAATGCCGATGCTCAGCGTCAGTCCATTGAGACGTTCCGCGACCAGCCGGAGCAATCGCTCGCAATAGACACGGCGCGCCTCATCGTGGGTGGCATCGGCGAGAATGACACAGAATTCGTCGCCGCCGACGCGAAAACACAAGTCAACATTACGCGACACCTCGCGCATACAGGCACCCACGGCTTTCAGCACTTGGTCGCCGCGCTGATGCCCGTACTGATCGTTGATGTCCTTGAAGCGATCGAGATCAAAATAAATCAGGCACAGCGGCTTGGCGTTGCGTTCGGCGATACGTATCTCGCGCAGCATGGTTTCGGCAAGGACGCGGCGGTT
>CANIID010000393.1 GCA_947467315.1 Betaproteobacteria bacterium | reverse complement strand
TCGTTCAGCTCCCTCAAAAGTACCACAACCTGCATTGCCTCAAGCCAGCCACCTGCGCTACGCAGGTGCTGCACTTCGCGGCACGGCACGACGGCATCTCATGCCACGAAGCCTGATACCCGCGCGGCTGTTGGCGGGGCTATTCACTGCCGTCACGCTGCACGTGGCGCACACGGCCAACGCGCAGCCCGCGCCGACCGGTTCAGGATCATCCTACCCCAGCCGCCCCATTCGTATCGTGGTGCCATTCACCACGGGCGGCGGCTCCGACATGCTGGGCCGGCTCGCCGCGCAGAAGCTCACCGAGGCGTTTAAACAACAGTCCGTGATCGAGAATCGCGCGGGCGCGGGCGGGCGTATCGGCGCCGAATACGTCGCCAAGGCCGCGCCGGATGGCTACACCTTGCTGCTCACGGGCAGCGGCGCCATCATTATGGCACCCGCGCTCTATCGCTCGGTACCCTACGAGGTGAGCCGCGATTTCGCGCCCATCACGCTGGTCGCATCCAGCGCGCTGGTGCTGATCACGCACCCCAATGTGCCGGTGCAGTCCGTCCGGGATTTGATCGCGCTGAGCAAGGCACGGCCTGGTCAATTGAATTTCTCCTCCGCCGGGCCGGGTTCGCCGGGGCATCTGGCAGGAGAATTATTCCAGTCCATGGCAAGCGCACGCCTTGCGCATGTGTCGTACCGCGGCACGGCACCGGGCGTGTTGTCCGTGGTGATGGGAGAAACCGATTTGATGTTCAGCAATATGCTGGCCGTCACCAGCGCATTGCAGTCGGCGCGGCTGCGCGCGATTGCGACAACCAGCCTTAGGCGATCCGCCGCGCATCCGCAGTTGCCGACCTTTGCCGAATCCGGCCTGCCCGGATTTGAAGTGGTGACGTTCTATGGTCTGCTCGCGCCGGCGGGCACGTCGCCGGAAATCGTTGATCGGCTCAATGGCGTGCTGGTCAAGAGCTGGCGTTCCAGCGACACCCAAAAGCGCCTCGCGGTGGATGGCTCCGAACCCGTCACCAGCACACCGCAGGAATTCGCCGCGCTGATACGCAGCGAGACCGAGAAATGGTCGCGCATCATCAAGCATGCGGGCATCACGCCGCTGTAATGCGGTTACTCGCCACCGGTTAAACATGATCGCGAAATACCAAACCCTTTTTTCGTTGCGGGCGGCTGCATGCCTGTTGCCTATCGTCACCTGCAGCGCTTTGGCGCAGAGTTTTCCCACGCGTCCCGTTCGTTTGATTGTGCCGTTTTCCGCCGGCGGCGGCAGCGACATCACCGCGCGCGCCATCGGCCACAAATTGAGCGAGCGCTGGGGTCAGCAAGTCATCGTCGAAAACCGCTTGGGCGCGGCCGGTAACATCGGCGCTGAAGTGGTCGCACGCGCGGCGCCGGACGGTTATACCTTGCTCGTCATCACTGCGACCCACTCGGTCAACGCCGCCCTGCACACCCGCATGACGTACGATCTTACGACCGACCTCACGCCGTTGTCGCAAGTCACCTCGCTGCCGTACGTGGTGATGGTGCATCCGTCGCTGCCGGTAAAGTCGATCAAGGAATTTGTTGCACTGGCCAGGCAGCGCACCGAAGGTTTGACTTACGGTTCGTCCGGCATCGGCTCACTCGGTCACCTGTCCGGCGCCCTGTTGACCTCGCTCACCGGCGCTCACTTGCTGTACATCCCGTACAAAGGCGGCGCGGCGTCGGTAGCTGATGTGATCGGCGGACAAATCAATTTCACCTTCAGTGCCATTCTGCATGCGCAGCATGCCCGCAGCGGCAAATTGCGCGCGTTGGCCGTTACCACGTTAAAGCGCTCTGCGGTAATGCCGCAAATACCCACCATGATCGAAGCGGGAATTCCCGGCTACGACATCAATCAGTGGAATGGCATTCTCGGCCCCAAGGGACTGCCCGCGCCGCTCGCTGCACGCATCAGCAATGACATCAACGACACGCTGAAATTACCCGACGTCAAAGAGCGCCTTGCCAGCGACGGCTCCGAAGCCGTGGGCACGACCGGGCCGGCGTTCGCGGAGATGCTGCGCACAGAAATTGCGAAGTGGCAAAAGGTGGGACGCCAGGCGGGGATCAAAATTGAGTAGCGCCGCCCGCGTGCCGGTGCGATTGGTGCTCGATACCAACGTCTGGCTTGACTGGCTGGTGTTTGCCGATGCGAGCGTGACACCCATTCAGGATGCGGTCGCGTGTGGCGACGCGTGTATTTTTATTTCACCAGCTTGCGAAGTGGAGCTGATACGCGTTCTGGGCTATCCCCTGTCCGGTCGTGCGCTGGATACGGATGCACAGGCTGCGGCGCTGGCACGATGCCGCACTGTGGCACGCAGCACGTTTGACGGCTCCGCGCCGCACACCATTGCCGCGTTGCCGCGCTGCGCAGACCCCGACGATCAGATGTTTCTGGAACTGGCGCGCGACTGCGGTGCTGATGTGCTGATTACCAAAGACCGCGATCTGCTCGCGCTCGCCACGCGCAAGGTGACACCGCTGCCGTTTCGCATCCTCACGCCGCGCGAATTCGCGCGTGCATTTACAGCCGCTTTCATGGGTTAAACTTGTTTCAAACCTTATGATTGTAATCATAAATAATCATTTACAAACAAATACTTACATACACACTCATGCCCGAAATCAACGTCATGGCCACCGGCGCTTTCAAGGAAGCCTATCTCCCGCTGGTAGCGCAATTTGAGCGCGCCACCGGCCACCACGTCGTGACCACCTGGGCCACCACGGCGGATATCGTCAGCCGCTTAAAGGCTGGTGAAGCCACTGACCTTGCGGTGATGTCGGGCAACGCCATCGATGAATTGATCGCGGCCGGAAAATTCGCCAAGGGCAGCCGCATCAATGTCGCATCATCGTGGGTGGCCATGGCCGTAAAGAAGGGCGCGCCCAAACCGGACATCCGTTCCGCCGAGGCATTCAAGCACGCGATGCTGGCGGCCAAATCGATTGCCTATTCCTACGGCCCCAGCGGCGTGTATCTGATCGGGTTGTTTCAACGCATGGGTATCGCCAGTCCATTGGCAACCAAAGTAAAGCAGATCAAGGGCGAGCCCATCGGTGCGAGCGTCGCGCGCGGCGACATCGAAATCGGTTTTCAACAGTTGAGTGAGTTGATGCCCGTATCCGGCATTGATATCGTCGGCGGCTTGCCGAAAGACATTGAGGAAATCACCTTCTTTGCCACCGGCCGGCATGCCGATTCGAAAGTTGCCGGGCCGGCGGATGCATTGACTGCGTTTTTTAGAGCGCCCGGCGCACATGATCTGATTCGCGCCAAGGGCATGGACCCCGCCTGAACAATCGATATAAGGAATCCACGATGAAACTCAAAAGTCTTGCCCGCGCAGTATTGTTTACCGTAGTGGCGATTTGTCATTGCGCCATGGCCGCCGACGCACCCAAATTTGAAGTCGAGGCATCATGGCCGAAGATGCCGGAAAAATGGAAATTCGGCGATGTGTCCAGCATCGCCATCGACGCGCAGGACAACGTGTGGGTGCTGCATCGCCCGCGCACGCTGCAAGGCGAGCAGGCCAAAATGGCGGC
>CANIID010000392.1 GCA_947467315.1 Betaproteobacteria bacterium | reverse complement strand
CTCGGTCGCAGCCCACAAGCGCAGCGTCGCTTCGTCCAAGCGCCTGCTCAGCGCTTGATGCTTTGCTTCGATTATCGCTACGTGATCCACGACCTCATCATAGCGACATCGACCTCGATGTACAAGTTATACTTGCTTGCCGCCTTAGGGCGCTGTGCGGCGGGCAAAAAAGTAAATGCGCTTGCCGCACCGGCGGGGTTGGCATAAATTTCGCTACGTTATGTGACGTATCGTTGTCTTCGCTTATCCAACGCCCCCTCAAGGAGATTGCCATGATCGACATGCATGCCCATTGGAGACCCGCTGAACTGGCCGACGCATTGCGCGCCCGCACCAAGGAGCCGCGTATCGTGCGCAACGCCGATGGCGCCGAAGTGCTCAAAACCCGGCTTGGCGAAGAGCCGCTGGCCAAGGCGTTCGATGACGTGAATTTTCATCTGGCGCGCATGGATCGGCAGGGCGTGACCACCAGCGTGTTGTCGTTGCTGGGCTCGGTGTGCTGGATCGAATCGCAGCCGGTGGAGGTGTCTCTGCCGTTGTGCCGCATGGTCAATGACCGCTTCTCCGCGCTGTGCGTCGAACACAAGGGACGCTTTGCCGCGTATGCCGCGCTGCCGCTGGCGGATATTGCCGTCGCCGCCGCCGAGCTGGAACGCGCGATGCAATTACCGGGCATGATCGGCACGCAGTTGCCGGGCAACGCGTTTATCACCCGCAAGGACGCGGAGGCGATGCGCCCGCTGCTCGAAGTCGCCAACCGCAAGCGCGCGATTCTTTTTATTCACCACGGTCCGCGGCCGGGCGATGCATTTCCCAAATTCGGCGGCGACACCGATAACGCGCGCCGCCGCAACGGCACGCTCGACATGCAAACGAGTTTATCGTCGGTGATGGTGACGCTGTGCCTGACGGATTTTCTCGCGCCGTACCCGGACGCGATGATTCACGTGCACAACCTGGGTGGCAACATACCGTACGAAGTGGAGCGCATGGACCACCGCTGCCTGCTCGACACGCCCAACGAAGAGCTGCCGTCGGCGCGTTTTCGCCGCTCGAAAGTGGTTGTGGATTGCAACTCGTTCGGGCCGGGCGCGATTGAAGCGGGCGTGCGGCTCTACGGCGCCGAGCGCATCGTGTGCGGCACCGACGGCAGTGAATTCGGCTGCGAGTGGACCAGCAAGGCGCTGGCCGACGCGAACATCAGCGAAGAGGCGCGCGAGCAGATTCTGCATCGCAATGCCGGCGCGATGATCGCGCACCTGGTAAAGGTGCCGGCTGCGGCGCAACGGGAGAAAGTGGCGGCGTAATTATCGATCAGCCGAGCCGTCAGGAGAGACGGCTTAGTCGATCTTCGCGCCCGAGCGCTTGATGACCTCGGCCCACTTGAGGTTTTCGCTGCGTATCAGTGCGGCGAATTTTTCCGGTGTGTCGGGCGCGGGATCGGCGCCGAGCAGGGCCAGCTTCTCTTTTAGCGACGTCGACGCCAGCGCCTTGTTGATCTCGCTGTTGAGCCGCTGAATGATGGCGCGCGGCGTACCGGCGGGCGCCACAATGCCGTTCCAAGTAGTCGCTTCATAGCCGGGCACGCCGGATTCCGCGATGGTCGGCACCTCCGGCACTGCCGGTGAGCGCGTGAGGCCGGTGACGCCGAGCGCGCGCACGCGGCCCGCCTTGGCGTGCGGCGTAATTGAATTGAGACTTTCCATCATCAAATGCACCTGCCCGCCGATCAGATCGGTGATCGCTGCGGCGCCGCCTTTGTACGGCACATGCACCACGTTCAGGTTCGCCATCGAGCGCAACAACTCAAAGCCGACATGCCCCGGCGAGCCATTGCCCGACGAGGCGTTCGACAACTTGCCGGGATTTTGTTTGGCGAATTCGATCACTTCCTGCACGGTTTTAAACGGATGCCTGGGCGAACCGGCAAGCAGCATTTGATTGAATGCGCCCATCGCCACGGCGGCGATGTCTTTGTTCACATCGTACGGCGGCTTGCGAAACATGTTGGGGCCGATCACCAGCGCGCCGATGGGCGCATAGCCCAGCGTGTAGCCGTCGGGCGCGGATTTAATCATCAGCTCGATGCCGATGGTCAGCGCGCCGCCGGGACGGTTATCGACCACGACTTGCTGGCCGAGGCGCGCGGTCAACTCAGCGGCGATCAGGCGCGCCACGTTATCCGAGGCGCTGCCGGGGGCTTGCGGCACGATCAGGCGGATGGCGCGCGTGGGGTAGGCCTGCCCTGAGCTTGTCGAAGTGGATTGGGCGTGGAGCAATGTGGGGGCGATGGCTAAGGCCAGTGTGCTCGTTAGTCCGAAAAATGCCGTTCGAAATGTCATCATAAATTTATCCGAATAAAGCGCACTGTCAAAAACCAATCCCGTCATTCCCGCGCAGGCGGGAATCCATAACGCATCTGCGATTGAGACTGTGTTATGGGTTCCCGCCTGCGCGGGAACGACGGGGGGGAGGTGGTGTTGTTTATTCCATCAAATCTTGAAAGCCTCCAGCGTCTCCGGCGCAAACAATTCATGCGGTTGTAGCCGCCGCTTCGACAAGCCTTGCTCATGGTGATAACGCAAAAACGTATCCAGCGTGGCCTTGTTCGCTTCATACCCGTACGGCCACCAGTCGTCGCCCATGTTGCGTTTCAGCCATTCGACTTCGGCGATCATCCACGGCAGCATGTTACGCAGCGCAGCGGTCTCGAACATTTCTTCGTAGCAGATGCGCTGGGCTTCGGCGAACGCCTTGTACAGTTCCATCGCGATCCAGCGGTTTTTCTCGTACACCTCGCGGCGGATGGCGATGGTGTGCATGATCGGGAACAATTTCGTTTTTTTGTAGTAATCGCGCTCCACGCCGACATAGTCCTCGAACAATCGCTTCACCTTCGCGGGTTGCGTGTGTAGCGTGGACGGCATGCGCGGACTGTGCAGCGCGTCGATCTCGCCGCTGGCGAGCATTTGCGACAGCGTCTTGCCTGCGGGAATGGGGTTCAGTTTGATGTGTGGCGGTAGATCGAGTTTGAGCTTTTCATCGCGGCCCGGCGTCTCTTGTCCGCCGGTCCAGTATTCGCAGTCGCTGATTTTGACGCCGTACTCGTCCTGCATGATGCCGCGGCTCCACACCGGCGCGGTCATCTGGTATTCGGGTGAGGCGACTTTTTTGCCGATCAAGTCTTTCGGCTCGCGAATGCCGCTGGCGGCCGAAATAAACGTGCAGGAGTGGCGGAACATGCGCGACGGAAATATCGGGATCGCGATAAACGGCTGCGGGTCGCGAAACAACGACACGGTGTAAGACGACAGCGACAGTTCCGCCACATCAAACTCCTGATAGCGCAGCATGCGAAAAAAAGTTTCCTCGACGATATGATCGATGAAGTTCAACTCGATGCCCGAAGGCTGCACGCGGCCATCGGCCAGCGCGCGCATGCGGTCATAGTTCCAGCAGGAGAGGGCGAGGCGGAGTTTGCTCATTGGGATAGCGGTTTATTGTAAGTATATGTTTTTAAAGTATTTTTTAAACCGTTACGGGGTCGGTTCCCAAAGGCGGAAACAGCCCATGCCTGGCGTGATCCTTAAACGCCTG
>CANIID010000391.1 GCA_947467315.1 Betaproteobacteria bacterium | reverse complement strand
TTGATGCATGGGAGCCTTCGGCGGAAGTCCGCAAAAAGCCCAAAGTCTGCACTTCGACGTTCAAATCGAGACCAGACAAAATTACTCGTTTTACCCTATCAATCATTAACTTATAACCACCCTTCGTGAAAACGTTGGGACACTACTGAATCTACTTCAAAAGTGAACTTGCGAAGTGGGCACAGACCGTGAAAACGGCGAGAATTCAGATCGAGTAACGCGAAGGCGAAACCAGCGGCTGTCCCTTGTGTCAGAATTCGCTGGTTGTAATGAATCAGCACTATTCCCTTAGCAGCTTCCAATAACGGCTTCCCACAGCGGATTTTCCATGTCCAACAACACTTCTCAACCCGCCAAGACAGTATTCTGGTTCAACGACGGCAAGACGCCGAACGTCGCCGATTCTCTCGACAAGAATAAAGAAATCACCCTGCATCGTCTCGATTTCAAAGGCCCGGAGGCGGATAACTGGGGTGCGATGTCGGCGTCGCACGCGTATTGCATTACCTCGACGCGGCAGGAGGTGCCGGAGCAGTATCACGCCAAGGCGCCACTGCTGGCGCGCTGCCCTGATTTGCTTGCGGTATCGACCAGCGGCGCGGGTTATGACACGGTGGATGTGGCGGCGTGTATCGCGGCGGGGGTGCTGGTGGTGAATCAGTCGGGCGGCAACGCCGATGCCGTGGCGGAGCATGCGGTGGGAATGATGCTGTCGCTCACCAAGAACATTCCGCAGACAGATCGCTCGCTGCGTACCGAGCGCGGTGTGAAGCGCGAGGCCTTTAAGGGCTGGAACGCCAAGGGTCGCACGGTGGGCATCGTGGGTTTGGGCGAGGTGGGCGGGCGTGTCGCGCGCATCTGCGGGCTGGGCCTGCAAATGCGCGTGCTGGCGTGCGACCCGTATCTGACGGCGGAGCAATGCGCGGCCAAGGGTGCGACCAAGGTGGATTTCGATACGCTGCTGAAAGAATCGCGCTTTGTGACGACGCACTGCCCGTACGACAAGTCCACGCACAACCTGATCGACGCCCGCGCGTTGGCGTTGATGCGGCCCGGCACGATTGTGATCAACACCGCGCGCGGCGGCATTGTCGATGAAATGGCGCTGGCCGATGCGATGAAGTCCGGCCACATCGGCGGCGCGGGCATCGATACCTGGAATGACGAGCCGCCGGCGCTGGATCATCCGCTGCTGTCGTTCAAAAACCTGATCGCGACGTATCACACTGCCGGTATCACGCACGATTCGCGCATTAACATGGCCGAGTGGAATGCGGCGCAGGTCGCACAGATTCTGCGTGGTGAACGTCCGCCACGGTTGATTAACCCGGATGCGTGGGAGGGTTTCTGCAAACGGTTTGAGCGGGTTTTCGGGTTTCGGCCAAAATAAATCGGCATTCAACAGGGAGAAGGTCATGAAATTCAATATCACATTCACCGCATTTATCGCGGCAATCCTCATGCTGTGCGCGCCCTTCGCCACCGCGCAAACCGTGCTCGAACAAGCCGCCGAGCACCGCTACCAGATTGATTTCCGTGTCAACGATGCGGCGCTGGCGAAGTTGCTGCCCGCCGGCTGGGAAACGGTGATCGCCACCGAAGGCCCGGCCAAGGATTGCAATCTGCGGATGATTTTTATTGACCGCATGGCGATCATGCTGGACGGCGGCAAGTCGGCGTTGCCGCACGCGACGCGCATGGTGTATCTGGCGATACCCGTGCGCCAGACCGGCACCAAGAACATGGGGCAGATGATTATTCATGGTCTGACCAACAACGCGGCTGACGCGCCGGGCGAATTTGGCGTGTACCAGCACGCCACCACCGCGAAAATGTCGCGCACGCACGCGGCCAACGGCGGCGTGGCCACGGGGGCTGAGTCGTGGGAGTTCGCCGCGGCGAGCGGCGAGCACATGTCGTTGCAGGTGGAGTATGTGCGCGGCCCCGCGCGCAAGGGGGCGAACGAGGTGAAGTTTTTCTACCCGAGCGATCCGTCGAAGTTCCAGATTTTCAAGACCGATCAGGCCATTGATATCATGCGCAATCCCACCACCAATCCGCCGGATAACGTGAAGAAGTTTTCGTATAAGGCGGGCGGCGGCAAAATCGCGGCACTGTTCGACGGCACGGAAAAAGTGGTGAGCTGGGATGTGTTTCCGTGGTACATCCGCACGGTGAGCGCGCCTTAGGTGGCGCGAGGGGAATGGCGCCTCCAACACCGCTATATAAAATAGTGTTTATAAACATATACTTAAGATATATCTATGAATAGGGGATGGGCGCGCATCGCCGCTGCCTTGCTGCTGGTCACCGCTGCCGCCACCGCGCAAACCTATCCCGCAAAACCTATCCGCCTGATTTTGCCGGTGGCGGCGGGCTCCACCAGCGACACCATCGGTCGCATGGTTGCGCGCAGTTTGTCCGAGGGCTTGGGCCAGCAGGTGGTGGTGGACAATCAGCCCGGTGCGGGCGGCAACATCGGTGTGCCGATGGCCGCGCGCGCCGCGCCCGACGGCTACACTGTGCTGATGATTTCGTCGGCGCAGGCGATTTCGCCGCACATCTACTCGAAACTCACCTACGACATCGTGCGCAATTTCGCGCCGGTGACGTTGATCGCCGACGGCTTGTACATGCTCACCGTGCATCCGTCGGTGCCGGCGCGCTCGGTGAAAGCATTGATCGCGCTGGCGCATACGCGGCGCGGCGAACTCACCTTCGGCTCGGCGGGTGTCGGCACCGGCACGCATCTCACTGGCGAACTTTTTAAAACCGCCGCGAAAATCGATTTGCTGCACGTGCCTTATCGCGGCATGGGGCCTGCGATCAGCGAGCTGGTGGGCGGACAAATATCGATGGCGTTTCTGGGGTTGCCGTCGGGCCTGCCGCAGATGCAGGCCGGCAAGGTGCGCGCGCTCGCGGTAACGTCGGCTGCGCGTTCAAACGCCGTGCGCGAATTGCCCACGCTTGCCGAAGCCGGGCTGGCCGGATTTGAGGCTACCACGTGGCAGGGTCTCGTCGTGCCCGCGAATACGTCACGCGACATCATTGCGCGGCTGCACGCCGAAACCCTCAAGGCGTTGCAGGCGCCCGAGTTGCGCGAGCGCTACGCCGCACTTGGCGTGGAGCCGGTGAGCAATACACCGGCGCAGTTCGCCGCGTACATTCAGTCCGAGATCGCGAAGTGGGGCAGGGCGGTGCGCAGCACGGGGCTGGCGAAGCAGTGACGCGATAAGTCTCGATGCATCAGGCGCGCGCTTTCCACATCCTGTGATCTGCCGTGGACGAAGCAGAGGCCGGCTTATATGATGCGCTGAGCAGGCGTACTATTGACCGGAGGAAACCATGCAGGCGCAAAAACATCAGCCTATCGAAGCACCGTGCGCATGGAAGGGCGCGGACATGCGCAACAAGTCCGACTGGCTGCGGCCCTTCACTGCCGCAGAACTGGCGGAAATTGATATCGCGTTGCAGGCGGTGAAACAGCGCGGCATCGATCTGTTCGATGTCGAGAAGCAGGATTTCCCGTTGCCGAATTTTGCGCAGGGGCTGGCGGCGATTTCACGGCAACTCGAAAGCGGCATCGGCATGATCCTGCTGCGCGGCCTGCCGTTGTCGTATAC
>CANIID010000390.1 GCA_947467315.1 Betaproteobacteria bacterium | reverse complement strand
GCGGTGAAACAGCGCGGCATCGATCTGTTCGATGTCGAGAAGCAGGATTTCCCGTTGCCGAATTTTGCGCAGGGGCTGGCGGCGATTTCACGGCAACTCGAAAGCGGCATCGGCATGATCCTGCTGCGCGGCCTGCCGTTGTCGTATACGCCCGAGGATTTGCGGATCGTGTACTGGGGCCTCGGCACGCACCTGGGTACGGCGGTGTCGCAAAACAAAACCGGCGAGCTGTTCGGCACCGTCAAGGATTTTCAGGAGGACTACGTCAATACCACGCGTCGTGGATCGCGTACCGCAGAAGGGTTGCAGTTTCACAGCGACCGCTGCGATGTGGTGGGGCTGCTGTGCGTGCGCAAGGCGAAGACCGGCGGCGCCAGCCGCATCGTGAGTTCGGCCGCCATACACAACGAAATCCTGCGCCGCCGCCCGGATTTGATGGAGACCTATTACGAAAACTGGGTGCATAGCTGGCAGGGCGAGCAACCGCCGGGCAGCGGACGCACTTATCTGCGGCCGATTTTCGGATTTCGCGATGGATTTTTTACCGGCATGTTTTCGCCGGCATACACGCAATTCGCGCAGGATTTTCCCGAGGTGCCGCGGCACACGCCGAAGCAAATTGAAGCGCTGGCGCTCTACACGCAACTGGCGGAGGAGCTGGCGCTGGATATGCATTTCGAGCCGGGCGATATCCAGTTGCTGAACAACCACGTGATCTATCATGGCCGCACGCGCTACGACGATTATCCCGAGGAAGATCGCAAGCGCCTGTTGTTGCGCTTGTGGTTGTCGACGCCCGACGCGCGCCCGTTGCCGTACGGCTATGAGGAAGTCTTCGGCAACATCGAGCGCGGCCTTGTGCGCGGGGGCGTGCCGTGTCGTGAAGGCTGGTGGCGCGATGTGTCACAGTTTCGCAAGCTGCGGACGGGGATACACGCGAAGGGCGGCGCATTGTAAGTATATGTTATTAAAGGATAATTATGAGCAAGCAACGCATCGGGTTTATCGGCGTGGGTTTGATGGGCAGCAGCATGTCCAAGCATTTGCTGGAGGCTGGATTTCCGGTGATCGTGCATGACCCCGATCCCGCACGCGTGGCGGCGGCGGTGAAGCTCGGCGCGAAAACCGTGGCAACGGTGGATCAAATGCCGGGGCAGGTGGATGTGCTGATGTTCTCGCTGCCGACATCCGACATCGTGAAAGACGTGGTGCATAACCAATTGAAATTGTTTCAAACCGGCAGGCCGGGCTTGATCGTGCTCGACGCCACCACGGCGGACCCCGAAAAGTCGGCGGCGATTGCAGCGGATTTGGCCAAGGTGGGCATCCGTTTTCTCGATTGCACCGTCAGCGGCACCAGCGAAATGTGCGCGGTGAAAGACATTATTTTCATGGCGGGCGGCAGCAAGGATGCATTCGCCGAATGCGAGGGCATGTTCGCCGCGATGGGCCGCGAGTGGATGCACATGGGTGAAAACGGCACGGGCGCGATCATGAAGCTGTGCGTGAATCTGGTGCTCGGTTTGAATCGCATGGCACTGGCGGAGGGCTTAACGCTCGCGCGCAAGGCCGGCATTGAACCGTTGCAGGCGCTGGAAGTGCTGAAAAAATCCGCTGCATTTTCCAAGATCATGGATCAGAAAGGTTATCGCATGGTCGAGAAGCGTTTTCATCCGCCGGCCGGCAAGCTGAAAATTTATCTCAAGGACGTGCGCGCCATGCTGGCGCTGGGTGAACGCCTGAATTGCCCGCTGCCGCTGATCAGCCTGCACGCGCAGGCATTGAGTTCGGAAGTGTCGAAGGGGCGCGGCGAATGGGACAGCGCGAATATCATTTCGTTTTACGATGAGCTGGCGGGGTACCCGGCGCCCGTGTCACCTGTGGCGCCGACGTCATAAGCGGTAAGTCCATGCCATTCCTGATATCTCGTGCGTTCGCGCTCTGTGTTGTCCTTGCGGGCAATGCCGCTGTCGCGCAAACCAAACTGTCGGATTACCCCGTGCGCGCCTTACGGCTGGTGAATCCGTACAGCCCCGGCGGCACCACCGATCTGGTGGCGCGCATGATCGCGACACGACTGACTGAAGTGTGGGGGCAGCAGATCATCGTCGATAACCGGCCCGGCGCCGGTACCAACATCGGCAATGAAATCGTCGCGCGCGCGCAGCCCGATGGTTATACGCTGCTGGTCAATTCGGCGGCCATTGCAACGCTGACGGGCTTCTATTCCAAGCTGCCGTACGACCCGCTGCGTGATTTGGCCGCGGTCGTCAGCATTGGCGATTCACCCTTGGTGTTGGCGGTCAGCCCCTCGATGGAGATACGCAGCGTGCGCGACATGATCGACTACGCGCGCGCCAAACCCAAGCTACTGACCCTTGCCTCGTCCGGCACCGGCTCATCCACGCATTTGGCGATTGAGCTGTTCAAGGCCATGGCCAAGGTGGAAACCACGCACGTGCCGTTCAAAGGTGGCGGCCCCGCCGTGATCGCCACCGCCAGCGGCGAAGTGAACGCCATCATCAACTCGCCCGCCGTGGTGCTGCCGCATGTGAAAAGCGGTCGCCTGCGTGGCCTCGCGGTCACCAGCGCCAAGCGCAGTGAAATTGCGCCCGACCTGCCGGCGCTTGCCGAAGCGGGCGGACTGCCGGGCTACGAAGTGCAGGGCTGGTACGGCGTGTTCGCGCCACGCGCGACGCCACGGCGCATCGTCGGCGCGCTCAACACCGAGTTGGATCGTTATGTTCAGTCACCCGAAGGCCGCGCGCGCCTGCTGACATTCGGACTCACCACCACCGGCGGCTCGCCCGAAGCATTTGCCGATTATTACCGGCGTGAAACGGAACGCTGGGGGCGTATTATTCGCGCGGCGGGTATCAAGAGCGATTAGCGCGCCACGTACAGGGTATTGACTTGAAGCCAGTATTCCTTAGTAACCTGCACTCGCTGTTCTAAAACAACAGATTCAAAAAGGAGAAGGCGCCATGAAAAAGTCGCTGCGTTTCGTGATGAGTACTCTGGCGCCAGCCTTCTTATCGGCCGGGGTGGTTGCGGGTTCCGCAATGGCGCAAGACGCGCCGAAAGCAGCCCCGGCTCCGAAACCCTTTGTCGCCGGCCGGCCGCTGGGCGTGACGCTGAAGGGCGCCTACACGCCGATGTCGAGCAACGTAAAGGTCTACGGCGCGGTGGTCAACGCGGAGAGCTGCTCCTATGACGCCGTGCGCGGCCTGATCGTGGTGCCCAACCGCGGCGCCGAGCAGCATCAGGTGCCGAACGACGGATTCGTCTCGCTGCTCAACCGCGACGGCTCGGTGCATACCGCCAAGTGGATCGGCGAAAACCGTGACGGACTGACCCTCAATCATCCGCTCGGCAGCGACATCGTCAACGGCATCCTCTACCTGGCCGACCGCGACGGCGGCACGACCGCCACCGAGCCGACCGTGTCGGTGATCCGCAAGTTCGACATGAAGACCGGCGCGCCGGCGGGCGAGCTGCGCCAGCCGCAATCCCCCGGCCTCAACGACATCGCGGTGGCCGCCGACGGCACCATCTACGGCACGCAGACGCGAGTTCCCGGCCCCGCCGACCCCAGCCATTCGAAGGTGTTCAAGATCACCGCCCAAGGCGCGGTATCCGAACTGATCGTCGGCCCGCCGCTGCGCGAGCCCAACGGCATCGCGCT
>CANIID010000389.1 GCA_947467315.1 Betaproteobacteria bacterium | reverse complement strand
GGCTTCCATTCGGTTTGCGCGACGGCGGTGGCGGCGGCAAACACAAGGACGATAGCCGGAAGCACTCGCGAAAAAATCCTCGCAACACACAAGAAAAACACCATGGCGCCTGCTTTCATATTGGAGAATGGCACCGCGCCATCTTAGGCAGTTGAAGCCGGCCTGTCACGCCTGACACGCCTTGACGCTAACGAAGGGCAGGCACAAAATGATCTTCACGCCCATTCCGCACCGGAGAGTCGCCATGCAAGCCGCCAGCCTTAGTACCGTAACCACCGTAACCGCCCGTCACGCCGTGACCGCCAACACACTCGCCACCTTTAAAGTCGTGCCCACGGGCAAGGCGGTCGGCGCGGAAATTCAGGGCATGGATTTATCGCTGCCGATTCCTGACGACGTGAAAGAAGCGTTGCGCCAGGCGTGGGCCGAGCACATGGTGGTTTACTGGCGCGGACAAAAAATCGACGACGATCAGTTGATGGCCGTTTCCGGCGTATTCGGCCCGCCGCACGAAGCCGCCGCGCGCAAATACCATCTCAACGTCGGCGAAAAAATCGACAACGAATACAACCTTTCACGCCATCCCAGCGTGAGTATCATTTCCAACATCGGGCGTGATGGCAAGCCGGTGATGGATAACGGCGGCCTCGGCAGTTACGAAGTGGTGTGGCACACCGATAACTCTTACGTCAAAACGCCGCCTGCGGGGAGCATGCTGTATTCGCTGGAGGTGCCCACCAACGGCGGCGGCGATACCTCGTTCAACAACCAGTATCGCGCCTACGATGAGCTGCCCGACGATTTGAAGCGCGCTATCGAAGGCAAATCGCAAGTGCATGACTCCAGCCGCAACAGCGCGGGCGTGCTGCGCCCGGGCGTGACGCTGCCCACCAAGCCGGAAGAAGTCGAAGGCCCCACCCATCCGCTGGTGCGCGTGCATCCGGTCACGGGCCGTCGGGCACTCTATCTGGGGCGACGCCGCGTGTGGCCGTCGAACTACATCCTCGGTCTGTCCAACACCGACAGCGAAGCGCTGCTCGATAAACTGTGGGCGCACGCGACGCAGGAAAAATATTCCTGGACGCACAACTGGCAAGTCGGCGACATCATCCTGTGGGATAACCGCTGCTGCATGCACTACCGCACCGAGATCGATGTCAAACAGCGGCGTGTCATGCATCGCACGACGATCAAGGGTGAGGTGGTGCAGGCGCCGTGGTAGTTGCCGCGCCAGTGAAACTCGCGTTGAGACTCCTGCTGGCGCTATGGCTGCTTGCCCTCCTCTCCGGCTGCGGTACCCTCAACGCCACGTTCAAAGACAACCAAGGCCGCGACGTGATGCTGCTGGGCCACGACCCGGTCGCCTATTTCACACTGGGCAAGCCAATGCGCGGCTACCCCACCATCACCGCCACGCACGAGAACAAAACCTATTATTTTCTCAACGCCAATCACCGCGACACGTTTTTAAAAGCGCCGGCGAAGTACGAGCCGCAGTACGGCGCGTTCTGCTCCAACGGCGCGGCCTACGGCATCAAGCTCGGCACCGACCCCACCGAGTTTGAAATCATCGATGGGCGGCTGTTTATCTTCGGCGATATTCTCGGTCGCGAATTCTGGAAAATGAATTACCGCTTTAACATCCAGAAGGCCGACGAACTATGGCCGGAGATGAAAGACACGCCGTGGCGTCAGCAATACGCGAAACGCGTGTGGTTCAACAAAGTGCCGTGGTACAAAACCGGCCCCGAACTGCGCGCCGAATGGATGCACCGCAATCCCGGCCAGAAACTTGAATACGACACCGGCGGCGGTCTGAACAACTTCATCCTCAAATATCCCGGCTGGCGCGCGCGCGAGGGTTACAGTCAGCCGCGTGTGGGATTCACCGGTGAAGCGGATGCAGCGCCGGGGACTGAACCGCCGACATTTCAGGGGTATCGCGCGCCGTTGCCGAAATAGCCCCCCCCAGAAGAAAGATCGTAACTATATGTTTTTATTTAATATTTTACGAATTTCGCCAGCCGTCCAATTGCCGCCGTTCGCGCTTGGTGGGCCGCCCGTGGCGCTCCGCCGCTGGCTCGACATTCAATTTTCGCAGCGCTGACTGCTGTTCACGCCGCGCCTGGCTTTCGGCGGATTCCTCGTACAGCATGCGCGCGATGGTAGCTGACCCGCGTTTATCGCTGAGTTGTTTGACGCAAATCGCCCACTCAACCGCGCCGATGCGTATCACCAGTGCATCTCCGGTTTTTAATTCCTTCGACGGCTTGACGCGCTCGCCGTTCAGCGTGACCTTGCCGCCTTCGACCGCCTGTTGCGCGAGCGAGCGGGTTTTGTAAAAGCGTGCCGCCCACAGCCACTTGTCGATGCGCATTACCGCGTGACTACATGGGCAAGGATTTTCGCGACAGCAACGCCAGCCAGCCGCGCGCAATGCGATACAGCACCCAGATGCCCACCACGATCAGCAAGGGAATGCCAATCACCGCGCCGATAATCGTAATCGTCAGCAATCCGCCGAGCAGAAACCACAGCAGCGCCCACCAGAAGGTGCGTATCTGCCACGAGAAATGCGTGTCGAGGAAGGTGCCGCGCACGTCACTGCGTTTCACGTAATTGATAATCACCGCGATGATCGACGGCCAGCCGGTGAGAAATGCGGTGACAATGAACGCAGCGCTGCTGATACCGGTAATCGCGCTGAATGCGTGCAGCGCATAGACCACGTGCGTCAACGTGATCAGGTTTTCCGCGGGCAGTGCCAGTTGGGTTTTGCTGTCGTAGTCGGCCATATCAATATTCCTTGGAACGCACAATTGAGCGGGTATGGAACCTCCCCCTCCCCCTAACCCACCACCCCTCAAGGGGGTGCTGTACCGAGTCCCCGTTACCGGGGGCGAAGGGATGTTCTTTGTTTAACTCAAATCAATCGCAAATTTTTTCAGGTCATCCAGCGATACAAATTCCAGCGTCGCTTCGTGCGTGGCGCGCAGCACCACGCGGGGTGCGGCGTTGGCATCGAACGCTTCTTTCCAGCGCGCCGCGCACAGGCACCATTGATCGCCGGGCTTTAAACCGGCAAAGCCGAATTGTGGCATCGGCGTGGACAGATCATTACCGTGCGCCTTGCTGAATTCAAGAAACTCGGCGGTCAAGCGCACGCACACCGAATGCACACCCAGATCATCGGGGCCGACATTGCAGCAGCCATCGCGATAAAAACCCGTCACCGGGTCTTCGCTGCACGATTGCAGCTTTTCGCCGAGCACGTTGCGCGAATGTTCGTGGGGATCAAAGCGTCTCATAGGCGTCTCATCAGAACATCAAAAATTACTCAACAAAAACATATACTTACAATACTACGCCGTGACGTGCCGCGCCTGCCGCATACGCGCTCTGGCGGTGGCGTTTTGCGCATCGCGCGGACGCACGCCCGCATCCATGAACGCCAGCCGCCCGCGCGCACCGCTCGCCTCGTAATCGGTAAGCACCGCCGCGGTCGCCGCGGTTACCTCAACGCCGCACACCTGCGTCAGGTGGACATGCATGAACTCACACAGCCGCTCGAAGGCGAACTCGTGCGTCTTGTGCGTCTGCGCGTAGAGCCAATCGGCGAAGCGCATGAAGTTGTCGAACGGCGCGGCGCCCAGCAACAGCGGCAACGCCTGATGAAAACGACCGGAGTTGCCGACCAAATCCCAG
>CANIID010000388.1 GCA_947467315.1 Betaproteobacteria bacterium | reverse complement strand
CTTTGCTCTTAATTGCGCTGACAATTAATGTTGAAAACTCTTGACCCATATTCCACATTTCTGAATATGCCTTCTGGTTCCCTGCTACCTTTTCTGCTTGAGTCATCCTACTGCCACCCAGGACAATTTTCTCTGACTCGATCACTTTTTTCAATTTTGGAGCCTTGGCGGCAGCAGCAGCTTTGGCAAAACCACCGATATCACTTGCGAGTAAAAGACCTGCCATGGTTTGGCTAACCATTAAAGTCCCACAAATGCTTTCACTTTTCGCGAATCCTAATCCGCAAAAAACATAGCCTGTGGGTGGCTCCCCCCAGCACACGGGTCCTACCCCTCTATAACCATCCCGACAATTGTCATAGCATAGGCCAGCGTCTAGTACCTTTCCTCCTGGGCATGAGAGCTTTAGAGCTTGACCCACACCCCTTCCATAGCTCGCATTCTTTAACCAGCACACGGGCCCTTTTCCATCGTAGCCGGATCGACAATCCTTGTAGCACAAGCCGGCATCTTTATCGCCATAATCGCCTCGGCAGTCGCCGTTGATGTTCGGAACCCTGCCGGCGCCACGTCCATAGCTCTTATCCTCCCTGCTCCAGCATACGGGCCCTTCTCCGCGGTAGCCGTCCCGACACGCTTGATAGCAAAGACCGTTCTGTTCTTGGAGGCCCGCGGTACATCCGCTGATTGTTCCAGCAGTGCCCACGCCTCGGCCGTAGCTCTTACTTGACCAATAGAAGTTGGTGCCATCTGCGATTGCGAAACTCGACGAAAACAGCATTAGAACGAATGCGCTCAATAAAATTTTCAAAGTGCCTCTTATCATTTCTTACCCCCTTGTTTAGTAAGCCGCATTCAGAATGCCAACAAACCGTCGCCTCTCAAAGGCCCACTTCGTTATCAAACTCAAAACGTGCTGCTCCTGAAGAAACCATGGGCCGTGGGCGCGAAACGTATTAAGCGAGGCTTCGCGAATATTTTTAATGTATCAAAATATTATTTCTGAGTAAACGTTTTCGATACGATTAAAGTAAATATTTCACCTCACTGCTGTCCGGACGTTGAACGCCCAAACCGCGATACATGCCTGATCTTAAATAGAGAAGTCATGTTTTTTCTTGGTCTCGATTTGAAACGCGGTTCATCGATTTGCGATCCTGCGAGGAGCTTACTCGCTGGGAGCATGACCATGTTCGAACGAATCTCATTGGATCAGCTACTGCGCATTTCGCGGAACGTGACCGGTCGTTTCGCGAGAGCGTGACCGATGCCGGGATGCTACATGGATAGGGTTTTAGTTTACCTTAAACGGTCACGCTTTCGGTGAAATCGCGGTCACGCTTTGGTGAAACGGCGGTCACGATGGCGTGAAATCGGTGGCATGGTGTCGCAGTTCGGGCCGTCACGATCGGGTTTTCTCCGGTTTACGCTGCGATTCTCCCGCTAGCGGCAACTTGTGCGCCGCGTGCAGCACCCGGTCGAGGATCGCATCGGCCAAGGTCGGATCGTTCAGATACGCATGCCAATGCTCCACCGGCAGTTGGCTGGTAATCAGCGTTGAGCGCGTGCCCACGCGGTCATCAAGCACCTCCAGTAAATCATTGCGCTCAGCCTGATTGAGCGGGGCCAGCCCCCAGTCGTCGAGGATCAGCAAATCCGTTTTGGCCAGCACCGCGAGGCGCTTGCCAAAGCTGCCATCGCCATGGGCAATGCGCAGTTCCTCGAACAGTCGCGGCATGCGCACATACGCCACTGAAAGGCCCTGCCGGCATGCGGCGTTGCCCAAAGCGCACGCCAACCACGTTTTGCCGCAGCCGGTGGCGCCGGTCAGGATTAAATTCTGATGCGCACGAATCCACTGGCAACTGGCCAATTGCGCAACCAGTGACTTGTCCAGTTTGCGTCCGCCGCCATAGCGCACGTCCTCAAGGCACGCTTGAGAGGACTTGAGCTTCGCCTCGCGTAATAGTCGAGTGATGCGACGATTGTCACGCCAGCTCTGTTCCCGATCCACCAGCATCGAGAAGCGCTCATCGAACGACAGTTCTGCTGAGGCAGCAATGCGTTGCTGCTCCTCGAACGCAGCGGCCATGCCGGGCAAGCGCAGGGCTTTTAGGGTTTGCAGCGTGTGTTCCATCAACATCGTAGTTACTCCTTGGGGTTAGTGGTAATAGTCCGGACCGCGCACGTTGGCGTGTTCCGGCAGTGCGAGTTCGGCTTGCGCCGGTGGGGTGACGGGTTGGCGATCCAGTCCCTTATCCAGAATCGAGGCCACCGAGCGATAGCGGTAGATGCCAATCGCCAGCGCGCGGATACACGCCGCCTCCATACGTTCGCCACCGAAGTTGCGCGCCAATCGCATCAGCCCGAGGCAGGAGCGGTATCCCTGCTCAGGATGTTGTTTCTCCAACAGCAGCCGCTTGACCAGTTCGCCGGTCGCCGGCCCCACCGAGGCCGCCCAGTTCATCAGCTTGCCGGGCGACCACTCGGCGTGCGCCCGATGCGAGGCTGGCATGTGATCGGCAATCGTCGAGTAGTAGCCCTTGTGGTGGCTGCGCGGATGAATCGTCACCCGGCGGCCCCGCGCCAGAATCTCGATGGTGCCGCGGGTGATACGCAGCTCCACTTGGCTACGTACCAGCGCATGCGGCACGCTGTAGTAGTGGCCCTCGAATTCGACGTGGTAGTCGATATTGACAGCGGCGCGCTTCCACTCAGCCATGGTGAAGCGGGTGGTCGGCAGCGGGCGCAGGTAAGGTGCGTCAAGCCGGGCGAAAGCCTCTTTGCGGCAACCGGGGAGCTTCTTGAAGGGGCGTTCATTCAGCAATGCCAGCAGGGGCGCCACGGCGGCATCCAGCTCGGCCACCGAGAAGAATTGCCGGTGGCGCAGGCGGGCGAGTATCCAGCGTTCGACCACCTGAACGCCCACCTCCACCTTGGCTTTATCTTGCGGCTTTCGCGGACGTGCCGGTAGGATTACTGTGCCGTAATGCGCGGCAAACTCGGCCGTAGCGCGATTCAGTTCCGGTTCATACCGGTTGGCGTTGGCGATCAGGGCACGCGGGTTGTCGGGCACGATCAGCTCGGTGACGCCGCCGATGTAGATAAACGCACGACCGAGGCCCGTGAGCCAGTCGGCTTGCGTTTGGCCGGCGGTGGCGCAGGCAAAGGTGTAGCTGGATGCGCCCAGCACGGCGACAAAGATGCTGGCCGGGCGAATCTCGCCGGTACGGGCGTCGATGATCGGCACGGTCGGGCCGGCGTAATCGGCGAACAGTTTCTCGCCGGCGCGATGGACTTGGCGCATGGAGCGCTTGAGCTTTCCTGCCCACATCCGGTAGTGGGTGCAGAATGCCTTGTATTGGAACGACGCCTCTCCCGCCGTCCGCTGATATTCTTCCCACAGCAGGATCCGCGTGACGCCTTTGCGCTTGAGTTCCTGGTGAACCTCGGCGTAGTTGGGCTCGGCGAAGGTGGGCGCTCGGGCTGACGGTTGCTGGTATAGGCGTCTCTCAAGCGCCGAATCATCCAAATCCTCGGGCAGTGGCCAACCCAGACCGGCGTCAGATGCCAGCCGCAGGTATTTGGCTACGACCCCTTTGGAGATACTTAGCGCTCGGGCAATTGCCTCCAGACTCAGGCCGGTGCTGTGGCGGTATCGAAGTACGTCTCGTATCTTGCGCATAGATAGTTTGTCCTGGGGCATGT
>CANIID010000387.1 GCA_947467315.1 Betaproteobacteria bacterium | reverse complement strand
CCATGTCAACAGTCCACGACCGGATCGAGTCCATTAACCCTGCTGCGCCGGCTCCAAAGTTGTTCTGGATCGACGATCCACACACGATATATGTGGTCAACTCCGGCGGCCTGGATATATTTTTACAGGGGCGGGATGCGCAGGGTGACCCAGTGGGCGCGCGCCATCATGTGTTTCGCGTGGTCAAGGGGCAACTGGCCATCGGCCTAGATTTTTCGCACCTACCTAAAGGTTGGGGGGCGGTTGCAGTACGGCTTCCCGGTACCACTTTATCAAAAATTGCCACTGATGAGTTTGCACGCACGGCCCTGATTCCCGAGTTGGCGTCTGAGGCGCTGGGGTTGATCCGTGACTGGGTTTCCGCGAGCGCGTTCGGCACCATTAATCCGATGCTTCCCAAGCAGTATCGGTCACTTCAATCGGGTGCTTCGGTTGAGGCGGAACCGCAAGAAATACTGTCTCCAGGTGAGCCCATCGTATGGGCCCGCGTGCGCGAAGGCAAAGTGCTGTGGAGCGGGCATGAGGCGTTTGCGGTAGATGGCGATTCGGGTCCATTCCCGCTAACCCGCGATAATTTTCTAAGTGTAGAGAGCAAATCTCTGGTCGATGTGCTCGATCCGCTGACACTGACTGCAGATGGCGCAATCTGGCAATCGATGCAACTGCACCTGCGGTTTGTGCTTCGCTACGCGCTGCTGGTCAGGGATGAGGTCGCCAATGCGGAGAATGTCCGTCTTCAGGCAATGGAGGGCGACTCGTTAGTCCAGACCCGGGAGGCGATGGCACGCCTGATGGGTATAGCTCAGCAGCGAATAGATGATGGGCCTGCGCCAGAAAATGGAACCCAATTGCTGGAGGCGCTCAAGGCCATCGGCGACCGGCAGGGGATGGTATTCAAGCGCCCGCCCGCCGCAGAGACTGAAGCGCTTGAGCGTAACCCCGTGGAAACAATATGCGACACCTCGGAAATACGCTACCGCCAGGTCGCTCTGAAAGAAGAGTGGTGGACGACAGATAACGGTCCGTTACTGGCGACAATCGGCGAGAGCAAGCAATGGGTGGCGCTACTGCCGGTGGCGGACAAACGCTACGAAGTCTTTAACCCAATCAGTGGCCAAAGGCAGGCACTCGATCAGGAAGTTGCGAAAACGCTCGGTGCTTTTGGCTACGCGTTCTACCGCCCCTTTCCCAGAAAGGCTCTGGACCCCATACAATTGGTGGTATTCGGGTTGCACGGGCTTTGGCGCGACGTCTATTGGGTTCTGGGCCTGAGCATGCTTGCGGGCTTGTTGGGGATGATGACCCCGATTGCCACCGGCAAGTTAATTGACAGTCTTATCCCATCGGCCGATGTGACCGCTATCTGGCAAATGGTGGGTGCACTGTTTGCGGCTGCCGTGGCATCCACCATGTTCGGGCTTGCCACCTCCATCGCCATGCTGCGCATCGAGAGCAAAATGGACGGGGCGGTGCAGTCAGCCGTTTGGGACCGTGTACTGAAATTACCGGTCCCTTTTTTCCGCCTGTACAGCACGGGCGATCTGGCGATGCGGATTAACGGGATTAACACCATTCGCCACGCCCTGTCTGGGGCGACAGTGCACACCCTACTGGCGGGTATTTTCTCGATATTCAATTACTTTGTACTTTTTTATTACAGCGTCAAACTTGCGGGTGTGGCAACGGTGATGGTACTGGGCGCCCTTGTGCTTACGGTGGTCATTGGCTTCCTGAAGTTGCGTTATGAACGTCAGTTGGCCGAGGTGATGGGCAAGTTGTCCGGCGCCACTTTCCAGTACCTGCACGGCATTACCAAGATCAGGGTTGCCTCGGCCGAGAGTCGCGTGTTCTCGCGCTGGGCTGAACAGTATTCCAACTTTCGCAGCATCTCGTTCAAAGCCCAGCATCTGGCCAATATCGAGCACACCTTCTTCGCCGGGTATCCCCTCATTATCACGGCTTCATTCTTTGCCGTCGTTGGCATGTTCCTGTTCAAAGACGAGGCAACACGCATGTCGGTCGGCCAATTCATTGCTTTCAATGCCGCTTTTGGGGCGTTCTTTGGCGGCATGATCAGTTTGATTGAAACCGGCCTTGGCCTGCTCAATCTGATTCCCGTCTATGAGCGTGCAAAGCCGATTTTGCATGCACTGCCGGAAGTGAGTGAATCGAAAGTTCATCCGGGGGTCATGCAGGGGCGCATTGAAGTCGCGAAGCTTGGATTTCAATACGGCGAGGGTGCGCAGATACTGAAAGATGTCTCATTCACGGCGCAACCCGGGGAATACATCGCATTGGTGGGGCCGTCAGGCTCGGGCAAGTCGACCCTGTTGCGATTGCTGCTGGGTTTCGAGAAAGCGACTTCCGGCACTATTTACTATGACAAACAGGATATCGTTGATCTGGATCTCAACGCGTTGAGGCGCCAGTTTGGCGTAGTCCTGCAAAGCGGCCAGCTGATGCCCGCCGACATTTTCAACAACATCATCGGTGCGGCAAACCTCACGCTAGAGCACGCGTGGGAGGCCGCGCGCATGGTCGGTCTTGATGAGGACATCAAGAAGATGCCGATGGGCATGTATACCGTGATCAGTGATGGCGCGAGTACCCTCTCCGGGGGGCAGCGCCAACGCATCATGATCGCGCGCGCGATTGTTCACCGGCCGCGTATTCTGTTTTTTGACGAGGCCACCAGCGCGCTTGATAACCACACCCAGGCAATCGTGACCGCAAGTCTGGATCAAATGAAATCCACGCGGATTGTCATAGCGCACCGGCTGTCAACAGTAATCAAAGCCGACAGGATCATCGTTCTGCAAGACGGACGTATCGTCCAGGATGGCAACTACAAAGAGTTGATTGCAGTGCCCGGCTTGTTCCAGGATCTGGCGACGCGTCAGATTGCCTAGACGCGGGGTTGCCGCAGAATGCCGAGATGGTGTTTTATGAGCGTGGCAGGAAATAGGCCAGTCTGAGCATCCTGCTGGCAGGACGTTATCCCTCACGCCCCCCCATTGGACAAGGCCGCCCAAGTCCATTGACAATTCAGGACACCCGCTCGATAATAATGACTAGTCTGACTAGGCGCGGAGATCACGATGCATACTTGGCAACTACAGGAAGCGAAGAGCCGATTCAGCGAGTTGGTTGATCTCACGCTCAAAGAAGGCCCACAACTGGTCACCCGACGCGGGGAAGAGGCCGTTGTCATCTTAGCGGCCAACGATTACCGTCGTTTAAGCGGCCAGACACCACGTTTGATGGATTGCCTGCTCAATGCCCCACGGGGCGAACCGTTGGTAATTGATCGGTCCCGAGAGACCATGCGGGATCTCATCCTGTGAGGTATTTGCTAGACACTTGCGTGCTCTCTGAGCTGGTCAAGAGCGCGCCCGACGCCCAAGTCCTCAAATGGTTCGAGGCGCGCAAAGCCCAAGAGCTTTGCATCAGCGCAATGACCTGGGGCGAATTGCAGCGTGGCGTGACCAGAATGCCCGAATCCAAACGGCGATCTGAACTGACGCTATGGCTGCAGCAACTGCAAATCGGTTTCGAAAATCGAATCCTGGCGTTTGACCAAAATGTCTCGGAGGTCTGGGCACACATGACGGTGCAGGCCGAAACAGAAGGTAAATCCATGACGGCCTTCGACTCGATCATTGCTGCAACGGCCCGCGCGCACGAATGCAAATTGGTGACCCGTAATGT
>CANIID010000386.1 GCA_947467315.1 Betaproteobacteria bacterium | reverse complement strand
CGGCTACAGCGAGTGGAGCAATGGCAGAAAGGTTCACGTGGATCTCCGGGGAGACGCTGGGGAATACGCGCCCCTCACCCTGGCCCTCTCCCCGTAAACGGGGCGAGGGGATTTCATTGTTGTAGGGCGCTAACTCTTAATTGAAATCTGCCGATGAATCTTACTCCGGCATCAACGCAAACGTCCACACCGAGCCGCCGGATGCTACTTCTGGGCGCGCGCGATTGCCACGTGCGTCACCGGCAATGCCCGAGAGCACGGTCACATACTGCTTGCCTTTGTGTGTATAGGTGATGGGCGGCGCGTTGATGGCCGAACTCGTTTTGAACTGCCAGATCACTTTGCCGGTGGCTTCTTCGATGGCGATGAAATCGCCGGTCATGCGTCCGGTAAATACCAGGCCGCCGTCGGTGGTGAGCATGCCTGCCTGCGTCACATGATCGTCGAGCTTGATTTGCCACTTGATCTTGCCGGTGAGCGGATCCATGGCTTGATGATAGCCCTCGGTGTCGGCGCCTGCGGGGCGCACGCGTCGCGTTTGCGCACCGGTATATCGAGTGCCGGGTTTGTATTCCACGTCGCCGAGTCTGATGTTCTGCGCTAGGTTGATCGTATTCAGATACACCGTGCCCGTTTTCGGGTTGAACGCCATGGGCGCCCAGTTCTTGGTGCCGGAGAAAGGCCACAACTCCACTTCCTCGCCCGCTTCCATGCGCTTGTGGATATCGGTTTCGACCGGGCGGCCGGTTTTCATGTCAATGTGCGAGGCCCAGTTCACTTTGCCGAAGGGATAGCCCTTGATCAGTTGGCCGTTGGTGCGGTCGATCACGTAAAAGAAACCGTTGCGGTCGGCATGCATGATGACCTTGCGCGGCTTGCCGTCGATGGCGATATCGGCAATGACGTTTTCGTTGACGCCGTCGTAATCGTACATGTCGTTGGGCGTGAACTGGTAGTGCCAGACAATCTCACCGGTCTTCGGGCGCACGGCGATCACGCTGGCGGTATAGAGGCTGTCGCCGCCGCGGTATTTCCGGGTGTACGGCCCGGCGTTGCCGGTGCTCCAGTAGACGAGGTCGAGTTCTGGATCAAAGGAACCGGTAACCCACGTGGTGCCGCCGCCGCGCTTGTAGGCGTCGTTATCCTGGCGCCAGGTGTCGTTGCCTTTCTCTCCAGGGCCGGGGATGGTGTAACGGCGCCACAGTTTTTTGCCGGTCTCCGGGTCCCAGCCATCGAGAAAACCGCGTACGCCGAATTCCGCGCCCGACATGCCGGTGATCAGCACGCCATTGGCGATCAGCGGCGCGACGATGGAAGAAATGCCTTCCTTCCATTCGGCGAATTTTTCTTTCCAAACCTGCTTGCCGGTTTTCATGTCGAGTGCGACCACGTGCGCGTCGAGCGTGGTGCGATAGAGCTTTCCGTTGAGTATCGCCGCGCCCTTGCTGGAAACGCCGCAGCACACCACGCGCGGCGTTTCAGGGTCGTAATCCACCGCAGTACGCCAGATTTGCCGGCCGGTGGTGACATCGATGGCGAAGGTCCACGCGGCGTTGGTGACGTACATCACGCCGTTGTAGACCAGCGGCTGCCCTTGTTCGCCGAGCAAATTTTGCAGCGAGGCGCTCCATACCGGCACCAGACGCTTGACGGTTGAGGTGTTGATTTGCGCGAGTGGGCTGTAACGCTTCAGGTCATAGCCCATGCCGTAGGTCGTGACGTTGTCGGTGTTCTTGCCGTCGGTTAACAGCTCTTGCGCGGTTTGCGCGTGCGCAACGGTGCAGCAAAATAATAGTGGTATGAGTAGTTTTCTCATGGTTTCTCCCTTGAATGCAAATTTAAATTATCGAACCGTCTTCACGATCCACTTTTCAATAAAGTCAGCAATCTCCAAATTGTTCTTCTCGATCATCATCATGTGCCCGTTGCCGCGAATGCCGGCTTCTTCCAGCCGCACGAAGGTGGTGTTCACGCCCGCCTGATTCAGATACTTGGCGGTGCAATGGTCATAAACGGCATGGTACGAAGATTCCGCCGCCAGAATCACAATCGGAATGTTTTGCAAATTCGCCAGCTTGCGCACCGGCGCGCCCTGCGTGTAGCAGCGCTCCAGATTCGGCGCGTCGGCTTCGGCCTGCTGTACCGCCACCAGTTGTGACGGCTCGCTGATCGGCGGCTCATAGGCCAGCGGCGTTTCCGTCAGCCCATAGGGGCGCGCACGGTCTTTGCTGAACACCGCATTGGAGAAAGGCGGGCCGGTGGGCTCCGCCGCGATGATGGCTTTAACCAGCTTGGGCCGCGCGTCGCCGATCACCCAGCCGATGGCGCCGGTTTGCGAATGCGTCATCACAATCGCTGGGCCGATGCGGTCGAGCAGCGCCGCGCCCGCATCGCGATTGAGTTGCTCGACGATGGCGTTGACGCCGATGTATTGCACTTGTGAGGCGTAAAACTGGTCGAACACCGGATCGCCCCGCGTGCCTTTGTTGGGCCCGTCACCGGGCCATTGGGTGTGCAGCTTCGCCTGCGGCCACAGATTGTGTTTGGCGGCGTTGGTAAAGCGATGCTCCAGTTGCGGCGCTGAAAAACGTGTCAGCGGCCCGACCGATTCCATCCATGCCGAGCGCCCGCGCGTGGGTTGATCGACCACGTACACCGCATAGCCGCGCTCGACGAAAAACTCTGCCCAGCCCTTGCGACCATCGGGCGTGCCGGTGAAATTGGTGCCGGTCTGCGCCGCGCCGTGAATCATCACAATGGGGTAACGCTGCGTAATCTTTGCGGGTAAACGATACTCCACGTACATCTGGCGTTCCATCATCGGCCCTGTTTTGCTATCCACGTATTTGCCGCCGACGAAGAAATAGCCTTGTAGCGGGCCGCTGCCGGGTTTGCCGCTTTGCGCCAGCGCGCCCGTGGCTACGGTCAATAACGCAAGCACGAAGATCGTGCATGCCGTTGTTGCTGCCCAGCGGAATGAATTCATGCGGATGCTCCGAGCGAAAGGGGGATGAAAGGAATCTTGCGTGACAGTTTACTGCGGTTTCGGCTGCGGATAGCGCATGTCGATCAAGCCCGATTCCACCGCCTGTTCCAGATACAGCGAATAAAAATCGCCGGACGATAATCCCACCAGCGGCGTGGCGGTGGGCTTGCCGCTGTCGTTGAACACGATCACCGTGGGCACGCTGCGCACCGAAAACCGGCGCGCAAATTCGCGTGCGGTGGTGGCGTTGCCGGCGAAATCGCGCAACGGTTGCGCGCCGTCGAGTTGCAGTTCGAGCATGATAGCCTTGTCGCGCCATTGTTCGCTGACGTACATCGGCTCCAGGTGATCGCGGCGCGCGGTGGCGCAGTACGGGCAGGTCTTCAGCGTGAACGCGATCAGCACCGGCACGCGTTGCTCACGCGCCATTTTCGCGGTGGCCGCGAGGTCGGTCGCCAGCGGCAACGGTTCGGCGTGAATGGCGGTCGTGGCGAGTGCGCATGCTAGAATCAGCAGCCACAATGCCCGTTGGCCGCCACATAAAAAATCATTTATAAACATAATGTTACCTAAAGAGCCCGGCAGCCTTCCCGCACGCATCGTGATCGCCACGCGCGAATCTGCGTTGGCACTGTGGCAGGCGCGGCATATCGAATCGCTGCTCGCGGAACACTATCCGCCGTTAAGTATAAGCATACTCGGCATGACCACGGAAGGCGACCGCAAGCT
>CANIID010000385.1 GCA_947467315.1 Betaproteobacteria bacterium | reverse complement strand
CGCAAACCGATCCTACACCTCGCTATCGCGATGCAGCAGCGCGCATGGATGCAAGGTCTGTGGGATGCCGCAAAAACGTTCGACTTGCCCGCTACTTTTGCGCCACTTCATCCGTCCGGATAAAGCGCTAATGGAAAATCTCGGTTTAATCCATGCTCGAATAGCCGCGATACCGCTTCGTGGCGTAGGTCATGGAGTCTAAGTCCAAGGATGCCTGCACGTAGGCAAGCTCGATGAAACGCGTGATGAACTGCCCCCTTCGCAAGCGGAAACGCGAAGAAGATGCGTTAACCCAATTTCCTCGCCAACTCAGATGCGCTTGGATGATAGTACCGCTTTAGCATCGCTAGGCTTTTATGACCAGTCACCGCTGAAAGCTCAATTAGGTTCGGCAGAAAATTTGCCATTTTAGTGATTGCGGTGTGCCGTAAATCGTGGAAGTGAACGTCTTCCAGATGGGCGCGTTGGGTTGCCTTTTTAAACGCAGCCTCCAAAGCGCAATTTGTTAACGGTATTACACGCCCAGTGATGCTCTGGGGGATACTTTCCAAGAGTCGTATCGCTGCGGTTGATAGCGGAACTGATCGGCTTTCCCCATTTTTCGTATCATGGAGAAAAGCGACTCGTTGCGTTATATCGATGTCAGCCCATCGAAGTGCGAGTAGTTCCCCGCGCCGCATGGCTGTCGCTATCGCCAACTCAACTACGGGCAGCATCCAAATGCTGCGCCGTCCAGTAGGTTTTAGTTCTTCTGTGAGGCGAGCAATTTCAACATCAGTAAGAATTCGATTTCGTCCACGAGGGGACTTAGGTTTCTTAACCAGTTCAACGGGATTCGGTATGTTGATACGCCACTCTCTGCGGCTGTGGTTGATGATCGCGGAAAAGCAAGACAGTTCTCTGATGACCGTACCGGCACTAACCTTGGTGAGCCTTTCGTCCCTGAAGGCTGCGATCTTTTCAGGGGTCAGCGCGACCATTTTGTAGCAGGTCAGTGGGTTGCGTTTAAGGGCGGTGAGCCGGATGAGGTCATCTTTGTAACCTTTTAGGCTTGGGGCTACCTCTTTCAGATATCGGGTGATGATCTCGGCAAAGGTCAGCCTTTCGGCTTCGGTGCGGCTTTGGTAGCTGCCGCGCTCAATTTCGACTTCAATCTCTCTCGCCCAGCGTTGTGCCTCGATCCTGCTTGGGAGGGACTTGGTTACTACGGGGTGACCTTTGCGGGTGATTCGTGCTTGCCAGATACCGTTTCTGTTGCGGATCGATGCCATCTCCTGAGCCTCATTTGGACAGGAATTGGACAGACTCTCATTTTTACGTTGCTTACTCTTCAGGTCAGTGGACGCTTACTTTTTCCGCATCCAAGTGCCTGATTTTCCACCTGTTTTTTCATGCAGCGCGATGTCTTCTAGGCGCATGCCGCGATCTACTGCCTTGCACATGTCGTAAATGGTGAGCAGCGCGGCGGCGACGGCTGTGAGCGCTTCCATTTCAACGCCGGTGCGACCCGTGGTTTCGACGGTGGCGATGCAGTTAACGGCGACGGCCTTGTGATCGAGTTTGAATTCGATATTCACATGCGTGAGTGCCAGCGGGTGACACAGCGGAATCCAGTCCGAGGTGCGCTTGGCGGCCTGGATGGCGGCGATTCGCGCAATGCCGAGCACGTCGCCTTTTTTTGCCGTGCCGGCGGCAATCAGCCGTAAGGTGGCGGGCAGCATGCAAATGCGCCCGGCGGCGCGCGCCACGCGATGCGTTTCGACCTTGGCCGCGACATCCACCATATGCGCCTGGCCTTGCGCGCCGAAATGCGTGAGCACGCCAATGCGTTTTTCAGGGCTTGAGTGTTTGGGTTTACGCATGCTGTAGGAACTAATCGCAAAGAAGTCTTATCATAGCACCATGCGCACGCGACACCTCCTCACACGGCACTTACTGGCTTTGCTGCTGCTCACGATTCCCGGCGTGCCGGCCCAGGGATTGCCGGAACTGGGCGAGCCGTCGCAGGCGGCATTTACGCCGTCGCAGGAACGCCTGCTCGGCCGCAGCATTATGCGCGAGGCGCGCCGCGATCCAACCTACTACGACGATGCCGAAGTCACGGATTATATTTCGCGTGTCGGCAACCGGCTGGCGGCGCGTGGTTCCGACGTGCGTCAGGAGTTTGAATTTTTTATGATGCGCGATCCGCAGATCAACGCGTTCGCGCTGCCGGGCGGATTTATCGGCGTGCATACCGGTTTGATCATGGCAGCGCAAAGCGAATCGGAAATGGCGGGCGTGGTGGCGCATGAAATTTCGCACGTCACCCAGCGGCATATCGCCCGCATGATTAACAATCAGCAATCCAACCAGTGGCTGGAGATTGCCGCGTTGGCGCTGGCGATACTCGCGGCACGCTCGAATTCCCAGGTGGCGGAAGCGGCTGCGGCTATAGGCCCCGCGCTGGCCGTGCAGCAACAACTGAATTTCTCGCGCGACTTCGAGCGCGAGGCGGATCGCATCGGCTTGCAACTGCTCGAAAAAGCTGGCTTCGATCCGCAGGGCATGGGCCAGTTTTTCGAGCGACTGCAGCGCGCCACGCGCATATATGAGGGCGGCGCGCCGTCGTATCTGCGCACGCATCCGGTCACCTTTGAGCGCATCGCCGACATGCAAAACCGCGCGCAGGAATTGCGCTATCGCCAGGTGCCCGATTCCATGGATTTTCATCTGGTGCGCGCCAAAATGAAGGCGGCGTTCGATGCGCCGCGTGACGCGGTTGCGTATTATCGCGACAGCCTCGCTGAAAAACGTTACCTGTCGGAGGGCGGCGCGCGCTATGGATTAACCGCGGCGTTGTTGCGTACGCGCGAGGTTCCGGCGGCGTGGAAAGAATTTTCGGCATTGAACGCCCTGGTGAAAGGCAATCCGATGGTGGATACCCTCGGTTGCCGCATCCGTCTGGCCGGCGGCGATCCGGAAGCCTTCAAATGTTTTCGCATTGCGTTGCAGGCGCACCCCGGCTATCGCGCACTGATCTACGAATACACCGAGGCGCTGTTGCAGTCGCGCCAGGCCGAGGCCGCGATGAAAATCGTGGACAGCGCGCTTGCCAGCTATCCCGACGATCACCGTTTGTATCTGCTGCAGGCGCGTGCGTATGCATTGCTTAACCGGCGGTTGGCCGTGCATCGTTCGCAGGCCGAAGCCTATGCGCGCATGGGGTCCACCGGCGCCGCCATCGAGCAATTGCAGATCGGACTCAAAGCCGGCGATGGCGATTATTACCAGTTGTCCGCAGCCGAAGCGCGCCTGCGCCAGTTGCGTGTTCAGGACGCTGAAGAGCGCAAGGATAGCGCGCGAAAAAAGTAGAGAAGTAGGCTACAGCAAGAAGCGCACGAGCAACCCTGCCGCCGCGCAAGCTGCGATGACCGAAATCACTCCTGCCTTGAAGCGGAACAGCGCAATGGCCGCGGCGACGCCGATAATCAACGACGGCCAGTCGAAGTGTCCACTAAACGGCGCGGCTTCCGTTGCCGAAGGCCACAACACGTGCCACGCGAAAAACACCGCCAGGTTGAGTATCACGCCGACCACGGCGGCGGTGATGCCGGTGAGCGGCGCGGTGAATTTCAGTTCGCCGTGGGTGGATTCGACCAGCGGGCCGCCGAGCAGGATAAAAACAAAGCTGGGCAGGAAGGTGAAAAACGTCGCGACCGTCGCGGCAGCCGCGCCCGCGAGAAACAGTG
>CANIID010000384.1 GCA_947467315.1 Betaproteobacteria bacterium | reverse complement strand
GCACATGACCGCGCTATTCGATTGCCTGGAGCGCTTCGGGCTGCTGATGCTGTATGGCCGGCTCGAAGGCCCGGCCACCGGCAACATACACGACGCGATACACAAGGCGCCGTGGCGCAGCGGCGCGTTTCGTTACTTCACCATGCACACACTGGACGATTGGCCGGAACTGCGCGCGCGCTGCACGCACGACCTGATCCGCCTGCTGCACGAAGGCAAAATTCAGGTGCCGATTTACGATCGCATTCCGCTCGACGAAGCGGCGCGCGCGCATCGCGTGTTTGAATCCGGCGCGGTGATGGGCAAGCTGCTGATGAAACCGTAACTATTTGTTTTTAAACAAATTTATCGTTCTCTACTACTGCAAACTCACGCCGGCGGCCTTCACCAGTTCGCTGATGCGCTTGGTCTGATCGGCGCGGAAGGCGTCGAGTTCCGCGCGCGAGGTGCCCGCGACTTCAATGCCGAGGCCCTTAAGCTGATCGCTCATCGTGGGATCCTTGATGGCTTTCACGACTTCAGCATTCACTTTGGCGAGCACCTCCTGCGGCGTGCCGGTGGGCGCGACGATGCTGTACCAGCCGAAGTTTTCGTAACCGGGTACCGTTTCGGCAATCGTCGGCACATCCGGCAGCAGCGCGGCGCGCTTGCGCGTGGTGACACCCAGCGCGCGCACGCGCCCGGCCTGCACCATCGACTGCACCGCCGTCAGCACGCCATAGGTCATATGCACTTCGCGCGCCACGGTATCGGCCACGGCCTGCCCCACGCCCTTATACGGCACGTGCAGCATGCTGGTGTTGGTCATGCGGTTAAACAACACGCCGCACAGATGTTCGGATGCGCCGGTGCCTGCGGAGCCGTAACGCAAATTCGGCGATGATTTTTTGGCCAGCTCTATCAATTCACCGACGGTTTTCGCCGGCACCTGCGGATTGACCACCAGCACAAACGGCACGCTGCCGATCAAACTGATCGACGCAAAATCACGCGCGAGATTCACCTTGTGATTGGTGTAGGCATTGGTCGCCACCAGCAATTGCGAAGTCAGCATCATCCAGGTGTAGCCGTCGGCCGCCGAGCGCGTCACGATGTCCGCGCTGAGCAACCCCGCGACGCCGGGGCGCGGATCGACCACCACGCGCTGATTCCACACGCCATACAGCCGCTCGGCCATCACGCGAGAAATAATGTCGGGGCCAGAGCCCGCTGCACTGCCGATGACGAGGCGTATCGGTTTGTCGGGCCATGCCGCTTGCGCGGTGGGAATCGCCGCCAACAGCGCGGGCAGGATGATGGCGAAGATGGCGCGTAGGTTATGCATTGAATGACTCCTCCGGATGATTCGCCCAATTATATAGGTGCCGAGCCCGGCAAGATCGGCGGAATCACTGCGGAAAAGGGCGTATCTTGTTGTTTTTCAATGGAAAATATCGTATGATGCGCGCCTTTTGCCACTTGCCCGATTGATCCCGCATCGATCGCCGAGTTCGCCCACAGGCCCACGCATGAGCATCGAAAAAGAAGTCTCCCGCCGCCGCACCTTCGCCATCATTTCGCATCCGGACGCGGGCAAAACCACGCTCACCGAAAAGCTGCTGTTGTACGCGGGCGCGATTCATATCGCCGGCAGCGTGAAGTCGCGCAAGGCGTCGCGCTATGCAACCTCGGACTGGATGGAAATCGAAAAGCAGCGCGGCATTTCCGTTGCCAGCTCGGTAATGCAGATGGAGTACCGCGATTGCGTGATTAACCTGCTCGACACGCCGGGCCACCGCGATTTCTCCGAAGACACCTATCGCGTGCTGACCGCGGTGGACGCGGCGCTGATGGTGATCGACGCCGCCAACGGCATCGAGCCGCAGACGTTGCGCCTGCTGCAAGTGTGCCGCCAGCAAAACACGCCGGTGATTACCTTCGTCAACAAAATGGATCGCGAGGTGCGCGAGCCGATGGACCTGGTAGATGAAATCGAGCGCACGCTGGGCATGCCGGTGGTGCCGTGTACCTGGCCGGTGGGCATGGGCAAGCAGTTCAAGGGCGTGTTCGATCTGATGAATGACAGCATGCGGGTATTCCTCGCCGGCGAAGACCGCGTCGGCGGACACGACACGATACAAGGCATCGATAACCCTGAAGCGGCCGAACGCTTCGGTGACATCTTCGAGCATGCGCGCCAGGAAATGTCGCTGGTGCAGGGCGTGTCGCCCACGTTTGACCGTGACACCTTTCTCGCCGGCAAACAAACGCCGCTGTTCTTCGGCTCGGCGATCAATAATTTTGGCGTGCAGGAAGTGCTGGATGCGTTGGTCGCCTTCGCACCGCCGCCGCGCGCGCGGCGCGCGATTCAGCGCGTGGTCGAGCCGATGGAGTCTAAATTTACTGGCGTGGTGTTCAAGATTCAGGCCAACATGGACCCCGGCCACCGCGACCGCATCGCCTTCATCCGTGTGTGCTCGGGCCACTTCGAGCGCAGCATGAAGTTAAAGAACTGCCGCACCGGCAAGGATTTTCGGCCCAACACCGTGGTGTCGTTTTTGTCGCAGCGGCGCGACATGGTGGAAGACGCGTACGCCGGCGATATCATCGGCATCCCGAATCACGGCGTGTTGCAACTGGGCGACACGCTGACCGAAGGCGAAGACCTGCAATTCACCGGCCTGCCATTTTTTGCACCGGAGTTGTTTCAGACGGTTGAAATCGCCGATCCGCTGCGCAGCAAACAGTTACGCACGGGGCTGGCGCAGCTCGGCGAAGAGGGCGCGATTCAGGTGTTCAAACCGGTGTTGGGCGGCCTGCTGTTACTGGGCGCGATCGGGCAATTGCAATTTGAAGTGGTGGCACATCGCCTGAAACACGAGTACGGCTGCACCGCGCGCATGGCGCCCGCACGCTACAACAGTGCGCGCTGGGTGACGGCGGATGACCCCAAGGAAATGAAGCGCTTCATCGACGCCAACGCGCACCGCATCGCGTATGACGCGGTGGAAGCGCCGACCTTTCTCGCTGCCTACGACGCGGAAATCAAAGTCGCGCACGAACATTGGCCGAACATCCGTTTTCACGCGCTGCGCGAACACGCGGGGCTGGTGTTTCACTCGAACGCGAACAGCTAATCCTGCGGCGATAATCCGGCAACTATTCGGCGCGCAGCCCGGCGCGTTTTACGACCACCGCCCAGCGCGCAATATCGGATACCAGCAGTCGTGCGAATTCATCCGGAGTGGTCGAGCGCGCCTCAACGCCCTGACTCAGCAAACGTTCGCGGATTTCCGGTAGCGCCAGCACGGCGACGATTTCAGCATTGAGCCGGCGCACAATCTCTGACGGGATGCGCGCGGGACCGACAAAACCGTACCACAGCCCGGCTTCATAACCCGCGAAACCCGTCTCCGCCACGGTTGGCACATCCGGCAGGGCGAGCATGCGTTGCGCCCCGGTGGTGGCCAGCGCACGCAGTCTGCTGTTGCGCACCTGCGGCACCACTGACAGGCTGGTACCGAACGTCAACGACACCTGCCCGCCGATGAGATCGGTGATCGCGATGGACATGCCCTTGTAGGGAATATGCGTCAAGGTGGTGCCGGTCATACTGTCGAATAACACGCCCGCGAGATGTCCCGACGAACCCACGCCCGCAGAACCATACGTCAGCTCACCCGGTTTCGCTTTCGCGAACGCGATTAATGCCTTGAGGCTTTTCACCGGCAACGAGGGATGCACCGCAACCACCAGCGGACTTGATCCCGCCAGTGAGACTGGCGTGAAATCTTTGATCGAAT
>CANIID010000383.1 GCA_947467315.1 Betaproteobacteria bacterium | reverse complement strand
CTGATGAATTTCTCCGAGCCCTTTGTCCGCCGTCCGGTTGCCACCACGCTGCTCACGCTGGGCTTGGTGATCGCCGGTGCGATTGGCTACAAGCTGCTGCCGGTGGCGCCGCTGCCGCAGGTGGATTTCCCGACCATATCGGTGTCGGCGTCGCTGCCCGGCGCAAGCCCGGAGACGATGGCGGCGACGGTGGCCACGCCCTTGGAGCGCGCGCTGGGCAAGATCGCCGGCGTGAACGAAATCACCTCGTCGAGTTCGCTCGGCAACACGCGCGTGACGCTGCAATTTGATTTAAGCCGCGACATCGACGGCGCGGCGCGCGAAGTGCAGGCGGCGATCAACGCCTCGCGCTCGGAATTGCCGAGCAGCCTGCCGCGCAATCCGACGTACCGCAAAATCAATCCGGCCGATGCGCCGGTGATGATTATTGCGCTGACGTCCGAAACCTACGACCGCGGGCAGATGTACGACATCTCCACCACGCTGTTGGGCGAAAAATTATCGCAAGTGAAGGGGATCGGGCAGGTCACCGTGAGCGGCAGCTCGCTGCCGGCGGTGCGCGTGGAGGCCAATCCGGCGGCGCTGAATAAATACGGCATCGGCCTCGATGAAGTGCGCAACACCATCAATAACAATAACGCCAACCGGCCCAAGGGCGTGGTCGAAGATGGCGACAAGCAATGGCAGATCTACGCCAACGACCAATCGCTGACGGCGGCGGATTACGCGCCGCTGATCGTGACCTATCGCAACGGCGCGCCGGTGCGGCTGTCAGACGTTGCCGAAGTGATCGACTCGGTGCAGGATTTGCGCAACGCCGGCATTTCCAACGGCAAGCCGGCGGTGCTGGTGATTCTCTACCGGCAGCCGGGCGCCAATATTATTGAAACCGCCGACCGCGTGCGCGCGGTGCTGCCCCAGTTGCAGGCGGCGATTCCGCAGGCGATTGAATTGAATGTGGTGCTGGAACGCACCACCACCATCCGCGCCTCGCTCGCCGAAATCGAACGCACGCTGCTGATTTCGATGGGCCTGGTCATCATGGTGGTGTTTATTTTCCTGCGCAACTGGCGCGCCACACTGATCCCCAGTATTGCGGTGCCGGTGTCGCTGATCGGCACCTTCAGCGTGATGTACCTGCTCGGCTACAGTCTCAACAACCTGTCGTTGATGGCGATTACCATCGCTACCGGCTTTGTGGTGGATGACGCCATTGTGGTGCTGGAAAACGTCTCGCGCCACATTGAAAAAGGCGTGGCGCCATTCAAGGCCGCGCTGCTCGGCGTGAAGGAAGTGGGCTTTACCGTGGTGTCGATCAGCATTTCGCTGATCGCGGTGTTCATCCCGATCCTGATGATGGGCGGCATCGTCGGGCGGCTGTTCCGCGAATTCGCGGTCACGCTGTCGGTGGCGATTCTGGTGTCGATGGTGGTGTCGCTCACCACCACGCCGATGATGTGCGCGCGCCTGCTGCGCCCAAAGGGCGAAGAAACGCCCGGCCGGCTGAGCCGTTGGAGCGAAGGCGTGTTTAATTGGATATTGCACGGCTACGAGCGTTCGCTGGCCTTCGCGCTGCGCCATCCGTTGCTGGTGATGCTGGCGCTGGCCGCCACCATCGGACTCAATGTGTATCTGTATACGATCATTCCAAAGGGGTTTTTCCCGCAGCAGGATACGGGGCGCATGGTGGGTTCGCTGCAAGCCGATCAGGCGAGTTCCTTTCAGGCGGTGCGCGTCAAGCTGGCCGACTTCATCAAAATCGTCCAGGAGGATCCGGCGGTGGAGAGCGTCACCGGCTTTACCGGCGGCGGCGCGCGTAACGGCGGCTTCATGTTCATTTCGTTAAAGCCGTTGAAGGAGCGCCAGATGTCGGTGGATCAGGTGATCGCGCGCCTGCGGCCGAAGCTCGGCGCGGTGGCGGGTGCGAGCCTGTTTCTGAATCCGGTGCAGGACATCCGCATCGGCGGACGGCAAAGCAACACTGCGTACCAGTTCACGCTGCGTGCCGACAACATCGAGGATTTGCGCACCTGGACGCCGCGGCTGGAGCGCGCACTGCGCGAGGTGCCCGAATTGGCCGACATCAATTCCGATCAGCAGGTGCGCGGCCTGCAAACCACGTTGACTATTGATCGTGCCACGGCCGCACGGCTGGGCATCACCATCCGCGCCATCGACACCGCATTGAATCTCGCCTTCGGGCAGGCGCAGGTATCGACCATCTATACCTCGCTCAACCAGTATCGCGTGGTGCTGGAAGTCGCACCCCAGCACTGGCAGGGCCCCGAGGCGCTGGAAAAAATATATGTGCTGTCGCCGGTTAAAGGTCAGGTGCCACTGACGTCGATTGCGCGCTACGAATTCACCAATACCGCACTGTCGGTGAATCACCAGGGGCAGTTCGCTGCATCGACGATTTCATTCAATCTGCCGGAAGGCATATCGCTGTCCGACGCGGTGCGCGCCACCAACGACACCATGGCGCGCATCGGCGTGCCCAGCACGATTTACGGCAGTTTTCAGGGCACGGCGCGTGCGTTTCAGGCTTCGCTCGACAGTCAGCCGTGGCTGATACTCGCGGCGCTGATCACGGTGTACATCGTGCTCGGCATTTTGTATGAGAGTTTTATTCATCCGATCACCATCCTCTCGACGCTGCCGTCGGCAGGCGTGGGTGCGCTGCTGGCGCTGATGTTGTTTAATTCAGAATTCAATATCATCGCGCTGATCGGCGTGATCCTGCTGATCGGCATCGTGAAGAAAAACGCGATCATGATGATCGATTTTGCGATCGAAGCCGAGCGCCGCGACAATCTTACGCCGCGCGACGCGATTTTTCAGGCGTGCCTGCTGCGCTTTCGCCCGATTATCATGACGACCATGGCGGCGCTGCTGGGCGCGATTCCGCTGGCCATCGGCAGCGGCGACGGCGCCGAACTGCGCACGCCGCTGGGCATTTCGATTGTGGGCGGGCTGGTGATGAGCCAGATCCTCACGCTCTACACCACGCCGGTGGTGTATCTCTATCTTGACCGGTTCCGGCTGTGGTGTCTGCGTTTGCGGCGCAAGCCTGCGCCGTCTGTTGCATTGGAAAGCCGATGAAAGTGAAATCATTCGTACAGCGCGCGGTGGCGGCAACGCTGGCCGCGACGCTGGCATCCTGCTCGCTGCTCGGGCCGAATTACCGCCGTCCGCAGGTGGTCACGCCGCCGGCTTACAAAGAATCCAAAGACTGGAAAATCGCCGAGCCGCGCGACGGTGTGCCACGCGGCGCGTGGTGGCGGATATTCGGCGACACCCAGTTGAACGCGCTCGCCGAAAAAGTGGAGAAATCCAATCAGGATTTGCGCGTGGCCGAGGCGCAGTACCGCCGCGCGCAAGCCGTGGTGCAGCAATCGCGCGCGGGGCTGTTTCCCGTGGTGACGGGCGAGGCGTCCGTTACGCGCAGTGGCGCGGGTTCGCGCGCGTCAACCACTAATTACGATTTGTCGGGGCGCGCAAGCTGGGATGCCGATCTGTGGGGCCGCGTGCGGCGAGGCGTCGAAGCCAGCGAAGCGTCGGCTGCGGCCAGCGCCGCCGATCTCGAATCGGTGCGCCTGTTGGTGCAATCGGAAGTCGTGCTCAATTACCTGGCGCTGCGCGTGGTCGATACGCAGAAAAAATTGCTCGATGAATCGTCAGCGGCGTTCGCCAAATCGTTGGAGATGACACAAAACCGCTACAAAGCCGGCCTCGCCGGGCGCGTGGACGTGGCACAGGCCGAAGCGCAGTTAAGGGGTACGCAGGCGCAATCCAT
>CANIID010000382.1 GCA_947467315.1 Betaproteobacteria bacterium | reverse complement strand
TATATCCCCAAGGGCGTGAAATGCCCGATGGAGCTGTCCACGTATTTCAGAATCAACACGCAGGATTCCGGGCAGTTTGAACGCACGCTGATCGTGGCCGAAGACGGCGCCTCGGTGTCGTATCTCGAAGGCTGTACCGCGCCCAAGTTCGACACCAATCAATTGCACGCCGCGGTGGTGGAACTGGTAGCGATGGACAATGCCGACATCAAATATTCGACGGTGCAGAACTGGTACGCGGGCGACGAAAAAGGCGTGGGCGGCATCTACAACTTTGTCACCAAGCGCGGGCTGTGCAAAGGCGTGAACTCGCGCATTTCGTGGACGCAAGTTGAAACCGGCTCGGCGATTACCTGGAAATATCCCTCGTGCGTGCTGCGCGGTGATAACTCGGTGGGCGAGTTTTATTCGGTGGCGTTGACCAATCACCATCAGCAGGCCGACACCGGCACCAAGATGATTCACATCGGTAAAAACACCCGCAGCACCATCATCAGCAAAGGCATTTCGGCGGGGCAATCGAACAACAGCTATCGCGGCCTGGTGCGTATTGCGCCCACCGCCGCCGGCGCGCGCAATTATTCGCAGTGCGATTCGATGCTGATCGGCGATAAGTGCGGCGCGAATACGTTTCCCTATATCGACGTGCGCAACCCCAGCGGCAAGGTCGAGCACGAAGCCACCACCTCGAAAATCGGCGAAGACCAATTGTTCTATTTTCAGCAGCGCGGCATCGGCGCCGAAGAAGCGGTATCGATGATTATCAATGGCTTCTGCAAAGAAGTGTTTCAGCAATTGCCGATGGAGTTCGCGGTCGAAGCGACCAAACTCCTCGGACTCAAACTCGAAGGCAGTGTGGGATGATTAACAGCAACGCAAAAACCCTGCTCGACATACGCGGCCTGACAGCCACGGTCGCAGGTGTGACGATTTTGAAGGGCATCGACCTCACGGTGCGTGCGGGCGAAGTGCATGCCATCATGGGGCCCAACGGATCGGGCAAAAGCACGCTGGCCAAAGTGCTGGCGGGGCATCCGGCGTACGAGGTCACCGGCGGCACGGTGTTGTTTGAGGGCAACGATTTGTTCGCGCTCGCCGCCGAAGCGCGCGCGCGGGCGGGATTGTTTTTGGGCTTTCAGTATCCGGTGGAAATTCCCGGTGTGTCGAACAGTTCGTTCCTGCGCCTGGCCTACAACACGGTGCAGGGCGCGCGCGGCAAGGATGAACTTGATCCGCTGGAATTCGACGACTACGTGCGCGAAAAAATGAAGCTGCTGGAAATGAGCCCGGAGTTTCTCGATCGCAGCGTGAACGACGGTTTTTCCGGCGGCGAGAAAAAGCGCAATGAAATTCTGCAGATGGCGATTTTGGAGCCGCGCGTTTCCATTCTCGATGAAACCGATTCGGGGCTGGATATCGATGCGCTGCGTATTGTCGCCGGCGGTGTGAACAAGCTGCTTACGGCTGAGAACGCCTGCGTGCTGGTGACGCATTACCAGCGCCTGCTGAACTACATCACGCCGGATTATGTGCATGTGATGGAGGCTGGGCGCATCATCAAAACCGGCGATAAGGCGCTGGCGCTGGAATTGGAAGCGCGTGGCTATGACTGGTTGCTGGTGGACACCAAGGCCGCCGCATGAGTATTGCTGCAATTAAGCATCCGTTTGTCGAAGCGCTGGTCGCTGGGGGGCGTGCGTTGCCCGCCAGCACTGCGTCGTGGCTGAACACGCGCCGCGCGGCAGCGCTGGAGCGCGCCAACGCGTTGAGCGTGCCCACCACGCGCGACGAGGAGTGGCGCTTCACCGACTTGGCACCGTTGAACAAGTTGCGCGTCGAAGCTTCGTCGGCTGCCGCGCCCGTGGATGTGGCATCGTTTGTGGTGCCGGAAGCTGCATTTCGGCTCACTTTTGTTGATGGTGTTTATGCGCCATCGCTTTCGAGCCGCAGTGCTTTGCCTGCCGGTGTGACGGTGAGTTCGCTGGCCGAGGCGTTAACAACCAACCCCGCGCTGATCGAGCCGCATCTGGCAGCGCATGCGGGCTTCGACCAGCAGGTATTCACCGCGCTCAACACCGCGTGGTTGCGCGATGGCGCGGTGGTGCATGTGGCGAAAAACGCCGTGGTGGATGAGCCGCTGCATTTGCTGTTTATCGCCGCGCAAAAAGACGCCGCAAGCTGCCCGCGTTGTTTGATCGTGGCGGAAACTGGCGCGGAATGCACGGTGATCGAAGACTATGTGGCGGCGACGGATGAGGCCTATTTCACCAATGCGGTAACCGAAATCGCCATCAAGCCGAACGCGCGTGTGCGCCATGTGCGCCTGCAGCGCGAGAGCACGCAGGCGGTGCATATTGCAGCGTGCGCGGTGTCGCTGGCGAAGGATGCCTCGTATGTGTCGCAGTCGGTGGCATTCGGCGCGCGGCTGTCGCGCTACAACCTGGATGTGGTCCACCGGGGCGAGGGCACCGAGGCGGTGATTGATGGCCTGGCGTTGATCTCCGGCCAGCAATGCGCCGACACGCATACCACGATGGATCATGCGCAGCCGAATGGCCGTTGCACGCAGTTGCACAAAACCATCGTCGGCGGTGCAGCGCACGCGGTGTTCAATGGCAAAGTGCTGGTGCGCAAGGGCGCGCAGCTCACCAACTCCGCGCAGCAAAGTCGCAATCTGTTGTTGTCGTCCACGGCACGCGTCGATACCAAGCCGCAGTTGGAAATTTTTGCCGACGATGTGAAATGTGCGCACGGCGCCACCGTCGGCCAGCTCGATGCCGAGCAATTGTTTTATTTGAAGAGCCGCGGCTTGCACGACGTGGCCGCGCGCAATCTGCTGACCTATGCGTTTGGTGCGGAGATCGTCGATCGCATCCCGGTGAAATCGCTGGTGGCGCAGTTGGAAAGCATCGTCATGGCGCAAACACAGGCGGGTGTGTGATGAATGCCCCTTTAAAAATGGCGGCGTTCGACGTTACGCGCATCCGTCCGGATTTCCCCATACTTGACCTCAAGGTCAACGATAAGCCCTTGGTTTTCTTGGATAATGCGGCATCGAGCCAAATGCCCAAGCAGGTGATGGATCGTTGGGTGCGTTATCAATCCGCGCAACACGCCAACATCCATCGTGCGGTGCATTATCTGTCCGAAACCGCCACCGCCGAATACGAAGCCGCACGCCGCAAGCTGCAAGCCTTCATCAACGCCAAAGAAGAACGCGAGGTGATTTTCACCAGCGGCACTACCGAGAGCATCAATCTGGTGGCGCACGGCTGGGGCCGCAAGTTTCTGAATGCGGGCGATGAAATTATTCTGACCACGCTGGAGCATCATTCGAATATCGTGCCGTGGCAGATGGTGGCCGATGAAAAGGGCGCGAAGATTCGCGTGGCGCCGATTTTTGATAACGGCGAACTCGATCTGGCGGCGTACGAAAAGTTGTTCAATGCACGCACCAAAATCGCGTGCTTCACCCACGTGTCGAATGCGCTGGGTACGATCAACCCGGTGCGCGAGATGATTGCCATCGCGCGCAAGCACGGCGTGGTGACGCTGGTGGATGGCGCACAAGCCGCGCCGCATCTGAGCGTGGATGTGCAGGCGCTGGATTGCGATTTTTATGCCTTATCCGGCCACAAGCTGTGCGGGCCCACCGGCATCGGCGTGCTCTATGGCAAAGCTGCGCTGCTCGAAGCGATGCAGCCCTTCAAGGGCGGCGGTGACATGATTCTGTCGGTGACGTTCGAGAAAACCACCTACGCGCCGATCCCCGCCAAGTTTGAAGCCGGCACGCCGCCGATTGCCGCGGCGATTACGCTGGGCGCAGCAGTCGATTATTTAACTGAAATC
>CANIID010000381.1 GCA_947467315.1 Betaproteobacteria bacterium | reverse complement strand
TGGGCGGGATGTCCTCGGTGGGTAAACATTTTCCGGGGCACGGTCATGTGCGCGCGGATTCCCACCATGAAATTCCGGTGGATGACCGTTCGTATGTCGATATCGAGCAGTGTGATTTGATTCCGTTCCGCCGCCTGATAGGCGCAGGCTTGGGCGCGGTGATGCCCGCGCACGTGATTTACCCGCAGGTGGATGCGCTGCCGGCGGGGTTTTCGCCTAAGTGGCTCAAGCAAATTTTGCGTAAGCAACTGGAATTCGATGGCGTGATTTTCAGCGACGATCTATCGATGGAAGGCGCGAAAGGGGTGGGCGGCATCGTCGCGCGCGCCAACGCGGCGCTCTCAGCCGGTTGCGACATGGTGCTGGTGTGCAATGACGCGGGCGCGGCCGATGAATTGCTGGCCGGCCTCGAATACCACATGCCTGCGGTGGGGCAAGCGCGCTTGGCTGCGATGCGCGGGCGTGGGCCGGTGCAGGGCATGGCAGCGCTGAGTGCGTTACCCGAATATCAGCGCGCGCTCGCGGTGGTGCAAGCCATCGGCAAACGCGAAGGCGATCTGTTCGCATAGCGCGTTCAGCCCTCCCATGTCTGACACCTCCTTGCTCGAATGCCGACAGTGCAAGCGACTGGCTGGTTTTCTGGCGCAGGTGCGCAAAGATCATCCCGGCTATCACGCGCGTCCGGTGCTGCCGTTTGGCGTTGCCGCACCCAAGTTACTGATTGTGGGACTCGCGCCGGGCATGCATGGCGCGAACCGCACCGGGCGTCCGTTCACCGGCGATACCGCAGGCATTTTGCTATATAAAACCCTTCATAAACATGGGCTTGCGAATCAGGCGGAGGGCGCGGACCCGAGCGACGGTTTGAAGTTGAAGCATTGCCGCATTACCAACGCGGTGAAATGCCTGCCGCCGGAAAACAAGCCGCTGCCCGCTGAAATCAAGCAGTGCAATGGTTACTTGCGCGCCGAGATCGCAGCGTTGCCCAAATCCGCCGTGTTGTTTGCGCTGGGTAATATTTCGCATCAGGCGATTTTGCGTGCGTTGGATGTGCGGCTGAAAGATTATCCGTTCCAGCATGGCGCGTGCCACGAGCTGCCCGATGGCCGCGCGCTGTTCGACAGCTACCATTGCAGCCGTTACAACACCAACACACGGCGGCTCACGCCGGAGATGTTCGACGCTGTGGTAGCGGCGATAGTGCGCCGCATCAAATAAGCGCGTTACACGCATGGGCGAGCCTGATCCCTCCGCCGCGACGGCATCCACAGCAGCGACGATAGCCGAGACAATTGCTGCGACGCTGGCCGACCTGCCGCACCTGCCGGGTGTGTATCGCATGGTCAGCAAAGACCAGGTCGTGCTCTACGTCGGCAAGGCCATCGATCTCAAAAAACGCGTTTCGTCCTATTTCCAGAAGCCCGCCGGACTATCGCCGCGCATCCAGCTTATGGTGGCACAAGTGGCGCAGGTGGAAACCACGGTTACGCGCTCCGAAAGCGAGGCGCTGCTGCTCGAAAGTAACTTAATAAAGACTTTAAGTCCTCGCTATAACATATTGTTTAGAGACGACAAATCCTATCCATATCTCGTTATAACCGGACACAAAATTCCGCGCCTGAGCTTTCATCGCGGTGCGCTCGATAAACGCAATCAGTACTATGGCCCGTTCCCCGGTGCGGGGTCGGTGCGTGAAAGCATTCAGCTTTTGCAAAAGGTTTTTCGCATCCGCAATTGCGAAGATTCGGTATTCGCCAATCGCTCGCGACCGTGCCTGATGCACCAGATTCGACGCTGCACCGCGCCCTGCGTCGGCCACATCTCTGAATCCGACTACGCGCAGGATGTCCGCAGTGCAGCATTATTTCTTTCCGGCAAGGAAGATGAGGTGATCGAAAACCTGATCACGCGCATGCATGCCGCGTCCGAAGCGCAGGATTACGAAGGGGCCGCGCAGCATCGCGATCAGGTTTCGGCGTTGCGCGCGGTACGCGAAAAGCAATACGTCAGCGATGTGGCGGGGCGCGACGCCGATGTGATCGCCTGCGCGCGCGCAGGGGGCGTCACCTGCGTCAACTTGGTAATGATACGCGGCGGCCGGCATCTGGGAGACCATAACCATTTCCCCAGACACGCCGATGCAGTAGACGACGATCAGGTAATCGAGGCATTTATCAGCCAGCACTATCAGCACCACAGCGTGCCGCCGTTGATCTTGGCGCGCCTGCGGAACGAGCGGCAGGATGTGGATGATCTCGAAAGCATGCTCGGTGAGCACGCCGGGCACAAGGTGCAAATCGTGACGCGTCCTACGGGCCCGCGGCGCGTGTGGCTGGAAATGGCGGAAAAAAACGCGCAAATCGGCGCGGCGCATACCGCTAGTCTGCAAGCCAACCAGGAGGCACGCCTCGCGGCCTTGCAGCAGGCCTTGGGATTGCCCGAAACCGCGCAGCGTTTCGAGTGTTTCGACATCAGCCACACCATGGGCGAAGCCACCGTCGCGTCCTGCGTGGTGTATGAACAATCCGCGATGCAAAAGGGCGACTATCGCCGCTTCAATATCACCACGCCCGTGGCGGGCGACGACTACGGCGCAATGCGCGAGGTGCTGCAACGGCGCTACCGGCGGTTGGTCACGGGGGAGGGCAAGATGCCGGACGTGGTGCTGATCGACGGCGGCAAGGGGCAACTCGGCATTGCGCGGGAAGTGATGGCTGAGTTGGGCATCGTCGATATTATTCTGGTCGGCGTCGCCAAAGGAGAGGATCGCAAGCCGGGTCTGGAATCACTTTGGATGCCAGGCCGCGACCAGCCTTTCGTGCTGGGCCCCGAGCATGCGGGCCTGCACCTGGTGCAGCAAATTCGCGATGAGGCGCATCGCTTTGCGATCACCGGTCATCGCGCGCGGCGCGGCAAAGCGCGCTCGCAATCACCGCTGGAAAACATTGCCGGCATCGGCGCCAAGCGCCGGCAGCGTCTGCTGGCGCATTTTGGCGGTCTGCACGGTCTGCAAGCGGCCAGCGTGGATGAATTGGCGCAAATCGACGGCGTCAGCCGCGCGCTTGCAGAGAAAATCTATCAGGAACTGCATTGACGCGTTACCATTGCCGGCAACGATAATAGTCCTCATGACGCTCACCCTGCCCACGCTGTTGACCTGGTTACGGATCAGCCTGATTCCGTTATTCGTCGGCATTTTTTATTTCGACAGCAACTGGATATCCGCAGCCAATCAAAATCTGGTGGCGACCGTCATTTTCGTGGCGGCGGCGGTCACCGACTGGCTCGACGGCTGGCTCGCGCGCAAGTTAAATCAAACGTCCGCTTTCGGCGCTTTTCTCGATCCGGTGGCCGACAAACTCATGGTGGCGGCAGCGCTGATTATTCTGGTGCAGTTGAATCGGGTCGATGCCATCATCGCCCTCATCATGATCGGCCGCGAAATCGCCATCTCGGCGTTGCGCGAGTGGATGGCGCAACTTGGTGAATCCAAAAGCATCGCCGTATCCTTTTTAGGCAAACTCAAGACCGCGACACAGATGATCGCGATCCCCATGCTGCTGTATCACGACAGCTTGGGCCCCTTTGATCCGCAGGCGGTGGGCACATGGCTGATCTACCTCGCGGCGGCGCTGACGCTGATTTCCATGGCCTACTACCTCAAGGCGGCGCTGCCCGTGCTGGGAAAAAAGGAATAGTTGCCGGAGATAGTGTTGCGAGTTCATGATATGTCCGGTTCTGTAGCACGACACCTGTCCGGTTGTCATAGTGCCCGAAAGGGGGCGCGGGATGACACGGACAAGATTGCTACAGGAGACCAGACAGATGAGGTTTGTAGAGACGTATGAGC
>CANIID010000380.1 GCA_947467315.1 Betaproteobacteria bacterium | reverse complement strand
GCGATGGCGGCCAGGTAGCGCTCTATCGTCGCTTGGGCCGCGGGCGGCGGACTTTCGCGTTGCACGGCTTCGAATTCCGTGCGCGCACGGTCAAGATCGCCAAGCGCGAAGTACGCGCGCGCAAGATCGAGACGCGCGGCAAGATAGGCCGGCTTGAGGATGACAACGCGCTCTAGCGCCAACGTGGCTTTGTCGGCTTGCCCGGCGTCAAGGGCCGCGATGCCGAGTAAATAATCGAATTCCGCGTCGCCCGCGTGTTGCGCCTCAAACGGCAATAGCGTGCGATAAACTTCCGCGCCCTTGCCCTGCTGAATTAAAGCGGCAGCGGCATTGATATCCGGCGACTGCTGTGCGTGTCCACTATTCGCCGCGAGAGCCCATACCAGGCAAGTCAGTGTCGCTATCCAGCGCATGGAAACACTCTTTTCCGCAAAAATTAACTAACCATTGTCTGCGGAAAGTGTATCAAATTCTCTTTTGTTTACAAACCCTTGCGCCCCATGCTGGACGCTGCATGCCATGGACGATTCATACAAGATTTTGAAACATTTGCTATGCCGCGACACAGTCCACGTAGTAACGCAACTGCGGCCCGCCATTTTCTTTCACCAAGCCGTGTATGTCGGTTTCAAAACCGGGAAACTTCTGGTTGAAATCACGCGCGAATTTCAGGAAGCGCACGATGGTCGGGTTGAAGCGTTCGCCTGGAATCAATAGCGGAATACCGGGCGGGTACGGCGTGACCAGGGCACTGGTGACGCGGCCTTCAAGCTGGTCGATTTCCACGCGCTCGATTTCGCGGTGCGCCATACGCGACCACGCTTCGGCCGGCACCATCGCCGGCTGCATGTCCGACAAATACATTTCGGTGGTGAGGCGCGCCACGTCGTTGGCTTTGTAGACTTCGTGTATCTGATCGCACAGATCGCGCAAGCCGGTTTTTTCGTACTGCGGATGCTTCGCGACGAAATCCGGCAAGATGCGCCACAGCGGTTTGTTGCCGGCGTAGTCGTCTTTGAACTGCTGCAACTCGGTGACCAGCGTGTTCCAGCGGCCCTTGGTAATGCCGATGGTGAACATGATAAAAAACGAATAGAGGCCCGTCTTCTCCACGATAATGCCGTTCTCGGCGAGATACTTGGTCAACACCGCCGCGGGTATGCCGGTTTTCGCGAATTTGCCAGTGACATCCAGCCCTGGAGTAATCACCGTTGATTTGATCGGGTCGAGCATGTTAAAGCCTGGCGCGAGATTGCCGAAGCCATGCCAGCGCTCGTTCGCGCGCAGCATCCAGTCGTCGCGATTGCCGATGCCTTCGTCAGCCAACCGTTCCGGTCCCCACACTTTGAACCACCAGTCCTTGCCGAATTCAGCGTCGATCTTGCGCATGGCGCGACGGAAATCCAGCGCTTCCAGTATCGACTCCTCAACCAAGGCCGGGCCGCCGGGTGGCTCCATCATTGCCGCCGCCACATCGCACGACGCGATAATCGCGTATTGCGGCGAGGTGGAGGTGTGCATCAGATACGCTTCGTTGAAGGTGTGCTTGTCGAGTTTGCGCTTTTGCGAATCCTGCACCAGGATTTGCGACGCCTGCGACAAGCCCGCCAGCAGCTTGTGCGTGGATTGCGTGGAGAACACCATCGATTCCTTGCACAGCGGCCGGTCGCGTCCGATGGCGTGCATGCCTTTGTAAAAGTCGTGAAACGTGGCATGCGGTAGCCACGCTTCGTCGAAGTGCAGGGTATCGACATGGCCGTCGAGCAGTTCTTTTAACGTATCGACGTTATACACAATGCCGTCGTAGGTGCTTTGCGTCAGCGTCAGCACACGTGGCTTGGTTTTGGCTTTGCTGGCGAACGGATGCGCAGCTATTTTCTTCTCGATGTTCTCCCACTTGAACTCTTCGAGTGGAATCGGCCCGATGATGCCGAAGTGATTGCGCGTGGGCATCAGAAAAACCGGTATCGCGCCGGTCATGGTGATGGCGTGCAGGATCGACACGTGACAGTTGCGATCCACGATCACCACATCGCCCGGCGCCACCGTCGAGTGCCACACGATCTTGTTCGAGGTGGAGGTGCCGTTGGTGACAAAAAACAAGTGGTCGCAATTGAAAATGCGCGCCGCGTTGCGTTCCGAGGCCGCCACCGGGCCGGAGTGATCAAGCAACTGGCCGAGTTCATCCACCGCATTGCACACGTCGGCGCGCAACATGTTCTCGCCGAAAAACTGGTGGAACATATGGCCCACCGGGCTTTTCAGAAACGCCACGCCACCCGAATGCCCCGGACAGTGCCACGAATACGAACCGTCCTGCGCATAATGCGTCAGTGCCCTGAAAAACGGCGGCGCAAGGCCGTCGAGGTAAGAGCGCGTCTCGCGCACGATATAGCGCGCCACGAACTCCGGCGTATCTTCAAACATGTGAATAAAGCCGTGCAGCTCGCGCAGCACGTCGTTCGGAATATGGCGCGAGGTCTTGGTTTCGCCATAGAGAAAAATCGGGATATCGGCATTGCGAAAACGAATTTCCTCGACAAAACCGCGCAACCCGGAGATGGTGGCCGTAGCTTCCTCGGTCGAAAACTCCTCATCATCCACCGACAAAATAAATGCCGAGGCGCGGCTTTGCTGCTGCGCGAACGAAGACAAGTCACCATAACTGGTCACGCCCAGCACCTCCAGCCCCTCTTCCTCGACAGCCTTGGCGAGCGCGCGTATGCCGAGGCCGCTCACGTTTTCGGAACGGAAATCCTCATCGATAATAATGACGGGGAAGCGAAATTTCATGCAGGTCTCCCTGCCGCGCGAACGCGCAGCGTGTACCACAAATTATAAAACGCAGCCCGGCAAAAACGCAGCACTACGTATTCTGCACCACAATCTTCGGAAACATCGATGACAGATCCTGCTGCTTGTCAGCGATTTTCACCGCCACGCGGCGCGCGATTTGTTTGTAGATTTGCGCCGCGCGCCCGTCGGGATCGGCCACCACGGTAGGCGTGCCGGAATCGGCCTGCTCGCGAATTTTAATGTCCAGCGGCAGCGAGCCGAGCAACTCCAGATCGTAATCCTTGCCCATTTTGGCGCCGCCACCTTCGCCGAAAATACGTTCTTCGTGGCCGCAGTTTGAGCACACGTGCATCGACATGTTTTCCACGATGCCCAGAATCGGGATGCTCACCTTCTCGAACATTTTGAAACCCTTGCGCGCATCGATCAGGGCGATGTCCTGCGGCGTGGTGACAATGATCGCGCCGGTTACCGGCACGCGCTGCGCCAGCGTCAACTGAATGTCGCCCGTGCCCGGCGGCAGATCGACAATCAGGTAATCCACGTCGCGCCACTTGGTTTCGTTAAGCAGTTGCTCCAGCGCCTGCGTCACCATCGGGCCGCGCCATACCATCGGCGTTTCGATGTCGATCATAAAACCAATCGACATCGCCTGAATACCGTGGCCTTCCATCGGCTCCAGTGACTTATTGTCCTTGCTGGTGGGCTTGCCCTTGATGCCCAGCATCATCGGCTGCGACGGGCCGTAAATATCGGCATCCAGCATGCCCACGGTGGCGCCTTCGGCGGCCAGCGCGAGCGCGAGGTTGACGGCCGTGGTGCTTTTGCCCACACCGCCCTTGCCCGAGGCCACCGCGATAATGTTCTTCACCCCCGGCACCAACTTCACGCCCCGCTGCACTGCGTGCTTGACGATGTTCATGGTGACGTTGGCCGTGACAGTGCCCACGCCCGGCAGTGTTTTCAGCCTGGCGGTGATCTCGTCGCCGATGGGCTTGATCTGGCTTTTTGCCGGATAACCCAGTTGCACATCCACCGACACGTTATTGCCGTCCACCTTGATGTTGCGCGCGGACTTGCTGGTGATGTAATCCTTGTGCGTGTTGGGATCGACGAGCGTTTGCAGTGCGTCTTTAACTTGCTGTTCGGTGATGGCCATGGGCGTGTCTTCCGGGTTGCGGTGAGCTGT
>CANIID010000379.1 GCA_947467315.1 Betaproteobacteria bacterium | reverse complement strand
TTGATGTAGGGTATTTCGCCGCCCATTTCGATCATCTCACGCAGAAAATCCGGCAGCCTGTCGCCGTCCATGGCCTTGCCGGACGTGAGATTGGCGATCCGCCCCGTCACCGCATCGAGTTCGATCTGGTCGCCGGTGTGGGTGAGATCGAGTATGCCGGGGCACGCATTCACCAGCAGCCCCGCGCTGATGCTGCTGCGAAAAAAGATGCGTCCGAACGATTCCGCCACGATGGCGGAAATGCCCAGCGCCATCAACGTCAGATGCACCGGCGTGGACGAGCCGCAGCCGAAGTTTCGGCCGACGACCAGGATGTCGCCCGGTTTCACTTTCGCGGCAAACGATGGATCCAGCGTTTCCAGGCAGCGCAGCGCCTGTTCCTTGAGCGGCAGATGCGCGTAGTTCTTGCGGCGTATCTGATCGGTGTTGATATCGTCCTGCGGAAACTTCCAAACGGTTCCGGTTACTTTCATGTCGCTATCCCATTATCCGATGTGAGGTCACAAGTAGCATTTACAGGTATTTGAGCGCGCTGGTGATACGCCCTTCGAGCGCGGACGCGGCCACCGATGCGGGCGACGCCAGGTAAACAGAGGCATTGGGGCCCATGCGGCCCTCGAAGTTTCGCGTGTTGCAGGCAATGGCGACGTCGCCCGGCGCCAGCACACCGCCGTGCAAGCCGGGACACATGCCGCAATTGGCGTTGGTCACGATTGCGTTCGCATCGTTGAGCGTTTCGATATAGCCCGCGCGGATCGCGGCGTTCATCACCTCGCGCGAACCCGGCGTGACGACAAACCGCACGTCGGGATGTACCTTTTTGCCCTTGACTACCGCTGCCGCGATCGCAAGGTCTTCCAGCCGTCCGTTGGCACACGAGCCCAGAAACGCCTGATTGATGTGCGTGCCTTCCACGACCGCCAGCGGCTTCACGTTATCGGGCACATGCGGCGCGGCGACCTGCGGCTCCAGCGACGACACATCGAATTCATGCACGGTTTCATACTGAAAATCCGCATCGGTTTCATGCACCACCATCGGCCGTTTGGCGCGCGGGCCGCACCAGTCGAGCGTAATCTGGTCGGGCTGGATATAGCCCGTCATCGCACCCACTTCGGTGCTGGTATTGGTGAGCGTGAAGCGCATGTCCATCGGCAGCGAACGCACATACGAGCCGCCGAACTCGATGGCCTGTCCCAGCGCGCCGCGCTGCCCCAGCTTGCCATTCACCATCAGCGCCACGTCGCGCGCGTAGACGCCCTTACGCAGACTGCCGTCGAGTTTGACCAGCGCCACCCTGGGCACATCCAAAATGTAGCGCCCCAAAGTAAACAGCGTCAGCAGGCCGCCCGCCACCGACGCGGCAAAAGCGCCGACCGCGCCGCTGGTGGGCGTGTGCGAATCGCGCAGCGCCAGCAGCGTGCCGGGGCCGACCAGGCCACCTTCGGTCATCTGTAAATGCGAAATGCCCGCGCCCGGATCGGTGATGGCCACACCGCGTGCGCTGATCACCTCGCGCCAGCGCTTCTGCCCCGCCGCGAACGCCGGAGACGGCGCCGGCGCACCGTGATCCTGAAACGCAAAAATGCGCTCACGCAACGGGAAATCCTTCACGCCCAGATCGTTGAGCGTGGCCTCGAACTTGTCCGCCTCTTCTGCGTTGTAGGAGATGCCGAACGCAAACACGTCGGGCACCAATTGCAGGTACTCGCCCGGTGTCACCGTGGTGCGCTGGGGAATCGAGTGTGCCGCAAGTATCTTGTGTAGCGCGTGCATGCCTGCCATTGCTTACTCCCTGAAAATTATGGTTTGGGTCTATTCGTCGCGCAGGCCAGCCGCTTTAATCATCTTGCCCATTCTCGCCATCTCGGATCGTATGAAACCCGCGAATTCGTCGGGTGATCCCGCAACCACTTCCACACCAAGGCCCACGAATCGTTCCTTGATGTCGGCGCGATTGAGCACCTTGACCACTTCACTGTTGATGCGCGCGAGCAGTGTCGCCGGCGTTCCCGCCACGGCCAGCATGCCGTTGATGGACGCCGATTCATAACCGGGCAAACCGGCTTCCGCCACCGTGGGCAACGCCGGAAACTGCGCCGAACGCTGCACAGTGGTGACCGCCAGCGCACGAACCTTGCCCGACTGCAAATGCGGCGCCGCCGATGCGGTGGTGGGAAAAATCAGCGGCACCTCGCCACGAATCACGTCGGCGTAGGCCTGCGCATTGCCGCGATAGTTGATGCGCGCAATCTTCACGCCCGCCATGTATTTGAACAACTCCGCCGCGAGATGCGGCGATGACCCGGTTGAACCCGAGGCATAGTTGAGTTGCCCCGGCCGCGCTTTCGCCAGCGCGATCAACTCCTTGATCGAGAACACTTGCAACGATGGCGTTACCGCCACCAGGTTGGGAGCGCGCGTGGACAGTGAAACCGCTGCAAAATCCTTTGCCGCGTCCCACGGCAAATCGCTGCGCAGCAACGGCGCGAGCCACACGTTGCTGCCGTAGTACAGCAGGTTGTAACCATCGGGGGGCGACTTGGCGATAATCTCGGCCGCGTACGCGCCACCGCCGCGATTTTCAACGACGACCTGCCGCCCGAAGCTGGCGCTAAGGCCCTGCGCAATCAGACGTGTCTGCACATCGAGTCCGCCGCCGGCTTCAGCGGTAAGTATGCGGACGGTTCGGTTCGGATAATCCTGCCCATGAACCATGCCCGCAGTGGACGCCAGAGTCCCCGCCACTATCGTCACCCAAATTGATCTCAGTTTCATTTTGCAGAATGATCGCTGAAAAATTTCAATTGCCACGTGCGCAGGCAAGTATATCCAGATTCCATGCAGGCGTGCGATTGGCGTGATGTTGAAGCAATACCAACCTGTAGAAATCGGATATTGCGGAGGCTCGGTGAAGGTGAGGGTGATGGACACTTTAATCGCAGAATGGTAAATTCGGATCTGTTTTTTTCAGATGCCATTTAACTAGAGATGCGATGATGGAAGACCTTGCAAGGTCTTCCTTATATTCCATCGGCAAGGAGCCTTGATTGAGCAAAGTAACGGAAAGTATCGGATCACTTATCCTGGTAGCACTGATGTTTGTTGCTACGCCACTGCATGCAGCAGCAACCGCGAAAGTTGCATTTACCGATAGTGCGGCCGCGGGCCTTTCCGGCACCAAGCGTGTGGCCATCACCAGCGTGATCGTGTCGTTTCAGGCGTCCGCGGGCGGGGAAAAAACCAACACGAGCGGCATGTTCGCGGCCAGAACGAACGCGTCTGCCTCGCTACAGATGCCGGATATGGACACGAAATTGCTTGCGTCCATTACCGATGAAATCTATACCCAGTTGCAGGCCGACCTGCAGGCCAATGGCTATGAAGTGTTGCCGGAAGCAACAGTGTCGGCCAGTGCGACGTACCAAAAGATCGTTCAAATGGCGGGGATCACCCATTTTTCAAAGTTTGCCGATTTGAACGGTGACACCTTGCTGGTTGGCGCTGGCAATTTGAAACCCTATCTCCCCTATAGTCTGGAGAGCGGCAAGTTCACAACGCAAATAAAGAGCCTGATTAAAGGTTGGGTTGGCACGTTTGGGAAAAGCTCGACGGAAGGCGGCCCGTCCAACATTCGTTCGGGCGAAAATTATGCGTTGCCCGGTTTGGAAGTGAATCTGGCCAAAGAGCTTAACGCGCATCTGATCAAGGCCACGTATGTTATTACGCTGGGTTCAACCAAGGCGGCTGTCGATCGATTTTCCAGCAGAACACACAACAGCTACACAGGTAGCGCTTTTGCCCAAGTGGGCTTGTTGGCAGGGCAATCAAGAATTGCATTCCGTACGGCGACGGCAAACCCCAAAGGGGAATCAGCGTCCGGTGGCTATATGGCCAATTTCGGCAACAACGCGGGTCCAGCCAAGGACGGAAATGTCGTGGTCGCGTTAGGTGAGTCCTTGAACGGTGGTACGGACTTCTTTACGGTTA
>CANIID010000378.1 GCA_947467315.1 Betaproteobacteria bacterium | reverse complement strand
TTGGCAACCATTGCCCGCGACATCAGCGCACGCAAGCAGGCTGGGCGCACTCAGGCGCAACTCGCGGCGATCGTCGAATCCAGTGACGACGCCATTGTCAGCCGCGCGCCAGACGATACCATTGTCAGTTGGAACGCAGCCGCCGAGCGCATGTTCGGATGGCGCGCGGAAGAAACGCTCGGGAGAAAATTCAAGGGTTTGCTGTCCCAGACGCCGGATATCAGGCGGGAAGGGCGTTTCGAAAAAATATTGCGCGGAGAACCTGTTCCGTCATCACTCGAAGATATTCGCCGGCGTAAGGATGGTTCAACCGTTCATGTGCAAACCACCATGTCGGCGATTCGGGACGAGCAGGGGAAAATTCTGTTTGTCTCCTGCATCATGCGTGACGTCACCGAGCGCGTTAAGGCGGAGCGCCACATCGAACATCTGGCCACCAAGGACGCGCTTACCGGGCTCTCCAATCGCGGCATGTTGATGGAGCAGATGCATACCGCCATCGCTCGCGCTGCGCGCTCGCAGACGCAACTGGTGGTGATATTTGTCGATCTGGATCACTTCAAGGCGGTCAATGACACGCTCGGTCACGCCGCAGGTGATGCGTTGTTACGCGAATGCGCCAAGCGGCTCACCGATTGCGTACGAGAAGGGGATATCGTGGCCCGCCTCGGCGGCGATGAGTTCGTGGTAATTCTCACCGACGTCACCGACGCCACCATCGTCACGCCCATCGCGGATCGCATGCTCAAATTGCTGACGACACCGTATCATTTGCACGGCAACGACGCGCAAACGTCCGCCAGCATCGGCATCTGTTATTACCCCACAGACGGCAAGGATGTCGCGACACTGATGAAAGTCGCCGACATTGCGATGTATCACGCCAAGGAACTGGGGCGCGACAACTACCAGTTCTACGCCGAAGAGATGAACCAGCGCATGCTGCGGCGTCAACAACTTGAACGAGAACTGCACACCGCCGTCGAAAACAACGAATTTGTTTTGCACTATCAGCCGCAAGTGGTCGTCGCCACCGGGGAAATTCACGGAGCGGAGTCGCTGATACGCTGGCAGCACCCAACCCGCGGACTATTGTCCCCGGCCGAATTCATCTCGGTGGCCGAAGAAACCGGCTTGATCGTGCCCCTGGGAAAATGGATACTGAATCACGCTTGCAGCACCATCAAAACCTGGCGCGCAAATGGGGTGGGCATTCCCTACATCGTGGTTAATGTTTCGGCCGGCCAACTGAGCGCGGATTTAGTGACGTCAGTGCGACAGGCGCTGGTCGATCACGGCATAGAGCCCGGATGGCTGATGCTCGAAATCACCGAAACCATGCTGATGGAACACGTCGAAGAATCCATCGCCATACTGCGGCGCATCCGCGAAATGGGCATACGCATCGCGATGGACGACTTTGGCACGGGCTATTCCTCGCTCAGCGTGCTGCAACGCCTGCCGCTCGACACGCTCAAGATCGACCGCAGCTTTGTCAGCGCCATCGACGACGAAGCCAACAACGCGCGTGCCTGCGCCATCATTGGCGCAATCATCGCCATCGCCAAGGAACTCAATTTGAACGTGGTCGCGGAAGGCGTCGAGACGACCACGCAGCTTGCCTTTTTGCGCACCGTGAATTGCGACACCTATCAGGGTTATCTTTACAGCATGCCCGTGGACACGATTACCCTGGAACAGCGTTACGCTGCCCCCGTAAAGTCGGTGTTGGAAGACGAAGAGGGTCGCGCTATTACCATGACCACCTTCGTCACGCTGGAACTACGCACCGACGAAATACGGATCTGAGCGCAAAACCAAAATAAACAAATTACACCACGGCGCCCGGCGTTTACACCACCGGCTTCGCATACTGCGGCAATGCCGCCAGCGGCAGCAATCCGCTCGGCGGCGCGGTGCGCGCCACGTTCATCAGCATCGCGATCATGGCGTAGTAACCCACCACGCCCACCAGATCGACCACGCTTTCTTCGCCGAAGTGTTTGACGGCACGCGCGTACGTGGCATCCGACACGCTGCGATTTTTTAAGAGCTCGTTCACAAAATCATAAACGATCGCTTCGTCTTTTTTCATTTTCTCCGGACGACGGCATTCGGCCAATGCATCGACGGTGTCCTGGCTTAATCCACCCTTGAGTGCGTGCGGCACATGCACCGCCCATTCGTACTGGCACGACCAATCGCGTGCCGCCATCAAACCCGCAAACTCCGCCAGCCGAAACGGCACCTTCACGCCCCAGCGGATATACGCACCCAGCGCCTGCGTCGGGCCGGTCAACCCGGGGCTGCGGATCATCGGCACGAATGGCCCGCGCACATCCTTGCGCGGCCCCGCCGAGATTTCAGCAGCAACCTTCTTCTGCGCCGCGTTCAATTTATCGGGCGCAATGCGCGGCAAGCGCTCGCGCAAAATATCGAGGCGCATTTGTTTTTTCTGCTTTACGGCGGGAGCGTGCTTCGCGGCATTACCCATAATTTTCCTTTAAAAACATATAGTTATATACACATTACTGCGGAACAATACCCGCGTCCAGCATGATCTTGCGAAACTTTGGCACCTCGCGATTGAGTTGCGCGGCGAATTGCTCTGGCGAATTCACAATCAATTCGCTGCCGCGGTTCGACACAACCTCCTTGATCTCCGGCGCATCAAACACACGCACGATTTCGCGATGCAGAATACGCACGATGCGATCCGGCGTTTTCGCCGGCGCGAATACGCCGTGCCAGTTGCCCGAAGTTTCATAGCCCGCGATGCCCTGTTCGGAGAACGTTTGCACATCGGGCATCAGCGGCGAACGTTTCGAACTGATGATGCCATACACCTTGAGCCGCCCGGATTTGTAGTGCGGCGCCACCACCGGCACCGATAACTGCACCAGCTCCACTTCACCGGAAATCACCGCCACTTCCGCCGGGGCGCTGCCCTTGTACGGCACGTTGTTCAACACGATGCCCATCGCCGATTTAAATACCTCCGTGCCCACCGCGCCGTTGGCACCGGCGACGCCGACATTGATTTTTCCCGGATTAGCCTTGGCGTAAGCGACGAGCTCCTTCATCGTCTTCGGCGCGAACTTGATGTGCCCCACCAGCGCCGAACCGTTCGAGATCAGTTGCGACACCGCGATGAAATCGCGGATCGGATCATACGGCAAACTCTTGTAAAGGCCGACGTTGATCACATGCGTGCCGTTGTTGCCGATGCCGAGCGTCAAACCGTCGGGAGGCGCCTTGGCCACCAGTTCCGTGGCGATCACGCCGTTTACGCTCTGGCGGTTATCGACGACGATGTTTTGCTTGAGATATTCGCCGAGCTTGGGCGCCAGCAAACGCGCGGCAAAGTCCGATGGGCCGCCAGCGGGTGACGGCGCGATCAGCCGCACCGAACGCGAGGGATAGTCTTGCGCGACGCCAGGGGATGCGGCCAGCGCGCTACCGCCCACTGCGTATGCCGCGCACGTTGCGCCGGCCACGCGCAACAACGCACTAGGCAAAATCATCGTAACTATATGTTTTTAAAAAACTATTTATGGTGCGTAATAGGTGTCCGCCGCCGGCTTTGCACTCAACACGCATGGCGGATGGGCATACTCTTTGCCGCGCCACGGCGGCGCACGATCCATGTTCAGCGTTTGCAGGAACGCCACCAGATCGGCCGATTCACGCGCGGTGAGTTTCAGCGGCTTGAGCAAACTTTCGCCATCCGCATGCAGGCGATCCACGTTCAACTCGGAGTAGTGGCGCACCACATCATTAAGCGATTGCATTTCGCCGCTGTGCATGTAGGGCCCGGTGTAGCCCACGTTGCGCAGCGACGGCGTTTTGAATTCGCCGAAATTGCGATGCTCCGGTTTCAGGTGTGCGGTCTTGGTGGCGCTGGCGCGCGTGGCATCGTCGTTGTACGGTCCCAGCAGATTGTATTTGCTGGCGGTCAGAATCTTGATGCCGTCGTGACGGCCGCCGTCCACCCGCTT
>CANIID010000377.1 GCA_947467315.1 Betaproteobacteria bacterium | reverse complement strand
GGACTTTTGTCGCGGTTCCATAACACCGACGACCCGCGCGTTGCGGGTCCCGCGCTGAGTGATTCGCTGACCGGTATTTTTGCCTGCATGGGCATACTGGGCGCCTTGAACGAACGACAGCACACCGGCAAAGGACGCTGTGTGGATGTGAATATGCTAGAAGCGGCGATGGCCTTCGCGATAGAGCCCATTACGCACTACCTGGTGCTGGGCGAGGATCAACCGTTCTACTTCCGCGGCGCGGCTTCTCAAGCCTATATCCTGAAATGCAAGGACGGCAAGCGCATCGGCTTGCACATGTCGTCACCGCAGAAGTTCTGGGAGGGACTGGCACAAGCCATCGAGCGGCCCGATTTGTTAACGCGCTACCCCAGCCGGGAAGTAAGAGTCGAACGTTATGCGGACATCGCGCGCGAGTTGGCCAGCGTATTTCTCAACCGCACGCGCGATGAGTGGACGCCGATACTCGAGGCCAACGACGTGCCGTTCGCGTCTGAACAATTGCTGGCGGAACTGGAAAACGACCCGCAGGTTCGCCATCTCGATATTTTCAATTCCATCGAACACCCAGAGCGCGGCGCCCAACGCGGCCTGAATCGCGCGATACGATTCGATGGCGACAACCAGTCTGCGTATCTTCCGCCGCCTTCGCTGGGGGAACACACCGGCGACATACTCCAGGAACTCGGTCTGAACGCGGCGGACATCGACGCCTTGCGTAGCCGAAAAATAATCTGAGCGGAGTCTACGCCCGGTTGCCGGCGACCGTGCTTGACAGTCAAAGCGGCCACGGCTGATTATCAGGCCATCGTCAGCATCGCCGAAAAAATGAAAGGACCTGCTCCCGTGAAAAAATCCTACGAGCAATATCAATACATCAAGATAGAAAAGCAGAACCGCATCGCGGTGGTCACGTTGAATCGGCCGGAGTACCGCAATGCGCTGCACATCGAAGCGCACGCCGAGCTTGAGCAACTGTGGCTCGACCTCGCGCAGGATGAAGAAGTCTACGCCATCGTGTTGACCGGGGCGGGCAAAACCTTCTCCGCCGGCGGCGATATCAAACGCATGGTCGAACGAGCGGGAACGGTAGAGGGCCTGCAATACTCGCTGAAAATTCCTGCGGCAACCAAGCGGCTGCTGCAGAACATACTGGACGTACCGCAACCGATCATTGCCGCCGTGAATGGCGATGCGGTGGGACTGGGCGCGACGCTGGCGCTATTCGGTGATGTGGCCATCATCGCGGAAACCGCCAAGTTCGGTGATACCCATACCAAGGTCGGACTGGTCGCGGGTGACGGCGGCACGGTGATATGGCCGCTGCTGATGGGCCCCGCGCGCGCGAAGGAATTCCTCATGCGTGGACTTATCGTGGACGGCGCCGAAGCCTGCCGCCGCAATCTCGTAAACTATGCCGTTCCCACGGAAGAAGTATTGCCCAAGGCGATGGCCATGGCCGCGGAACTGTCGGAACTGCCGATTTGGGCGGTGCGCTGGACCAAGCTTTCGGTCAACAAGTGGATCAAGGAGCAGCTCAATGCCATCCTCGATGCCTCGATCGCCTTCGAGATGCTGTCGATGAACACACACGACCATGGCGAGGCGGCCAGGGCGTTTCTGGAAAAGCGTAAACCGGATTTCAAGGGTTACTAAACCGGCCATCGCTGCCCATTGCGGCCTATTGCAACTTTCGCTGGTTGAGGGAGACGATCATCGACTTCGAATTCACCGTGGAACAAAACATCCTGCGCGAGACCGTGCGCAAGATGATGGACAAGATCGCGACGCCGGCGTACATCACCCGGCATGACCGGGCGCAGTCGTTTCCGCACGAGTTGTACGACGCATGGGCGGACATGGGACTGTTGCGTATGCCGTTTCCGGAAGACTACGGCGGGCTGGGCGGCAACGCCATCGACATGATGATTATCGCGGAGGAAATATCGCGCAAGAGCTACGACTTTTATGCGTCGTATTCCGCAGGGGTTTTTTCAGCTTATGCGATTTTGCGCAAAGGTTCGGAGGCACAGAAGAAGCAGTGGTTACCGCGTTTTTTCGCAGGGGACATCAAGCTGTCCACGTCCATGTCCGAGCCGGATGCCGGCTCGGATGTGGGGGCAATGCGTACCCATGCCGTCCGCGATGGCGACGCATGGATCATCAACGGACAAAAACTCTGGGCGACGCAGGCAGGCGAGGCAGGCAATGTCATCTGCCTGTATGTGAAAACCGATACCCAGGCGCATTATCGCCAGGGCCTGTCGCTGTTCCTCGTGCCGAATGACACACCGGGCGTCGAATGCCGCAAACTCGATTTGCTGGGTCGCAGCAGCGTGGGCACCTACGAGGTGTTTTTAAAGGATGTGCGCGTGCTGCACGATCAACTCGTCGGCAGCGAAAACAAGGGCTGGGAATGCCTGCTGGCCGGCCTTCAGTATGAACGCTTGACGACTGCCGCCGGGTATTACGGCTGCTCGCAAACGGTCATCGATACCGCGCTGGCGTATGCCAAGGATCGCAAGCAGTTCGGACGGCCCATAGGCGCCAACCAGGTGATCGCGCATATGTTTGCCGACATGCAAACGGAAGTCGATGCCGCCCGGCTGCTCACGTGGCGCGCGGCATGGATGCTCTCCAAAGGACAGGATGCCCTGCGCGAAATCAGCATGGCGAAGCTGATGGGCTCTGAAACCTACGTCAAGACCGCTTCAGCCGCGATGCAGATTTTGGGCGGCTATGGCTACAACATGGAGTTCGATATGCAGCGCCTGTTTCGTGACTCGCGCAGCGTGACCATCGGCGCAGGCACCTCACAAATGCAGCGTAATCTGATTGCCGGGTTAATGGGATTGAAGGTTCAGTAATGCAGCATCGACAGGAGCGTTGAACGTGATATCCCCATTGCTAGCGCGCACGTCGTTGTGGATTTTCTTCGGCGTATTCCCGTTAGCCGCTGGCGCAAACGATGCATTCCCATCGAAGAACCTGCGCATGGTGGTGCCCTTTCCGGCCGGTGGCGCGACAGACGTACTCGGGCGCGCGATCGCGCAACGGCTCAGCGAACAGTTGGGCAGGCACGTGGTGATCGAGAACGTCGGCGGGGCCAGCACCATGATAGGCGCGGAGCGAGTCGCGAAATCCAATCCCGATGGCTATACCTTGCTGATGGCGACTTCGACGACGTTTTCCACGAATCCGCATCTCTACAAAAAGATGAATTACAAGCTGGATGATTTCATCGCGGTGACGTTGTTTGCGAAAGGCCCGCTCGCATTGGCCTTGAGTCCGTCCATACCCGTGAAGACGTTGCAGGAATTCGCCGCCTACGCAAAAGCGCGCCCAGGGCAGCTCAATTACGGAACCACGGGCCGCGGCGGCAATTCGCATCTGACCGGCATCAGGATCGCCGCAGCGCTCGGCATCCGCATGCAGGACGTTCCCTATAAAGGCTCCGCGCCCGCGTTGGTCGATGTGATGGGCGGCTCGCTGTCCATGCACATCGACCAGGTATCGACTTCCCTGCCGCTGCACAAGTCTGGCAAGATCAATGTGTTGGCGGTCACCAGCGACCAACGTCCCGAAGCGGCGCCCGAAGTGCCGACGTTCGCGGAGTTCGGCTACCAGCAGTTGGTCATCCATTCCTTAATCGCATTGTTTGCGCCGGTAGCAACGCCGAAAACCGTGGTCGATAAACTGAATGTCGCATCAAAAGCGGTGCTGCAAGGCGATCAAGTGCGCTCGCACTTCCGCCCGCTGGGAACGCTTGTGGAATGGAGCACCTCGAATCAAGCGATGGAAATGTTCCGCGCTGATTACAAGAGCGCCGGGGCGTTGATCCGCTCGATGAAAATCGAGATGGAGTAGCGCCTCACGGTGCGCGGCGTGATATCGAAGAACATAGGTAACTATTCAGGTTAGAGCGTAGGTATTGTACTTTTTTCGGCTTCATAAGATACTTCCGTGCATGCTTAAGCGCCCGGATTTATCGCAACTGAGTGTAGCGGAGAAAGACACGCTGATCACGGCGCTGTTTGACCAGTTGGATGCCAT
>CANIID010000376.1 GCA_947467315.1 Betaproteobacteria bacterium | reverse complement strand
CCGGCGATGCTGCAACGGCTGCAACAGGCGGTGATCGACAACCAGAATGTGTTCGCGGTGCTGATGGACGCGGTGCGTGTGTGTTCGTTGGGCCAAATCACGAATGCGCTATTTGAGGTGGGCGGGCAGTATCGGCGCAGCATGTGAGCGCACTGCGGGCCTGCCAACGCCCACGGCCACGAAAAGGCGGACTCAATTAAAACAATTTAAAAACAATAAGTTACAGTAACTCACGCAAGATCAAACTTAACTCTGGAGAAGGCTATGAGCGCTGTCCCCAAAAGCACCTACGGCAAAATCACCGACGAAGCCGTCGAGCAGGTGCGCCGCCGCCTGCATAAGGTGTATCCGATTACCGAGCCGTTCGTGCGCTACGTTAACTCGGACAGCATCCGCCACGCCGCGCGCGCCATCGGCGACATGAACCCGCTGTGGATCGACCCCGCGTACGGCAAGACCAGCCGCTACGGCCGCTGCATGGCGCCGCCGGCGCTGCTGTATGCCGTGACCTGGGGCAGTTGGGACATGCGCCGCGGCGAGGGCCTGCCCGGCGTGCATGGTTTGCACGCAAGCGATAAGTGGACCTACTACCGTCCGCTGCTTGACGGCGACGAGGTGCATGCGACCAAGGAAATGACCGCGCTCGAAGACCGCACCGGCAAATACGCAGGCAGCTCGAAAATGCAGCGGCGCGAATTCAAGTATTACAACCAGCGCGATGAACTCATCGCCCGCTGTGTGATGTCCGCCGTGCGCACCGAGCGCGAGGCGGGCAAAGAGGCCGGCAAATACATGGATATCCCGCGCGCCAAATACAGCGATGACGAGATCCGCAAAATCGACACGGACACCGGCGCCGAAGAAGTGCGCGGCAAAAAAACGCGCTACTGGGAAGACGTCAAAGTCGGCGACCCCTTGCAGCCGCTGGTGCGCGGCCCGCTCACCGTGGGCGACATGATCGCGTGGATGATGGGCGTGGGTTCGCCGCACATCCGCAGCGGGCAATATTGGCTGGCGTATCGTACGCAATCGCCGAAGATCGCGGTGAAAGACCCGGAGACCGGCATCCCGCAGCCCGTGGAGCGGGTGCATTGGGATTCGTTTATGGCCGCCGAGATCGGCATGCCCGCACCCTATGACTACGGCTCGCAGCGCGGCGCGTGGGCGACACACCTGATGACCAACTGGGCGGGCGACGACGGCTGGGTGGCCGAAGTGTTCGCCTATTATCGCGGTATGAATTTCCTCGGCGACACCGTGTGGATACAGGGCGAGGTGATTGAAAAATGGCGCGGTGCTAAAAGCGGCATCGGCTACGTGACCTGTCAGTTTCACGGCATCAATCAGCGCGGCGGCGACATCATGCCGGGTACCGCCGTGGTGGCGCTGCCGTCGAAAGGGGCGCCGTTGCCGGCGTTTCCGATTGATTATGAAGCCGACCGCCGGGTCTGAGCGCAGGATGGTTGCACCAGCAAAGCAGGCGCGGCCGCTCACGGGTATCCGCGTACTGGATTTCAGTCACGCCGCAGCCGGGCCGTTTGCCACCATGTTGCTCGGCGACCTCGGCGCCGAAGTCATCAAAATCGAAAAGCCGCGTCACGGCGACGGCAGCCGCTCGATGGGCGTGCCGATGCCGGGGCTGCCGCCGAAGGATTCTGATTACTACGTCAGCCTGAACCGCAACAAAAAAGGCATCGTGCTCGATCTCGCCACGCCGGAAGGCGTGGACATCGCACGTAAGCTCGCCGCGCAATGCGATGTGGTGGTGGAAAACTTTCGCCCGGACGTGATGAGCCGCCTTGGCTTGGGCTTTGACGATCTGGCGAAACTGCGGCGCGGCCTTGTCTACTGTTCGATCTCGGCGTTCGGTTCCAGCGGCCCGTGGAGCAAACGCCCGGCCAACGACATCATTATGCAAAGCGTTTCGGGGTTGATGGGCATCACCGGCGAGGTGGGTGGCGGGCCGGTGCGCATCGGCGCGCCGATATCGGATTTCTCCAGCGGCCTGTTCGGTCTGTCGGGCGTGCTGGCGGCGCTGTTTGCACGCGAGCGTTTTCCCGAGGGCCAGCATATCGAAGTGGCGATGCTCGATGCTTCGCTCAACATGATGTGCAATTACATTCCGTCGGTGGCGACACTCGGGCACAAGGTTGAACGTCTGGGTCGCGGCCACGCACAGATCGTGCCGTATCAGGCGTTCATGTGTAGCGACGGCGAGTACGTGATGGTGGGTGCCTTCACGCGCGGGTTCTGGCAGAACCTGTGCCGGGCCATCGACCGTGAAGCGTGGATTACCGACGCGCGCTTTGCCAGCAATCCGGCGCGGCTGGCCAATCGAGCGGTGCTGATTCCCGAGCTGGAGAAAATCTTCGCACAAAAACCGCGTGCCGATTGGCTCAAGGTGCTCGATATCGCCGACGTGCCCAACAGCCCCGTGCTCGAATTGCACGACGCGGTGCATACCGAGCAGGTGCGACACAACCAGTCGATACGTCCGCTGGATCAGAGCGGGCATCCGGTGCAGGTGGTGGGCTGCCCGATACGCACTGCACAGTGGAATGACGATCCTGCTACACCCGCGCCGCAAATGGGCGCGGACACGGATGAGGTGTTGCAGTCGCTGCTGGGCATGACGGGCGAGGATGTCGCACAATTGGCGCAACGCAAGATCATCGGTTTGTAAGCAAAAGGAGAAACGCAGCATGACGTTCAGACATTGGATCACCATCGCACCGGCGACGCTGGCCGCAGCACTGCTTTGTCTTACCGGCGCATCCTATGCGCAGTATCCGGACAAAGGCGTGCGTCTGATCGTGCCTTACGCCCCCGGCGGCGGCACGGATTTAACCGGGCGGCTCGCGGCGCAGCGCCTGACCGAAGCGCTGGGCAAACAGTTCATCGTGGATAACCGCACCGGCGGCGCCGGTAATATCGGCACCGAGCTGGTGGCGCGCGCGACACCCGACGGCTACACGCTGCTGATCGCGTCGCTGTCGAACTCGGTCAACGTCAGCCTGTTTCCCAAGCTGCCGATCAACCCGGTGACGAACTTCGATCCGGTGTCGCTGATGGTGACGGTGCCGATGATGCTGGTGGTACACCCTTCGCTGCCGGTGAAGTCGATTCAAGACCTGGTGGCGCTAGCCAAATCCAAACCCGGCCAGTTGAACTATTCATCCGGCGGCATGGGCACCGCCAATCACGTCGCTGGCGAATTGTTTAATTACCTGGCGCAGGTGCAGATCACGCACGTGCCGTACAAGGGCGGCGCGCCTGCGCTGTCGGATGTGATCGCCGGGCAGATCCATTTGATATTCGGCACCATGACCATGACGCGGGATTTTGCCAAGACGGGCCGCCTGCGCGCGCTCGCCACCACCGGCACCACGCGTTCCGCCGGAGCGCCCGAGCTGCCCACCGTGACCGAAGCGGGTTTGAAGGGCTACGAAATGGTCGCGTGGTACGGCATGCTCGCGCCCGTGGGCACGCCCAAACCCGTAGTCAGCAAATTGAGCGAAGAACTCGCGCGCATCGTGCGCATACCCGAAGTGCGCGCGGCGCTGCTGGCGCAAGGCTCGGAGCCGGCGGGCAGCACGCCGGAAGACTACGCAAAGTTTCTGCGCGTTGAAATCGACAAGTGGGCGAAGATCGCCAAGGCCTCCGGCATGCGGGCGGATTGAGTTGCAATCCCATGCGCGAAATGTTATATAAGTATTTGTTTTTATTGATATTTTTTATATACGGTGGTACCGTTTCTAGTCACGCACAACCGCCGCGCACGCTAAATTATCCGGAGCGCCCCATCCGCCTGATCGTGCCGTTCCCGCCCGGCGGTGCCAACGACATCCTCGCGCGCCTGGTCGGCCCGCGCCTGACCAGTGCATGGGGACAGCCGGTCATCATCGACAATCGGCCCGGCGCCGGCGGCATGACCGGCACCGCGCTGGCGGCGAAAACCGCGCCTGACGGTTACACCCTCGTGCTAGTGTAGTGCGTCAAATAGAAGTGCGCTTATTTAAGGCCGCCCGGGCACGGGTGACTTTGGCAAGAATGTCAGTTGCCTTAGCGGT
>CANIID010000375.1 GCA_947467315.1 Betaproteobacteria bacterium | reverse complement strand
CAACCTGCAAATCCGCGCCGCGCTCGGCCGGGGTCCAGCGGCGTTCGCGCACCGGCGCGCCGCTGTCGTGGAATTCGCGATCCACCACGGTGATGCGCCGCGACGCGTCGCCGCTGCTTTGCACGATCCACTCGGTTTCCCGCCGCTTGACGCCCGCCTCGGAAAACTGCCGATCGGTGCCGCCTTTCGCGCTGGCCTCGATCTGCTGCCGCGGCTTGCCACTGGACCACAACAATTCACTTTTGCGCAGCTGGCCGCGCTCGTGCGTCACCGTGCCGCGCGTCTTCCCATCCGCCGCGAACAACGTGACCGGCGCTGAACCGCCGCTGTGTCCGCACCACTGCGCGTCGTTGGCGTGCGGCGCTAACTGCGCGCGACTGGCGCAGCGCAGATCGGTCAGCTTGCCGTCGGCGGTGAATTCGGCGGAGGCTTCGCCGCGGCCCTCATCATTGTGAAACGTCACCTGCTTGAGTTGGCCCGAGGCATACCAGTTGCGCGCGATACCCACGGTCGTGCTGTTGCGCAGCGTTTCTTCACGCAGGAGCTGATTGTTGCCGCCTGCCGTTGCGGCAAACTCGCGCAGGCGTCCATCGCGATTGCCCTTTTCATTGACGCTGTATTCGCGCTCCAGCACGCCCTCTTTGTAGAAGCGCACGACACCCATGAATACGCCGTTTTGAATCTCTTGCTCGCGCACGAGAGGGCCGCCTTCGCCGCTGCGGCATTTCATCAATCCGGTTTTTCCGGCGGTGGTGTGACCGTTGTCCGGATTGACCGATTGTCCATTGATGTTGCACGCCCGCTGGGCATAACTCGATGCACTGAACAGCATCCCTACTGCGGCGAATACGGCCACCTGCGCTTTTGATATTCGATTCACTGTAAGCGCCTTTCACACCACGCGGCGCAAGCGAGCAGCGCGTAGTCCGCGCCGAACGGCCCCACCAGTTGCACGCCGACGGGCAAGCCGTTCGGCCCCTTGCCCGCGGGCAGCGTAATCGCCGGCACATGTAACGCCGTCCAGATGGAATTAAAGGTGGATTCGCCGGTGCTGTTCAGCGTTACCGGCGCTTCGCCCGGCGCGCTCGGCACCAACAGCGCGTCGTAATCCTTGAACACGTCACGCAGCATGCGCTGGCAATCCGCCACGATATTTTGCGCGTTGATGTAAGCCTCAACCGTGGTGGCCGCCCAGCGCGGCAAGCGCGGCTGCAAGGTGGCGCTGATTTTGTCGGACGCGGTGCGCAGCTCGTGACTCAACGCGCGAAACGCTTCGTAGTCGTTGATCACGCCGTGCGCCGCGGCCATGGCGTTAAACGCCGGCGGCAAGGTGAATTCCGTGACCCGCGCGCCGGCACGCGCGAAGGTCGCCGCCGCCGCTTCAATCGCGGCCACGGTCGCCAGCTCGGCCGATGCCCACTGCGGCGTGCGGCAAAACCCGATGCGCGGTTTGTTCATTGCGCTCAGCACGGGTGCCGCGCATTCGGTCACCACCGGCAGGCTCAGCGCGATATCTTCCACCCCGCGCGCGATCAGACCCACGGTATCCAGCGATTCGGAATTCGGCTTTACCCCCGCGCGGTTGATGAGGCAGAACGACGGCTTAAAACCCACCACGCCGCAATACGATGAAGGCCGCAGCACCGAGCCGCCGGTCTGCGTACCCAAGCCCAGTGGCATCATGTGATCCGCCACGCCCGCCGCCGAACCGCTCGACGAACCGCCCGGCGTGTGCGCAAGGTTGTGCGGGTTGCGTGTTTTATTCGGATGACGCATGGCGAATTCGGTGGTGACCGTTTTGCCCATGATGATCGCGCCCGCCTTGCGCAACGCCGCCACGCACGCGGCGTCGGAGCGCGCCTGATTGCCCGCGTAAATCGGCGAGCCGTACTCGGCAGACATGTTCGCCACATCGATGATGTCCTTGATGCCGACCGGTATGCCATGCAGCGCGCTGCGCCTTGGTTCCGCATCCCGCGCGCGGGCCTGCGCCAGCACATCATCCACGTCGATATGCACCCATGCGCGCACGTCAGGTTCACGCGCAGCGACACGCGCTAGACAAGCTTCCGCCAATTGCACGGCGGTGAGTTTGCCCGCGCTTATTTGCGCGTGCGCTTCGGCTATCGACAGCTTATTGGCTTCTGGCATACGATCCACTATGAAAGTAATGACTTCGGCGATTGTGCCACGCGCCGGCTTCAGCAGACAGCAATGCTAAACTGTCCGCTCCGCAAAAATCGCCGGGAACAAAGGATGAACCGCTGTAGCGCATTGATACTCTTGTTGTTTGCATCGGCTTCCGCGCAGGCGCAGCCCTACCCCGCCAAGCCGATACGCATCGTCGTCGGCTTCGCCCCCGGCGGCCCCACCGATATCTACGCACGGCTGATCGGGCAAAAGCTCACGGCTGCATGGGGCCAGCCGATCATCGTCGATGCACGCCCCGGCGCCAGCGGCAATATCGGCGCGGATCTCGTCGCGAAGTCACCGCCCGATGGTTATACGCTGCTGGTACCGTCGTTTTCCATCGCGGTGAATCCCAGTCTCTACGCCAAACTGCCGTATGACCTGATGCGTGATTTTGCGCCGGTGAGTCTGTATGCGTCGGTGGGGCACATCCTGTTGGTGCATCCATCGGTGCCCGCGCACAACGTGCAGGAACTGCTCGTGCTCGCCAAAAAACAACCGGGCGGCCTGCTGTTTGCCTCGGCGGGCAACGGCACAGCAGGGCACCTCGCCGGAGAGCTCTTCAACATGATGGCCGGCGTGAAGCTCACGCACATCCCGTACAAAGGCATGGCGCCCGCGCAGACCGACACCATCGGCGGACAAGTCTCAATGCTGTTCGACAGCCTTTCCACCGGGCTTAACGCGATACGCGCCAAGCGCCTGCGCCCGCTGGCGGTGACGACGTTGAACCGTCAGCCAAGCGCGCCAGAGATTCCGACCTTATCGGAATCCGGCTTGAAGGGTTACGAAGTCGGCGCGTGGTACGGCCTGCTCGCGCCCGCCGGCACGCCGCGCGACATCGTGCAGCGCCTTTACGCTGAAGTCACGCGCGGCCTGCGCGAGCCCGATGCGCGTGATCGCTTCGCGGCGCTGGGCGCAGAACTGGTGGACAAAAATCCGGAGGCGTTCACCGAGCACCTGCGCGCTGAATCGATCAAGTGGCGCAAGGTCGTCAAGACGGCGGGCCTGCGCGTGGAGTAATCCGCCTCGCGTTCGCAATCAGGGCATCATTCGGCGCGCGCGCCGGAGAGCTTCACCACTTTTGCCCACTTGTTGATTTCGCTTTGGATGTGTCGCGCCACTTGCGCTGAATCGCCGCTGGCGGGCTCAAAGCCTTGGTCCCGCATCCAGCGCTGCGTGTCGGCGCTGCTGATCAGGGCGACAATTTCGGCGTTCAACTTGGTGATGCGCTCGACGGGCGACTTCGCGGGCGCGAGGATGCCCCACCAGCCGGCGGCGTCGTAGCCGGGCACGCCGGCTTCATCGAGAGTGGGCACCTCCGGCGCGGCTTGCGAACGCTTGAGGCCGGTCACCGCCAGCGGCCGCATGCTGCCTGCCTTGGCCTGCGGTTGTATGGCCGATACGCTGCCGAAATACAATTGCACTTGCCCGCCAATAAGCTCTGTCAGCGCCGCCGCGCCGCCTTTGTACGGCACATGCGTGATGTCGATGCCCGCCAGGCTTTTTAACAGCTCGCCCATCAGATGCGTGGCATTGCCGACACCCACCGAGGCATAGTTCAACTGCCCCGGTTTGCTTTTCGCCAATGCAATCAGCTCTTTGACCGAGCGCACCGGAACAGCATTGTTGGCGACCAGCATATACGGCGCGGTAGCGAGCAAAGCCACTGGTGCGAAATCATTCACGGCATCGTACGGCGGCTTGGCGTAGAGACTGACGTTGATCGCGTGCGTCGCGGGCACTAGTGTAGTGCATCATAAATAACGGAACTTATATGGCGACCTGAACTCCAACGAAAAAGGAGATCAGTGCCATGCGAGTTGCCAAGCCAGTTAAGTTGAGTGCCGATGATGATCGAAATCTGCGGATTCTTTCCAAGCGAAAGCGT
>CANIID010000374.1 GCA_947467315.1 Betaproteobacteria bacterium | reverse complement strand
GCCGTTTTCCCCCGGCTCCAGCACCAATGACATACTCGGCCGCGGCATCGCGCAGCGGCTCACTGCGGCGCTCGGCCAGCAAGTCGTGGTCGATAACCGTCCCGGCGCGGGCGGCACCTCCGGCACCGAGATCGTCGCCAAAGCGCCGCCGGACGGCTACACCCTGCTGGTGGCGATTGCCGGGCCGCTAACCGTGGCGCCGAGTGTCTACAAAAAAATCGGCTACGACGCGACGCGCGATTTCGCCGCTGTGGCGCGCATCGCCGTGATCCCGTATCTGATGGTGGTCAACAACAGCGTGCCCGCCACCAACGTGAAAGAACTCATCGCGCTGGCGAAAACGAAAGCCGGCGGCATCAATTTCGCCTCATCCGGCGTGGGCGGCTCGCCGCATTTGTGCGGCGAGTTGTTCAACACCATGGCCGACCTGAACATGACTCACGTGCCGTACAAAGGCGCGGGGGTGGCCACCACGGATGTGTTGTCGGGCCAGATACAAATGTTCTGCACCGGCGTCACCGCGTTAAACGCACTGGTGAAAGCCGGTCGCATGCGCCCTATCGGTATGGCCACGTTGAAACGCTCCGCACTGATGCCGGAGATTCCCACCATCAGCGAGCAGGGCCTGAAAGATTTTGAAGTGACCTCCTGGACCGGCATCGTCGCCCCCGCCAAAACGCCGCGCGCCATCTTGCAAAAGCTGTATGACGCACTCGCCAAAATCGCCCAAACCGACGACATGAAAAATTTCGTGCAGGGACAAGGCGCGGAGCTGGCCTTGCTGGGGCCGGAGGCCTTTGCCGCCGACATCAAGAGCGATATTGCCAAATGGGCGCGCGTGGTCAAGGCGGCGAAGATACAGCCGGAGTAAGGCTGATCGATATGACGCGACCCGCCATGCATCGTACGCGTGACACACCAACCTTGTCGTTCCCGCGCAGGCGGGAACCCATAACGCACGTGGCTTCGACAAACCGTGTTATGGGTTCCCGCCTGCGCGGGAACGACACGGAAAGTCTTTTGCGCTGTTGCCGCGCTCAGTAGGGCCAGACCACACAATGATTCACGACGTATCCACCGACGTTGACGACCCGCCGCCGTTTGTCGCGCTGCGCGACACGCGTTTGGCTTGCAAGAACGGCGCGAATTACAGCGGCGGCATACACAACCCTTCAGACATCCAGCCGCAAATCTTCACGCAGTCGCGCGACAAAATATTTAACGCCGCGCTCGCCGCCGCCAACGCCCTACGATGGCACATCGCCGCCGCGGTCGAAGCCGAAGGCCGCATCGAAGCCACCGCCACCACGCGGCTGCTGCGCTTCAAGGATGATGTGGTGATCCGCATCCGCGCACAAGACAACGGTAGCGGCACGCGGCTGGACATACGCTCCGCCTCGCGTATCGGCAGCAGCGATTTCGGCGCCAACGCCAAGCGCATCCGCACCTTTTTACATGAATTAAATAATCGTTTAAAAACAAATACTTAACAACATGCCCAAATTCTGCGCCAACCTCACGCTGTTGTATAACGAATTCGATTTTCTCGAACGCTTCGGTGCCGCATCGCGCGCGGGCTTCAAAGGCGTCGAGTATTTATTTCCGTACGACTACGACAAACATCAACTCGCCGAATTATTGAACAGCCACAATCTCGAGCAAGTGCTGCACAACCTGCCCGCCGGCGACTGGGCCAACGGCGAACGCGGCATCGCGTGCCACCCGGATCGTGTGAATGAATTTCAAGCCAGCGTCGAAAAAGCCATCGCTTACGCCAGCGCGCTCGGCTGCAAGCAAGTGAACTGCCTCGCCGGACTGACGCCCGCGAATGTCGCAGCGGACAAGGTGCGCGAAACCTTCGTCAGCAATCTCAAATTCGCCGCGCCATTATTCAAAGCCGCAGGCATCAAGTTATTGATCGAGCCCATCAACAGCGTGCGCGACATGCCGGGCTTTTATCTCAACCACACGCAACAGGCGCTCGACATCATCGCCGACGTAGGCTCGGACAACCTGTTCGTGCAATACGACATCTACCACATGCAAATCATGGAAGGCGATCTCGCCAGCACCATCGTGAAAAACCTCGCCATGATTCCGCACATGCAGTTGGCGGATAACCCCGGCAGGCACGAACCCGGCACCGGTGAAATCAACTACGCATTCCTGTTCGATTTCATCGACAAAATCGGCTACACGGGGTGGATCGGCTGCGAGTACAAACCGTTGACGACGACGGATGCGGGGCTGCGCTGGGCGCAGCAGTATCTGTAACCGCGAATCCGTAGGTCGGCACGCGCAGCGGTTCCGACAGTAATTGTGCACACCACCACCGTTCGTCGGAACCGCTGCGCGTTCCGACCTACTCTACTTAACGCAGGGCATGAGGCTGCGTTCGTGATGGGTTTCACCCATCCTACTTGACGACCTTCACCACCTTACCCAACCGCGCCATTTCGGCATTCATAATCGCCACCAGTTCTTCCGGCGTCGAGGGCGACGGCTCAATCCCCGCCTTGATAAAAATATCCCGCGCCTGTGCGCTGCGCAGATAACGCGACACTTCGGCGTTGAGTTTACCAATGATCGCCGGCGGCGTTTTTGCCGGAGCAAACATGGCGTGCAGCACTTCCGACACGTAACCCGGCACGCCCGCCGACGCAATGCTCGGCACACCCGGTGCCAGCGGCGACGGCTGCGGGCTGCTCACCCCCAGCGCGCGCAAGCGGCCCGACTGCATGTGCGGCGCCACCGCGCCCGCGGACGAAAACATCACCTGAATTTCACCGGAAAGCAGCGCGGTAATCGCCGGCGCGTTGCCCTTGTAGGGTATGCGCGTCATGTTGACGCCGGCCATCTGACCAAACAACACCGCCGCGATGTAATTCGAGCTGCCGGTGCCGCCGACCGCGACATTCAATTCATCCGGCCGCGCCTTCGCCAGTGCGATCAACTCCTTCACGCTTTTCGCCGGCAGCGACGGATGCACCACCAGCACCGTCGGTGAACGATCCACCAGCGTCAGCGCAGCGAAATCGCGCACCGGATCGTAGTTCACTTTTTCAAACAACGGCCCCAGCCAGTGCGCGCTTCCGCTTAGCAGCAGTGTGTAACCGTCGGGCGGCGACTTCGCAACGATATCGGCGATCAGCACCGTCGGGCGATTGTCCACCACGATCTGCTGGCCCAGCGGGCCGGCCAGCGCCAGCGCGATCAACCGTGCCGGGAAATCATTGCCGCCGCCGATGGGCGAGGTAACGATGCGGATGGCCTTGACCGGATACTCCTGCGCGCACACCGCGCACGCGAAGCCCAGCGTCAGTACACCAGCGGTGACAGCAGTTTTCATGGTATCGCCTCTTCGATTCGTCAGGCCGTAATTCTACGTGCTGTCGCGCAAGTGCTGTGGCAAAATCACCGCTGAATTTACCAGGAGAACATCATGAGCAAGATCGGTTTCATCGGACTCGGCATCATGGGCAAGCCCATGGCACTCAACCTTATCAAGGGCGGCCACACACTGTTCCTCAACTCACGTAGCGGCGTGGCGACGGAACTCACCGACGCCGGCGGCAAGGCCTGCGCCAGCGCAAAAGAAGTCGCGCAGAAGGCTGACATCATCATCGTCATGGTGCCGGATACGCCGGATGTCGAGAAAGTGCTGTTCGGCGCGAATGGCGTCGCCGAGGGCCTTGGTACAACGGGCAAGGGAAAAACCGTCATCGACATGAGCTCGATCTCGCCGATGGAAACCAAAGCCTTCGCCAAAAAAATCAACGCGCTCGGTTGCGAGTACGTGGATGCGCCGGTATCCGGCGGCGAAGTCGGCGCCAAGGCCGCTTCGCTCACCATTATGATCGGCGCAGATCCGGCGACGTTTGACAAAGTGAAGCCGATTTTTGAATTAATGGGTAAAAACATCACCCTGGTTGGCGGCAACGGCGACGGGCAAACCTGCAAGGTGTGCAACCAGATCATCGTCGCGCTGAACATCGAGGCAGTGAGCGAAGCGCTGATTTTCGCCTCGAAGGCAGGCGCCGATCCGGCCAAGGTGCGGCAGGCGCTGATGGGCGGCTTTGCGGCGTC
>CANIID010000373.1 GCA_947467315.1 Betaproteobacteria bacterium | reverse complement strand
GCCAGATTTATATTTCAGACGGTTACGGCAACGCGCGCGTGCATATCTTCTCGTCCACCGGCCAACTGATCCGCTCGTGGGGCGAACCGGGCGACGGCCCCGGCCAGTTCAGATTGCCGCACGGCATCGCGGTGGCCGCCGACGGACGCGTGTTCGTCTGCGACCGCGAGATTGACCGCATCCAGATTTTCAGTCCCGAAGGCGAGTTTCTGGAGCAATGGACCGACACGCAGCGCCCGACGCATCTCACCTTCGACGCCAAGGGCAACGTCTATGTCACCGAGCTCGCGTGGCACGAAGGCGACACCTCATACAGCTTCGGCCCGGTAACGAAAATGCGCCACGCGCGGTTTTCGATCTTCGACCCCAAGGGCAAACTGCTTTCGCGCTGGGGAACGGCGGACTGCACCGCACCTGGCAGCTTCGCCGCCCCGCACGGCCTCGCGCTCGATTCGAAGAACGATCTTTATGTGAGCGAAGTGACATTCACGTTCGCCGTGAGCCGCGGCCGCGCGCCCGCGGATTGCCATACGTTTCAGAAGTTTGCGCGGGTGGTTTGATTAGGGTCGTGCGGTTGCGGGCACGCACCTGCAACCGATCCGTCATTCCGGCGTAGGCCGGAATCCAGTTTGTAAACCGATGCGCAGCATCTGAATTCAAGCTCTTCAGGCCGTATCACAACCTGGGGTTCCGCTTTCGCGGGAATGAACTTGGGGGCTATGGGCAAAAAGCAATTCCTAATCGCTCGCGTCCAGAGTTTGTTTGGTATCCGCAAAAAACGGGAAAATGGGTAACGACATGACTACAGACGAACTCCAGAAACCAATGGAGCGGTTATTGAACGCCGTGGTCGAGAAAGCAGTTACCGAAGGCTTGGAACTAAGACGGTTGCGAGGCGTGGCGCTATACGACAGCCAGAAGGATTCATTCATCAAGGCATTGCCGGAATTTGTGGGCGGAAAGGGTCTAGCCTTTTGTCCCTATCTTCAGGCGCGCAGTAGCTCGACGGCAGTGCAGATGCGTTACTTTGGTGCGGCGCTGACTAGGACAGGCCAGCCAACACCTCCAGCGTGGAATCCGTCCGTTGGCAATGACCGCATTCTCACTCGACCCGAATCCCCGCGCCTTTGACCACTTTGGCCCACTTGCTGATTTCGGCGTTGATGTAAGCCGCGAATTCGGCGGGCGTGTTGTCTATTGGCTCCGCGCCGAAGGAATACAGCCGCTCGCGTGTTTCTTTCTGGCGCATGATGCGCGCGATCTCGGTATTCAGTCTTGTTACGATTTCCGGCGATGTGCCCGCTGGCGCGAGGATGCCGGACCAGGAATTCAATTCATATCCCTTGAGGCCGGCTTCGGACATTGTCGGCACGTCGGGGGCGCCGGGCCAGCGTTTCAGTGTGGTGACGCCCAGCGCGCGTAGCCGTCCGCTCTGTACGTGGCCGAGTGTGCCCGCCATCGCGGCGAAGAACATCACCACGCGCCCGCCCATCAGATCGGTATGCGCAAGTCCGGTGCCGCGGTACGGCACATGCACGGTTTTTACGCCGGCCATCTGGTCGAACAGTTCGCCGGCGAAATGGCCCGCGGTGCCGTTGCCGGCCGAGGCGTAGGTGATCTGCGCCGGTTTTGCTTTCGCCAGTGCGATGAGGTCCTTGACGTTCTTCACCGGCAGCGACGGATGCACCACCAGGATGTTGGCGGAAGACACGCACAGAATGACCGGCGTGAAATCCTTGACGGCATCGAACGGCAGTTTGCCGCCATAGAGACTGGGATTCACCGCATGCGCGAACACGCCGAGCAGCAGCGTGTGTCCGTCCGCCGGCGATTTGGCCACCAGTTCAGCGGCGATGTTGCCGCCCGCGCCGGGGCGATTGTCGACCACCACCTGCTGCCCCCACAGCTCGCCCAGTCCGCGACCAACCGCGCGCGCGACGAAATCGGAATTGCCGCCCGGCGGAAATCCGACCAGCACGCGTATGGGTTTGGTGGGATACGATTGTGCCACCACAATCGTTGGCGCCAGCACACTGAAAGCTGCGAGCGTTAAAAAGGCGGACGTGTATTTTTGGGGGGCCATGCTTTCCCTGCTTGCAGTGTGGCGTGCGTGGATGGTGAGCAACGGCGAATCCATGAGGTCGCGGCAATAGTAGAATGGAATCGTCGGGCATCGCTGCAACGCCGTCAAGCAAAGCGCATCATTTGAGCGCGGGTGTCTTGCGGCAAATGGTTTTTATACGAGGTCATATGAAATCAACGATTCGGGGTTTTGCGTTGGCGCCGTGGGTTGTGCCGCTGTTCGGTGCGTTACTTGTGATACCCGGCCATGCGCAATCGCAGCCGTACCCGTCCAAAATCGTGCGCGTGGTGATTCCGTGGCCGGGCGGCTCGAACGACGCAGCGGGGCGGCTGACGTTCCAGAAAATCGCCGAGTCGTGGGGACAGCCGGTGGTGATCGACAACCGCACGGGCGCGTCCGGCACCATCGGCGCTGCGCTGGTCGCACGCAGCGCGCCCGATGGCTACACGTTGCTGGTGACGTCGCAGAGCCTGGTGATTAACGCGCATCTCTACAAGAATCTGCCGTACGACACGATGAAGGATTTTATCGGCATCACGCCGCTGGCCGCGCAGATCGGCGTGCTGGTCACGCATCCGTCGGTGCCGGTGAAGTCAGTGAAAGAGTTGATCGCGTTTGCAAAATCGAAGCCCGATCAGTTGCTTTATGGCTCGTCAGGCAGCGGCAGTTTTCTGCACCTGTCGATGGCGCATTTTAATATTCTGTCCGGTACGCGCATGGTGCATGTGCCGTACAAGGGCGGCGACGCGGCGGGCATTTCGCTGATCGCGGGCGAAACGCAGGTGATGATCGGCAGTACCGCCGTGGTGGTGCCGCTGTTGCCCGCGAATCGCGTGCGCGCGCTGGGCGTGACCTCACCCAAGCGCTTGCCGCAGACACCGGATATTCCGACCATCGCGGAGGCCGGCGTGCCGGGCTACGATTACGTGGCGTGGGTAGGCGCGTTCGCGCCGGCAGGCACGCCGCGCCCGATCATTGACCGGCTGCACGCGGAGATCAAAAAGGCGCTCGATACGCCGGAAGTTTCCGGGCGGTTCAACAATATCGCGCTGAACCCGATGTTCACCACCCCGGAGCAATTCGCCGTGCTGCTTAGATCCGATTACGATAAATCGGCGAAGTTGATTGCGGCGACCGGCGTGAAAGTAAATTGACGCGCGTGCGGTTGTAAAACCGTAAGGCGGACTAGGCTTTGCCCGTGCTGCCAAACCCGCCCGCACCGCGATCCGATGCGCCGAACTCATCCACCACATTAAATTCAACCTGAAGGATGGGGATGACGACCAGTTGCGCCAGGCGCTCCATCGGGTTAATCACAAACGGCGCGTTGCCGCGATTCCAGGTCGAAACAAACAACTGGCCCTGGTAATCGGAATCGATCAGGCCCACCAGATTGCCGAGCACGATGCCGTGTTTATGGCCGAGGCCGGAGCGTGGCAGGATTACCGCTGCGTAGCCGGGATCGGCAATGTGGATGGCGATGCCAGCGGGGATGAGTTCGGTTTGGCCTGGGTTCAACGTGAGCGGCGCGTTCACGCAGGCGCGCAGGTCTAGACCAGCCGAGCCGGGCGTGGCGTATTGCGGCAGTTGATCGCGCAGACGGGCGTCGAGAATTTTTACGTCGATTTTTTTCATGGCATACCGGTGGGGCGGCGATAGCGCCGTGGTTCAAACGTGCGCCAATTTTTGGGCGTGGTTAACGCGCTTTCTTTTGGGTTTTGTACAGCGTTGCGATTCTAGCCACAATGTCTTTCGCCACCGCTTCCTTCGGCGCGCGCGGCAGTTTGTGCGTGCCGTTATCATCCAGCAGCATCACTTCGTTGTCGTCGGCGCCTATGGCGTTTTGCGCGAGGTTGGCGACGATCAGGTTGACCTTTTTGCGGCGGCGCTTTTCGTTGGCGTAGCTTTCGAGGTTCTGACTTTCGGCGGCGAAGCCCACGGTGAATGGCGGCTTCGGCTGCGCCGCTACCCAGGCGAGGATGTCGGGGTTGGGCAGCAGCTTCAGTGTCAGTTGTGACTTATC
>CANIID010000372.1 GCA_947467315.1 Betaproteobacteria bacterium | reverse complement strand
ATCGCAAAGTTGAGCTTGCCGGGATTGGCCTTGGCGTGCGCAATCAGTTCCGGCAAGGTATTGGCGGGCACCGCAGGGTGGACCACCAAAAGTTTTTCATTACGCGCAATGGTCGCCACCGGCGCGAAATCACGCATCGAATCGAACGGCAGATTCTTGTGCAACAGCGGAATGATCACGTGCGTGCTGGCCGCGTGCAGAATGGTGTAGCCGTCCGGCGGGGCTTTCGCCACGATGCCGGTGCCGATGATGGTGTCACCGCCTGCGCGGTTTTCCACCACCACCTGCTGGCCCCAGATCGTGCCGAGATGGACGCCGATTAGCCGTGCAATCGGATCGGTGCTGCCGCCCGGCGGATACGGCACCACATAGCGCACTGGTCTCATCGGATAGGCGCCTTGCGCGGATGCAGCCGTGGCGACCATGATGAATGCGCAGCAGGCGAGCAGTCGTGAGGTAAGCAGGGTCGTGTTCATTGTTGTGTCTACGTACGATACACCGTGCGCTTGTCGATTTCATCCCAGTCGAGCTCAACGCCCATGCCCGGCCTGACCGGCACATGCACATAGCCTTCGCTGTCGATGGTGAAATGATCCTTCGCGCAAACTTCAAACCGTTCCAGCGGCACGGCTTGTTCAAAGAATTCGCAATTCGGGATCGCCGCCATCACGTGCAGATTGGCGGCTTGCCCGATGATCGAGCCCCAGGAATGCAGTTCGCAATTCATGTGAAACCCGGCGCACATGTCGGCGATTTTTTTCGCCGGGGTGATGCCGCGCCGCGCATCGGTGCGCACGATATCGACCACGTGACCGGCGATGTACGGTGCAAAGTGCGCCGGATTGCATTCATACAGGTATTCGGCGCCCGCGATGGAGATGTCCAGCAGGCGCGCCAATTCGGTTTGCCCTTCGATATCGTTATCATCCAGCGGCGATTCGTACCAGCGAAAGTTCAGCTTCTCGATTTCACGCCCCACCTGCAAAGCTTGCCGCCGGTCGTAATGGCCGCTGGCATCGAGCATGATGTCAATGTCCGGCGCGGCGGCGCGCGCCGCCTGGCAGGCCTCGATGTCCCAGGCCGGCTTGCCCTTCACATGCAGTTTCATCGCGGTGTAACCCTGCGCGCATAACTGCTTGGCCACGTCTGCGTAATCCGCCGGCTTGCCCAGTGTGGTGGTGCTGGCGTACACGCGCATTTTTTCGCGATACCCGCCCAGCAGTTGATACACCGGCACGCCGAAGGCCTTGCCCGCGATGTCCCACAGGCAAACGTCGATGGCGCCCGCGCCGATCATCGGCAACCCTTTGCGGCTCCACGACGACAGTGTTTGCCAGATCAGCTCGCGATCAAACGGATTTTTGCCCAGCAGAAAAGGTTTCACCGCATAAATCAGCGTGTCGGCCAAGCCACGCCGCGTCGACAACCGCTCCCAGGCGAAATAGGTGCCCGTGATGTTGGCATCGGTAAAAATCTGCACCACCGCGCCCTGCATTTTGCCGCGGCTGGCATCCTGCGAATCCCACGGGATGTCGGTCTCGACGATGGATGCCTTGAGGTCCGTGATGCGCATGCTGTGCTTTCCCATGAACAATGAATGATGTGATGTGCGGCGATGATAACGCGACTTTACGCGTAACTTATGTGTGATGGCCGCGACTATTCACCCTTGATGCCGGCCGACTTGATGACCTCTGCCCATGTTTGAGTGTCCGCGCGGATGCGCGCCGCGAAGGCCTGCGGCGTGCTGGTTTCGATCTGCAAGCCCTGTCCGGTGAGCGCCTGACGCACATCCGGCATCTGCACCACCTTTATCACTTCGTCGCGGATACGCCGCACGATCATGGCGGGCGTGCCGGCGGGTGCCAGCAGGCCGTACCACGAACTGATATCGAGTCCGGGGAAACCGGCCTCGATCAGCGTCGGCAACTCCGGCGCGATCGGAGAACGCTGCGCGCCGGTGGCGGCAATCGCCTTGATGCGGCCCGCCTTGACCATTTGCATCGAAGAAGCAATGCTGGACGCAGCCAGTTGCACTTCGCCCGCCACCACGGCGGTAGTTGCCGCGCCGCCGCTCTTGAACGGCACGTGTACCATCTCAATACCAGCGCGCCGCTGAAACAACTCAACCGCCAGATGCAATGGCGAACCCAAGCCGCCAGACGAAAAATTCAGCGCACGCGGTTTTTGTTTGGCCAGCGCAATGAGTTCCTTGATATTGTTGGCCGGCACGCCGGGATGCAGCACAAAAATGTACTGCGACATCGTGAGCGTGGTCACCGGCTGCAAATCTTTTTCCATGCTGAACGTGAGTTTGTAGAGCGCCGGATTCGCCGTCACGATGGTGCTCAAGCCGAGAAACACGGTGTGGCCGTCGGGCGCCGCGCGCGCCGTGGTTTCCGCCGCGATGTTGCCCGCCGCGCCGCCGCGGTTATCGACCACCCACGGTTGGCCCATGGCTTCCGCAAGCTTGGGCGAAAGCACGCGCCCGATCACGTCGGCGCTGCCGCCCGGCGCGAAAGGCAGCAGGAAGCGGATGGGACGTGATGGATAGGCGGTGTCCGCCGCATGTGCCGACGAAACGGCGCACATCGTTACGGCGAGTAGCAGAAATCCCGATATTTTCATGGTGAGCTACTCAAACACAAAGCGAAAGGCGCTGCCCTGCCGCACAATGCGTCCAGCGGTCGGCGCGGGAAAATGCCCCGGTAGCAAACGCATGCCGTTGTCGGCGTATTCTTCGATCAGCCGCGTGCGTGTTTCGCGCGACAGATCACGGTCGGTGCAGGCGAGCGTAGACCACGCGGGTTTCATCAACTGAAACTGGTGATGAATCACGTCGCCGAGGAATACCGCGCGTTCCTCGCGTGAGCGCACATGGATCACCACGTTGCCTGGCGTGTGGCCGGGCGCGCTCTCAAACCACAGGGAAGAAATTCGGCCGTCTTCCATCGCGTAATCATCATCGACCAGCACCGACTGCCCCGTGCGCACCACCGGCAGCACGCTGTCCTCGAAGGCATTGCGGTGCGGGGATTCCTCGCCGCGTTGCTGCACGCCCTGCCAATGCTCGAATTCGCGGCGCGCCATGATGTAGCGCGCGTTGGGGAATGTAGGCACCCAGCGTCCGTTGTCGAGGCGCGTGTTCCAGCCGACGTGATCCCAGTGCAGATGCGTACACATCACGTAATCGACTTCTTCGGGCTGGACGCCGGCGCGCGCGAGGTCGGCGAGAAACGGCGAATGCGCGCGATGAAACTGCGGCCGCGTCGGACGCTCCTTGTCGTTGCCGATGCACGAATCGATGAGGATCGTGTGACGCCCGGTCTTCACGACGAAACTGTGAAAGCTAAAGATCAGCTTGCCGGTGGCCGGGTCAATCAGCCGTGGGCCCGCCATATCCGGATTCGCGCGCAGTAGCTCGGGATCGAAATCCGGGAAGAAAACGTCGGGCGCGATAAACGGCCCCTCAAACTCGCTGATGCGATGGATTTCAAAATCACCTATTCGTGTGGTTTGCATGACTTTTCGCTCCCATGCGACGAATTTTCACGTCTTGCCTTGCCGTGCCGCGAGCACGGTTTCCACCGCATCCACAATGGCCTGATAACCCGTACAGCGGCAGTAGTTGCCGGAGATGTGTTCGCGAATTTGTTCACGCGTGGCTTGCGGATTTTTCTGTGCGAGATCCTGCACCGTGAGCAGCATGCCCGGTGTGCAAAAGCCGCATTGCAGCGCGTTGCGTTTATGAAAGGCATCCTGCAAGTCGGCGATTTCGCCGCTGTCGGATAAACCTTCAATGGTTTCGACCGTGCGGCCCTCGGCCTGCACCGCCAGCATCAAACAGCCGCGCACGATGTTGCCATCCACGCGCACGGTGCAGGCGCCGCACACACCGTGCTCGCAGCCGATGTGCGTGCCGGTGAGTCCCATTTCCTCGCGCAAAAAATCCACCAGGTTTTGGCGCACGGGAATGCGGCGTGTGATGGGTTCGCCGTTGAGGTTAAGCGTGGTTTCGACAATCGTATTCTTGGTTTCCATGAAGGCTTTCATGCGGCGAGTTGTTTCATGATGCGCCCGGTCAGCACGCGCGCGAGATGCAGTTTGGT
>CANIID010000371.1 GCA_947467315.1 Betaproteobacteria bacterium | reverse complement strand
TTAATCGTCTGCACCGCTGTCGTTGATACGTAATGCGTGACGAACATGGCCACGGCCGCAGCAACTACGATGCCCCCGATGCCCTGAGATACTTTTCGGGTGATGGAGTTTCGTATGGGCAACGGGATCGGACTCTTTTCTGGATTGGTTGTGACAAACACCCGGAGGCAAGCTCCGCAATTACAGGTCTATTGGTCTATTAAGTAAAGACTTTACAATGAAATCGGCAAATAGTTGCAATTACACGGGAATCGCAGGATAAAAATTTCATTGCATCCGATTCGCTGACGTGTTTGTTTTAAATTCAACTTACTTTTGTACAATAAAAACAGGCAGATACGCAAGCAGGGGTAATCCGCTTTGCGCTGTTGTGGAAACGGGCCGGCATGCCGGGTCACGATTCCAAGGGGTGTTTGCGGCGCTGCTGCGCATGCGCTAAAGTCGCATGCTTTCTGACTCGTTCGAGGTGTGTGATGAGCAATGCAACAGCACGGGTGCGGCTGGTCATACCGGAGGCGCCGCCGCCCGCCGGCGCAGCGCCGGGGAAACAGCGCGATTTCACGGTCGGCGGCATACGCTTGGGCGTGCTGGACAACAGCAAGGGCAATGCCGATCACCTGCTGAAGTTTATTATCGAGGGGGTGAAGTCGCAGATGAAGGTGGCGTCCGTCGTCTCGCTGCGCAAGCCCTCGCCATCCATTGCCGCTGAAAAAGCGGTGCTCGACCAACTGGCGGAGGAGGCCGACTGCGTCATCAGCGCCATGGCGGATTGAGGCTCCTGCACGTCGTGGAGTGTCCACGACATGTCAGAGTTGCGTAAGCGCGGTCTGGTGACGGCGGTGATTTGTACCGATCCCTTTTTAAAGCTCGGCCGCGCGCAGTCGCGGGTGTTTGGCGTGGCGGATTTGCCGCTGATCGTGATTCCGCATCCGCTGGGGGGCATCTCACTGGAGAAAGTTGAAGGGCGCGCGGAAGTGGCGATCCCCGAATTCGTGAAGTTGATCATGGAGCATGCGCGATGAGTGATGTGAGCGATCTGTCTCAACTGTTGAAAGCGCCGGAAGCCAGTTTGGAAACCCAGGACGATTTCTTCGCCATCAATGCGTTGTATATGGAAAAGGGCTGGGGCGACGGCTTGCCGCTGATTCCGCCGACGGAAGCCCGCGTGGGGGCGATGCTGGAATACTGCGACCGGCCCTGGGACGAGCCAGTGGCCAAGATCGCGCCGCGTTACGGTGAAGCGACACCGTTGCGTCTCGCAGCCAATGCGGTAATGGCAGGTTGCAAGCCGGAGTATTTCCCGCTGATCGTGCTGGCGGTCGAGGCCATGTGCGACGACGCGTTTAACCTGTATGGCATACAAGCAACCACGCATATGTGCTCGCCTCTGGTGATCGTTAACGGCCCCGGTGCGCAAGAGTTGGGCATGAACGGCGGTCACAATGCGTTCGGCCCAGGCACCCACAGTAATGCCACCATAGGGCGCGCTATCCGTTTGATTTTATTGAATATTGGCGGGGCCATTCCGGGGCTGGGCGATATGTCTACCTTCGGCGGGCCGAACAAGTATTCGTACTGCGTGGCGGAGAATGAGGCAGGTAATCCGTGGGAGCCGCTGCACGTTGAGCGGGGTTTTCCGAAAGACGCCACCTGCGTCACGGTGGTGGGCGGCGAGTGCCCGCATAACGTGAACGATCACGAAAGCATTTCCGGTAATGGCATTTTAAAAACAGTTGCCGGCACCCTTATTAGCACCGGTTGCAACGACGTGTATTACCCGGATGCCCAACCGCTGATCGTGATGGGGCCGGAGCACGCGGCAACCATAGCCAACGACGGCATCAGCAAAAAACAGGCGAAGCAATTTATTGCACAGCATTCGAATATCCCGTTGGGCACGTTTTCCAATGAAAACATTGAGCGGCGTTTTCGCGTGGCTTTCGCCTCCGTCTACAAGAATGCAGGATCTGATGCGCCGGTGCCGATGATCCACAACGCTGACAATTTGCTGATAGCGGTCATCGGCGGTGCCGGTAAACATTCAGCGATTATCCCGACGTTTGGCGCCACGAAAGCTGTGACTAAAGCGTTGAAGCGCAAAGACGGGCAATATGCCCGCTCGATGCACGATATGCGACGCGGATAAGAAGCACTGCTATAAGTAATTGTTATATAAGAACAATTTAATTGGCATGATATTGCGAAGTGGCGGAGCGGCTGGTTCGCGTCCGGATGTACGCCGATAAGCCGGCGTGAGTATTTCAGTAAAAGTTTATGCGCTGGTGCGCGGGGAAACTGCGACGTGCGTGGCGCGAGTGTTTATAATGACAAAACCTCTATTGCGACCTAATCGACAACAAGTGTATAAACGTGCCGACTAATTCCTACGCATTACCACCGGACGCCAGCATACGCGAAATCGATGAAATCTGGAAACAGATTCGCGAACGGTTGGAAGCGCATGCGACGGTGGAGCTCGATGCCTCTGCGGTCGCCCGGCCCGATACCGCACTTGCGCAATTGCTGGCGGTCGCAGTAGTGCGAGCGCGTGAGCAAGGGAAATTGGTGCGCATTAACCATTCATCCGCGCGCTTGAGTGAATTGCTGTCGCTACTGTCCATCGATGCTGTGTTCGGAGAAGTCGCGTGAGCGTGGATTTTGACCTCAGCGATGGCAAGGTCAGCAGTGCCGCAGCAGAGGGCATTGCGCCCGTAAGCGCAAAAAAACCGTCGGGCAATGGCAAGGCCCTGGCGCTGTGCGCCGTGGCGGTGTTATTGCCGTGGGCATGGGGCGTGTGGGCAGTGCCACTTTGGGTTGCTGGCGTGTCGCTGGTATTTTCGGTGATTTCGCTATGTCTGATTTACTACTTGATGACGAGCCGCGTGGAAGCCGTTCGCGCACAAGGCGAGGCCACGCATGTGCAGGATCGTGGTGATGCCGCGACCAGCGAGCAATCGGTGGTGGCGATGCAGCGGCTGCTGGCGAGCTGGATGGAGTCGTCGCAAATTGCGGGGAGCAGTATCCAGCATGCACGCGCGTCGCTCGACGATGTAAAGCAGCAGTCGGAAGTGGCGGCAGCGAATATTGCCAAGAGTTTCCGCGTCATCATGGATAAAACTGGACAGCAAATGGACAGCGCGGTAAAGCTGCTCAAAAGCAGTTCGGGTGATGGGTTGGGCAGTTCTGCGTGGCTGTCGCTGCCTGACTTCATTACAGCTTATGAACGGCAACTGGATAACGTGACGGGCCGCATGATGGATTTCTCCAAGGCATCGGAAGAAATGTCGCGTCATCAGGGCGTGGTGCGGGAGCATTCGCTGGCTATCGACGAAATGCTCGATGAGTTGCGCACCATGGCAGCACGCATCCGCAAGCTGGCGCTGGATTCCACCGTGGCGGCCAATCGCGACGCCAATGCCGATGGGCGGTGGTTTATTGAAATTGCCGATCGCATTCGCGAGACCAGCACCTCGGCACATGAGCTCACGCGCCGCATGCGCGACGGGCTGGAGAAAATTCGTGAAGTCATGGGCGGCACCTACGAAGAATTGAGCAAGTCGAGCGATAATGTGCGCCTGGCGGCGGTTCAGGCGAAAGTGGATGTGTCGCAACTCAATATCGCCACCATGGAAAAAGCGCGCGAAGTGACCGCCACGCTGGAAAAGATTACCTCTCTGGGCAAGGATGTGCGCATTGATATCAATCAGATCATCATTGCTATGCAGTATCAGGACATTACCCAGCAAAAGCTGGAGCACATCAAGGCGCCGCTCTTGGCAGAGGCTGCGGCAAGCATCGAAAATGCGGCCTCAAAAACACGTGCTGCCGGTGTCATCCAGATTGCTAAAGGCGCTATGGATTCGGGTGAGCAGCGTGTTCGGGTGCGCGAAGACCTCGCGCCGGGCAAGGCGCAAAAAATAGACGTGGAATTATTCTAGATTCTGGGAGAGCGTTGTGGCGAATATTCTGGTGGTTGACGATTCCATGACCATGCGGCAAATGGTCAATTTCACACTGGCCTCGGCCGGTCACACGGTCATTGAGGCAGGCAATACCGACGAGGCGCTGGCGCATGCCCAGAAGCAGCGGTTTGACCTGGTGATTTCAGACGTGAACATGCCGGGGCGTTCGGGGATCGAGTTGGTTGCGGAATTGCGCAAATTGCCGGAATACAAATTCGTGCCCATTATTCTG
>CANIID010000370.1 GCA_947467315.1 Betaproteobacteria bacterium | reverse complement strand
CCCCGGTAGGGCGGGAGTAGCGCAGCGCATCCCGCCTTCCGTGCCTCGCTACCAAAGGCGGGATCGCCACCGACATACTAACTATATGTTTTTATTGACATTCTAACGACCCATGCCCGGCATCATACCGGGCATCATTCCCGGCGGCGGGCCGCCCGGACCACCCTTATCGTCACCCGGCTTGCGCGGTTGCACCAGCATTTGCGCACGCTCTTTGAGCATCGGCTCCAGTGATTTGGCGGGCATCACGTACACCCACTGGCCGAGGATTTTTTCAAACTGGCTGCGCGCTTCCAGCATTTTCAGCGACTTTTCGTATTCCTCGGCGCGGCGTTTGATCTCGTCGGGCTTTTCATCTTTTTCCGGCGTGCGCGTTTTCGGCGGCTCGCCGGTCAGCACAAAGTTAAACAGATAATCGTCGCCGGTTTTCTGTTTCGCCACGGTGATCGTGTACGTCAGGTTGTCGAAGGTCTCCGCAACCATAGTGGTGATTTTGTCGCCGGTGACTTTGCCTTCGGTCGATACATCACTGAACGCCAACTGGCCCAGCGCATTCACCGCGCCCACCGCGGCGCTCGGATCGAGTTGCCCCGCGCCACCCGCGAACTTCCACTGACTGTATTCGAGCTCGCGGGTGATTTTCCATTGCGCCGCGCCTTCGCCCACCGTCAGCGTTTTGATGCGATCTGCCTTGAAAAAGTTTTTTGCCAGCCACTTGCCGGCCTTGGCATCGACATTCGCAAACGGATCGGACAACACCACCGCGCCTTGAATCGTGCCCGGCGCGACCATCCAGCGCCCTGCAGGCACGCCATCCACGGCGTTCGGCAGCGGATTGCCGGGGTCTTTTTTCAGCGATACCTTGCCGAAGATCAGCTTGGCAATGGGCTTACCCTCTTTGTCTTTCAGTTCGAGCAGCGTGCCGGTGCCTTCCGCGCTGCCTTTATCTTTCGGCTCGGCTAGATTCAACCGCGGATACAGCGACTCGCCAAGCGCTTCGGATTGCACCACCTTCGCCTCCACCAGCTTCGCCAGCAGTTCGCTGATCTCGCCGACATCCGCCGGATAACCGCCGCGCTCTTTCACGCTCCACGAGCCTTTTTTGCTCACCAGCGTGACTTCGTTCTTAGCGTCCTTCAGCCGGATTTCCGTGGCATCGGCGGCCTTGAGATTCGGCAGCACTTTCGCGCCGATTTTCGCGCCGCTTTCCTTGTAACCGGAAATGTCCTTCCAGAACATCGCCAGCCCCGCGCCGCCCAACACGGCGACCGCCACCAGCAGCATCAAAAACTGTTTGCGGTTCATGCGGCCACCGCCGGCGTGACGCTTGCCACCGCCATTCTCATCTTGCGGCGCTTCGCCAGCGCCAGCATCAGGCCAAGTATCGCCACCAGCAGCGGTATCGCGCCGATGTTGATGACCTTGGTCCACAGCTCAAGCCGGTCGGAATCCACGCGCAGGTTCTTGCGCAGATCTTTCAGCTCCTTGCGCGTCTCGTTGGCTTTTTTGCGGAAGTTTTCGATTTCCACTTGCTGCTCGGGCGTCAGCACGGTCGCTGCCGCAGCGCCGCCTGCCGCGCCGGTACGGCCTTTTTGCAGTGCCTGGAGTTTTTCAGTGGTTTGATTCAGGCCGTCTTCGAGGCCCTTTATTTTGCCCAGATACGCCTGCTGCGCCTGCGCTTCCATCTTGCGCAACACCGTCAGCGGTTTGCTGAACGCCGCGCGGCTGCGCAGCGTCGCCAGGTTTTGATCGCCCGCGAGTTGTTCCACCAAGCCCTGTGCGAACGCGAGGTTGCCATTACGCGGCACCACCACTTTTTGTCCGAACACGTCTTGTGTTTCCACCGCAGCGCCGTCGGTGAGCATGTCTACGTCCGCTACCAGTACCACCGAGTTTTCGGCGGCGGCTTCGCGCATGTGCTTGCCCGAAGACGGCGGCGGAGGCACCAAGGCCTCGCCCTTCTTCGCCGCAGGCTGCTGCGGCACCGGCTCGCCGTTGGGGAACGCTGATTTGAATTTGCCGACGATGCGCATGGAAATCGGCTCTTCCTTGCCCGTGGGGGCGAAGCCGCGCGTGGACGGTTCACCCGACAGCGTGGCGATAATCAAATCTACCGGCATGGCATTCTTGGATGAATGAATCAGCACGTTTTGCTTGAGTCCTTCCGCCAGCTTGCCTTTGAAGGTGCCGCCGAACGGCACCAGCATCGTACCCACCTGGCTCATCACGATATCGTCAATGTTGAACGCGTCGTTATTCAGCATCAGCAAGGTCGGCAGCAGGCGCGGGCCGGAGCCGCTGGGGAAGCTCATGTCAGCGATGACTTTGCCGCCATCCATCTCCACGCCCCAGCCCTTGAACAGGTTGTAGAGCGCGGAACCGCCGGCCTGATTGCCGCCGAAGGGGTTTTGCATGTCGGGCTCTTGATCGAAATACGCATACGGATCGACAAACGCGATCAGCTTGCCGCCGCGCAATACAAATTGATCAATCGCGTACTCGGCGTCTTCGGTGATATTTTTCGGGTGGATCACCAGCAGTACTTTGATGTCGTCGTCTATTTTTTTGGTATCGAGTTCGATCTTCTTCACTTCAAAGGTGCGCTTCAGTTCGGAACCCAGCACCCACGGCTCGGTGGGCTGTTTCTTGGTCATGGGGTTCAACGGACGGCCCAGCACGGGCAACCCCGACATCAAACCGATCACCGGTTTTTTCGCCTGCGCGACCTGTGAAATTTTGCTGGTCAAGTCGTATTCCAGCAACTGCTCACGGTCAGCCGACAGCACCGGAATCGCTTCTTTTTTGTCGAGGAACGACACCGCGAGGCCGAGGTAAAACTTCTCACCGGTGTTGGTCTGCTGGCCTTCGACGTTATCGAGCGCCGCGGATTCTTCGGCATCCGAATCCGGTTCGGGATTGAATTTCTCGATGATGACTTTGCCGCCCGACGCTGCTTTGTATTCGGCCAACAGGTCTTCGACGCGCTTGGCGAAAGTCTTCAACGCCACCGGTACGGTATTGCCGCCCTGCGTGTAGTAGTAGCGGATTTTCACTGGCGCTTCGAGCTTGGCCAAAATCGCGCGCGTGCCGGGCGACAGCGTATACACGCTGCCTTGCGTCAGATCGACGCGCGCCTTGAAGGCGCTGAACAAAAAGTTCGCCGCGATCAGAATAATCGCCAGCAGCACCAGGCCGCCGGCGGAATAAAACAAGGAGTCGAGATTGGATTTCTTCATGATTTTTCCTTACCTACCCTGCCCGCTGGCTGCGGATAATCACACCGGTGGTAAACAGCGCGAAGCCGATCACCGAGGCGAAAAACAGAAAATCACGCAGATCGATCACGCCGCGCTGGAAGCCTTCAAAGTGCGTCATCACCGAGAACGATGCAACGACTTCCACCACCACCGGGCTGGCAAAACGCGTGAGCAAATCTGTCACCGGCGTGTAACCCGCGAGAATGAAGAACAGGCAGATCACCACCGACAGAATAAAGCTGATCACCTGATTGCGCGTGAGCGCCGAAGTCATGCAACTGATCGCCAGATAAGAACCAGCGAGGAACAGGCTGCCGACGTAACCGGCGGCGATGATGCCGTTGTCGGGCGAGCCGAGCATATTCACCGTGATCCACACCGGGAACGTCAGCGCCAGCGCCAGCGCCAGAAACAGCCACGAGGCGAGAAACTTGCCGACAATCGCCTGCCACGTCGTCAACGGCATGGTGAGCAAGAGTTCCATGGTGCCGAGACGGCGCTCTTCCGACCACAGCCGCATACCGACCGCGGGCACCAGAAACAAATACAGCCACGGGTGCCAGGTGAAGAACGACACCAGCGACGCCTCGCCGCGTTCAAAAAAATTGCCAATGGTGAAGGTGAAAAACCCCGTCAGCAGCAGAAAGATAATCAGAAACACATACGCAATCGGCGACGTGAAGTAGCCGCCGAGTTCGCGCTTGGTAATGGCTTTGATGTTATTCCAGGCGTTCATGATCAGTGTGCCTTCGCAGTAGCGGCAGCGGCGTTAGCGGCATGCACGGTATCGGGGAGCGTAATCGCGCGGAACACTTCGTCGAGCCGCCCGCTGGGCGAGCGCGCCTTCAGCTCGGCCGGTGTGCCGTCAGCCACCACCACGCCGCGATCAATGATGATCACGCGGGTGCAGGTGTCTTCGACTTCTTCGAGAATGTGCGT
>CANIID010000369.1 GCA_947467315.1 Betaproteobacteria bacterium | reverse complement strand
GCGGCGGTGTACAGCTTGTCGCCGGCCTGTGGAATATCGGCGCCATCAACCGACGCAATGTGCGCGCGCACCATGCGCTGCTTGGATTTGCCGAGGTAGTGTGTGCGCGCGACGATTTCCTGACCGGGATAGCAGCCCTTGTCGAAACTGACCGCGCCGATGAAATCAAAATTCACCGCTTGCGGCACAAACTGTTCCTGCGTGGCGGCGAACACGGTGGGTATGCCCGCTTCAATGTCCAGCGTCGACCACAGCGATTCGGGCGCGGCTGTGGTGGCTTGCGTCAGTGCGGTTTCCATCGTCGCCGCTTCGGCTGCTGACGTGACGATAAGATAACGGTTCACCGGCAGTTTCAATACGGTTATACCGTTACTCAGCGTTACGTCGTGATCCGCCGTGGGCACGCTACTGCGCGCAGCGATCCACGCGGCAGCATCCGCGCCGGTCACGCCAAAGCACACCTGTTCGGCGCTGATGTCCAACGCTTTCACCTTGGCACGCAGGATATACATCGACAGCCGCTTGCTGATCGGCTCGCACAGTTCGCGCGGCAGCATCGCGCGATAGGCATCGTCGTGTCGCCACAGCAGCAGGCACGCGAGCAGCCGTCCCTTGGCGGTGCAATAGCCGGAGTACTGGCTGCGCGTGGCGGTCAGCGCAAGCACGTTATTGGTGAGCTGGCCTTGCAGAAACGCTTGCGCGTCGGGCCCTTCAATCTGCAGCAAGCCGGATGCAGTGATCCGGCACCAGCGGAGATCAGCAGCCACGGTCACGGTTTCCCAGCATCAAAAATCATTCAGAGTCCGTATAAAAATAGTGTTTAAAAACATATAGTTATAGTGTTTTTTCATTTCGACTATCACTTCGGCGGCAGGCGCACGGTCCCTTCGCGCTCGATTACCTGATAGTCACCCTCGACCACCGTCACGTTGCCGTCAACCGGCGCCTGCGCGCCATTCGCTTGCGCGCGCTTGAGTTTACGCAACGTCCACCACAGGCGCACGCCGAAAACAGCGGCGACGATGGCGCCGGCGATGAGCGCGATCGTGAGAAAGAAAAATCCGAGTATCACCAATGCGGTGGTGACCAGCGCAACGAAGATGCGGGTGATCCAGCCGGTGTTTTGTAGTGTGTTCATGCGCGTATTCGACAACCGCTTGCGGTGCGGGTTCAGCCGATTCAGTAGTCCGGGTTAAAGCTCTTGATAATCACGCCGCCGGATTTGTCGTCGGGCTCCAGCGTCACGAGTTTGCGCGCTTCGGCTTCGTCGAGCAGTTTGCCGAAGGAACGAAAACCGTAGAACGCTTCGTTGAATCCGGGTTTGCGGCGCTTTAACGCCTGCTTGACCATCGATCCCCAGATTTTTTCCTCGGCGCTGCGCTCGGCGAACAACGCCTCGATGGTTTCCATCACCACGTCGAGGGCTTCGGCGGTGCGGTCGCCCTCCGGCGCGGCTTTACTGGCGGCGCCCGCGGTTCCAATGCTTCCAGTTGCGGACGCGGCGGGTTTTTTCTTGCGCGTTTGCTTGCGGGTTTTTTCGCGCACCAAGTCGTCGTAGAAAATAAACTCATCGCAATTGGCGATGAGCAGGTCCGACGAGGATTTTTTCACGCCGACGCCGATCACCACCTTGTTGTTTTCGCGCAGCTTCGACACCAGCGGCGAGAAATCCGAGTCGCCGCTGATGATGACGAAGGTATCGACATGCGACTTGGTGTAGCACAGGTCCAGCGCATCGACCACCATGCGTATGTCGGCGGAGTTTTTGCCAGACTGGCGCACGTGCGGAATTTCGATCATCTCAAAGGCGGCTTCGTGCATGTCCTTCTTGAATTCGCGGTAGCGTTCCCAGTCGCAATAGGCCTTTTTGACCACGATATTGCCCTTGAGCAACAGGCGTTCCAGCACCTTGGCGATATCAAAGGCGTCGGTATGCAGGTCGCGCACGCCAAGCGCGACGTTTTCAAAGTCGCAGTAAAGCGCCATGCTGCGGGTGTCCAGGGTCATCGGGTTTTCCGGGAAAATCGTATGTGGATTGTGATGAAGCCGGGTGCAAAAGTCGATGACTATTATCAGCGAGGGTTGCGCGAGGATAGGAAATCCCGCTACGATGGCACAAATGGCACGAGAAACCCAATCGCTCACGGTACTGTTCGCGGATATCACCGAAAGCAGCCGTCTATACCACCAACTGGGCGATGAAACCGCGCGCAAGGCGATTAAGGCATCAAGCCAATATAACTTGAACAATTTTTTCTGCCTTAACAGATTCTTCGACGACGTTTGGTCGGCGAATGTCTCGTGATGTACTACTTATACATGCTCGACGCCTAACGACTGTTTACTGATACTGTCCGGGATTTTGCCGCAATTTAAAGGGCGTTTGGTCAAAACGCTGGGCGACGCGATCATGTGCGTGTTTCCCACTGCGGGCGCCGCGGTGTCCGCGGCGGCAGAGATGCAGGCCGCGGTGAGCGACACGCAAGAGGGCGAGCATCCGCTGCGCATACACATCGGGTTGCATGCGGGGCCGGTGCTGGTTGAAGCGGATGATGTTTTCGGTGATACCGTCAACGCCGCCGCGTTTTTGACCAACGTCGCCATGGCCGACCAGATATTGATATCCGATGTCACCGAACGCGACTTGCCACCCACGCTTAAGCACATGGTGCGCCCGTTGTTCAACGCCGTGTTGAAGGGCGGGTCGGGTGAATCGGCGATCTGCCAAGTGCTGTGGCGCGTGGATAACATGGAGCTGACCGACGTCAACCTGATGGCGCCGCGTGTGGTCGGCGCGGACAAAGGCAGTGTCGTGCTCACGCTGCACGACGAGCGTATACGCGTGGATCGCTGGCGGCCCTTGGTCGTGATAGGCCGCGCCGATGAGTGCGATATGGTGGTGACGGATCATTTCGCCTCTCGCCGGCACTGTTCGGTGCGGTTTGTGCGCACCAGCTTTTACTTGGTGGATCACAGCGCGAACGGCACCTATCTCACGCTATCGAGCGGCGATGAAATTCATTTGCTGCGCGGTGAAACCGTCGTCGAAGGCAGCGGCGAAATTCGCCTCGGCCGCAGCCGTACCGAGCAGGGCGAGGACGTGATTTCCTTTCAGCGCGACCGGCGTTCGCAGTATCGCGTGTAGAATTTCCACGCCTCAAATCGTATCGGCCAATCCCTGTATCACGTCGATGCCACTGCGGTTTTTATCGCGTGCTTGTTCGGGGGATTCGCGGCCTTGCGGCGTGGCGGCAATCTGCGCGTAGAGATCGGCAGCGCCTTGCAGAATGCGCGGCGTCATGCCCACGCCCTCGAACGTTTTGGCGATCTCGTTCATCTCCGGCACCCAGCGGTACGCCTTGAACGGCATGCGCTCGGAACGGCTTAAAACGGATTCGTAGAGTTCAGCCTGGCTCGCTTTGAATTCGGCTTCGAGGGTTTGTTCGACGCCGAGTTTGCGCGCGGCAACCAGCAGTTCCACGCCCAGCGCGATAGAGCCCTTGGTCATGGCCGCGTAACACATCTTCACCGCCGAGGCGTCGCCGATTTTTTCGCCGGCGATACGCACCTGGATTTGCTCGGAGTTGATGCGGTTCATGAGGGCCGCGTTTGGGCCCGAGACGTAAAAACGCTGCTTCGCACCCTGGCGCGGCGGCGGGCCGACGATGCCGGCGTCGATGGTGGTGCAGCCGACGGCGGTCATGATGCTGGTGATTTCAGTCATGGTTTGCGGCGCGACGGCGTTGCAATCCACAAAAATGATTTTGCGCTCGGTGGCTTTGCACGCGGCGGCGACGGCGCGCGCGTTGGCGACTGCGGCGCCCGGATCGAGGATCGACAGCACCATATCGCAGTTCTGCACCAGTTTTTCCAGCGAGCCGCAGTCGGTGAGACCGGCTTTTTCGCCGAGACCTCGCGTGCGCGGGCTGCGTCCGTCGGAGGCCATGCAGACGTTGAAGCCTTGCGCCTTGAGGCACATCGCGACGCCTTGTCCCATGTCGCCGGGGCTGGTTACACCGATACTGTTGTTAAGTTCCGTAGTTTCCATAAGGGTCTCCGTGATGGAGCCAGGGCAATTGCATCAAAACGCCATATGAATGAAAAGGTTATGTCGTTGACTGTGGACTTGTACTTTTTGCCGAAGCTGTGTAGTTTTCTGTCTTTTTGGAGCCGTGATGGAGACAGAAAAGCCCGTGAGTCTTGCCGAAGCGTTTTC
>CANIID010000368.1 GCA_947467315.1 Betaproteobacteria bacterium | reverse complement strand
TCTCGGCCCAGACCATCGCCCGCTCATCGCGCGTTCCCGCCTCCCTACCTTCCCTTGTATGCTTCGCCATCGTTCGCTCCTTTCGTCAAAGAGCACACTTTGGGCAAATTCAGAGACAAACGCTAGACGGGGATTCGCGGACGCTTACCTACGTGCATGGGTACAGGACGATTATGGGGATGGGCATATTTCCCAAAAATACTTCGGCTATGAAATCTCCGGCGCGCAGAAGAAAGCCGCGTTGAAAACACGGGAATTAGTCAATCAAGCTGTAGGTCCGTGGAAGCACTTCGAGACCGCAATTTCTGATGCCTCTATTGACGGCCCTGAGCGCACCAAGGTGACTTCGGTAGTCTCGCGCGCACTTCCTATTCAATGGGTTCATGGAAATGCAGATAAGGCGGAAAGCTCCTTTTTTATGATCAATACAAAAGGCACGCCACTCGATGAGTTAGAGGAATCTCTGCTGAAGAGTCGCCGAAAAGCAGCATCTATAGCAGCGCGTGCGATTATTCGCGCTGGAAAGGGGCATCGGTACTGGTCGCAGTTTGCGCCGCCAGTCGCAGACGAAATTGAAAAGCTGGCGCAGCGCCTACATACGGTTCTGTTTGACCCAGAGATTAAGCGTCCCGTAAAAACACTAGATCTACCGTTGGGTGGTCCTAAAGGCGTTAGGACGGCACTATCAATATTGATTGATTTGCTGATGTACGTTGAACGAGGTCAAGCAAATGTCACCCCAGATTTGGATGCCGCTAAAGACGATGCAGACGGCACGGCTACAGTGAGCCTCTTGCAACGTACCGTGCGCCTTGCAAATCGCATCAGCGGAGATGACAAAGGGAGTCTCGGGCTACATCCGGCGGTCTATTTCTACGGCCCAACTGGACGACACTCAAGCCCTATGTTTATGGGAACAGTTTCACTTTTTGCAAAGAAGCTTGCGAACAACGATGATGGATTTTTCAAGAAATTCTCGAAAGTCCGTCATCAGATAGAGGGATTACTTGTTGAGCACAAAGATCTCATTGCCACGTTGCTCCAGAAAAATATTAGCACGCGGCGTATTGCGGCCTATGCCGAATTGCTGGACCAACTTGTCACTGATTTGACCGTGGGGAAAGTACTGGGAGATGATGACTTAGTCCGAATTTTCCACCTTGAGGGTAAAATTCTTGTGGGGAAAATGGCAAATTCGTCGAAAGAGTTTTCGGATGAGACCAAGAGTGAAGTATTTATTTCTACCGCTCTCAAGACGGCGTTGAAATGCTCAATCTGCCAAGGCTATCTTGACCCGGAAAAATCAATTTCCTATGATCATATCAAGCGAAAACAGGATGGCGGTTTAGGAGACATAGAAAATTGTGCTTTGTCTCATCCGTATTGCAACCAGTCTATTAAGAATTAATAGGCCTGAAAGGGACTGCGTCGGTTCCTACTCAACACGAGAAGAGGTCACACGAGAAGTGGTCACGTCTTGCATTCATACATTTCTACGCAATGTCGAATCGCACGAACTAAAGAGGCGAGGCTCGAATTTCCCGTAGGTTGGTTCACCGCTTTTCCCAAGCCGCCACCTTCTCATTCGGCACAAACGCCCGATGCAAATCTCGCCGCCTGATCGCGCCGGCAAGAGCGAACAGGCTCCGCAAAAGGCAAGGCCCTATCCGGTTTGCAACAGACGATTTTCCGCAGTTGCAGATGGATGCCTGCGAGCCGTCGCTGATGGTTTGTAAGTATTTGTTTTTATTGATATTTAATACTGTTGCGTTTTAACCGCCCAGCGCATTCGGCGCTTGCACGGTGTGTGATAATTCGGCGCTGCACACAGCCGGGGTTTTCCATGAAGAATTTTATTGCAACCACCTGCGCGGCGTTTGCCGCGATTTCAATGTCAACGGCGCTCGCGCAGACCTATCCGTCGAAGACGATACGCATGGTCGTGCACTTTCCGCCCGGTGGGCCGACCGATCTGGTGGCGCGCATGGTGGCGCAAGAGCTCGGCAAGACATGGGGCCAGCAAGTATTGATCGATAACCGTCCCGGCGCCGGCGGCATTGTCGGCGTGGAGATGATCGTGCGGGCGCAGCCCGACGGCTACAACCTGCTCTTTGCCACCGGCGGCAGCATGAGCATCGCGCCGGCGGTTTACGCAAAGCTGCCGTATAACGTATTCAATGATCTCGCGCCGATCTCGCTGGTGGTGATCAACCCGCAGATACTCGTGGCGCACCCTTCCCTGCCCGCCAATACGATCAAGGAACTGATCGCGATGGCGAAATCAAAGCCGGGGCAGATCAACTATGCCTCGGTCGGCCCCGGCAGCCCGCAGCATCTGGGCGTGGAATACATGAAGCACATGACCGGCATCGATCTCACGCACATACCCTACAAAGGCTCCGCGCCGGCGATGACGGACGTCATGGCGGGGCACGTGTCGCTGATGTTCAACAGCATGCCGACGATCCTGCCATTGGTCGCCGCGAAAAAACTCAAGGCCATCGCGGTGAGCAGCGCCAAGCGCTCCGTGGCCGCACCCGATGTGCCTACCGTATCGGAAGCCGGCATCCCCGGTTTCAGTTACGTCACGTGGTACGGCATGCTCGCGCCCGCGGCGACGGCGAAGGACATCATCGCCAGAATAAACACCGAGGTCGTGCGCATCGTCAGCGCGAAAGAAATGGCGGATCGTCTGCTGCGCGAAGGCTCCGAACCGCAGCCCGGCACGCCCGATCAATTCGCGAAATTCATGCGCGCCGAATACGAGCAATGGCGCAAGACCGCTGCGGCGGCGAAGATCAAGGTCGATTGATTGCCTTCAGGGAAGTGGTCAAGGGAATGGTGGTCATGGGGTCAGACACGATCACGTATCCTCACCGTTAGCCCCACATCCACCCACAGACAGAAAATCACGCACGCCTTTTCGCAACCCAAATGATTTTCACGCCGCAGCAAACGCAGGCATCACTTCTTTCGCAAAGCGCCGCAAACTCTGCCGGCCGCGTTCTCCGCCGCCCGACCCGCCGCCGTTGATCAGCAAATAACCGGCGCCGGCGTCGCGCAGCGCCTCGAGTTTGCGCGCGATTTCATCCGGCGTGCCGTAGATCGCGCTGTTCAGGTTGACCTCGACCGGGTCGCCGTCCGCGCGATCCGGCCCGCCGAGCACCCGGCCGTCGGGCGTGGTCGCCAGCTTCAGTTGCCGCAGGCGATTGGCGAGCCGACGCTCCAGCGCCTGCTCGACTTCGCGCGCGGTCTCGGTGACAAAAAACGCGCGGGTGACGCCGACGCGCATGGGGTCCCATTTTTCGCCTTTTTCTTCCACGGCACTGCGGAAGGTGGCGATGTTCTTGCCGACTTCAGCCGGCGTGGAGTATTGGCCCAGCAGCAGGTTAAAGCCGCGGCGGGCGACATCGCGTATCGAGCGTTCGTTGCCGGCGCCCATCCACACGGCCGGGTGCGGCCTGCGGAATGACTGCGGCTCGACGACGATGTTATTAAACGTCCAGTGCTTGCCCTTATACGAGAACGGTTCGTTGGATGTCCAGGCCTTGAGCATGACGTCGATGGATTCCTCGAATTTCTCGCGCGCCTGCTCCATGGGCAAATCAAAGCCAACAAATTCGTTGTAGCGGTAACCGGTGCCGATGCCGAAATCCAGCCGGCCGCCGGACAACAGGTCAAGCGTCGCCGCCTGTTCCGCCAGCAACACCGGGTTGTGCCAGGGCAGCACCATCACGGCGGTGCCGAGCCGCAGTGTTTTGGTGCGCGCGCCCAGCCAGGTCAGCAGGTTGAGCGTGGCGGAAACCTGACCGTAGCCGGTGAAATGGTGCTCCACGCTGAACGTGCTGCGAAAGCCCAAGGCCTCGGCCTCGATGTTGTATTCCATCCAGTCGTGGTAGCCCTCCGAGCTGTCGAATTCACCGCTGCCGCGCCGCGCCGAGGCGCTGCCGAATAAGCCGAATTGCATGTGTTCTCCTAAGTGTGCTTTTCAAAATGAGCGCGGCCCTTCGACAAGCTCAGGGCGAACGAACTACTTGGGCCAGGTGTACCGTATTGGGACAGGTCGTGCATTCACACACGCCCGCGACAATCTTCCTATCGCCTACACTTTCACGTACTTGTCGATGCGGCCCAACTTGGTCAGCCCGACATAGATATTGCCCAGCGTATCGATGCCCATGCCATGCGTGGGCGCCACGTCCCAGCGCGCGAGCACGG
>CANIID010000367.1 GCA_947467315.1 Betaproteobacteria bacterium | reverse complement strand
GCCAGCAGTTCCGCACGCGCGGCAGTACCCGCGCCGCGCAGCCGCCCCCACAAATCGAGGTCGTACGCCACATTGATTTGCGCGCGGTAACTGTTGCGTTCCAACGCGTTCGCCGGAATTGGAATCGGCGCGACTTCGGATGAGCGCGTGCGATCACGCTGCGCGGTGGCGTCCACCGATGGGTAACGCTGTGAATCCGCCACAAGCGATACCGCACGTGCTTCATCCACCCGCGCGGCCGCCAGCGCGAGATCGCGGTTGTGCTCAAACGCTTCGGTCACCAGTGTGTCGAGCGCGGTGTCACCGTACAGCGTCCACCAGCGTTCGCCGACCGCGAGACTTTGCGCGGGCCCCGCGCTCCAAGTCGCGGGCAAGTCGGTTTTCGGGCGCTCGTAGCCGGGCAGGACCGCACAGCCGGATAGCATTAAAATAATCATTAAAAACAGATACTTAAAATTACTCTTCCTAGGCATTCGACTCACCCTGCGGCTTGGCAATCGGATGATGACGCGCGGTCGGCACCGCGCGGTGTGCGGTGTCGCGGTGATGCTGCACTTCGTCTTCAATCTCTTTGGTCGAACGTGTATCGGACAGCTTGCGATCGACGATCAGTTTGTAAAACCACGGAATAAAAAAGATCGCGAGAAAGGTCGCCGCCAGCATGCCGCCCATCACGCCGGTGCCCGCCGAGTGACGCGCGCCCGCGCCCGCGCCACTTGAAAACGCCAGCGGCGTGACGCCCAATATGAATGCCAGCGAGGTCATCAATATCGGTCGGAAGCGCAGCCGCGCGGCTTCAATCGCGGCGGCGGAGGTGGAAAACCCTTCGTGCTTTTTCAGCACCGCGTATTCGACGATCAGAATCGCGTTCTTCGCGGCCAGCCCCAGCAACGTCACCAGACCAATCTGAAAATAGACGTCGTTGGACAAACGCGCGATGCCCGCCAAAGGCGACAGCAAGCCTTGCAGCCACGGCACGCCCTGTGCCAGGTAATACGGCATCGGCAGCAGGTTGTTGATAAAAATCGCGGCCAGTGCGCCGAAGGTGCCGAACGGCAGCGCCAGCAGCACGGCCAGCGGCAGCGACCATTTGTCGTATTGCGCAGCGAGTATCAGGAACACCATGATCGCCGCCAGACCCAGCGCAATAATCGAGGTGCCCCCCGAACGTTTTTCCTGGAACGACGCGCCGCCCCAGTCAAAGGTGAATTCCGGCGGCAGGGTTGCACGCGCGATTTTTTCCATGCGCTCGATAGCCTGACCTGAACTGATACCGGGCAGCGCGGAACCGAAAATTTTCACCGCCGGCAAATTGTTGAAGCGCTCCATTGAATCCGGGCCGGATGAATAGGTCACTGTCGCGAGCGACCCCAGCGATACCATGCGCCCCTGCTCGGAGCGCACGAACATCGAACTGATATCTTCCGGTCGCTTGCGATACGCCGGCTCGGCGGACATCAGCACTTGCCAGGTGCGGCCATACTTGTTGAAGTCATTGACGTAATAGGTGCCCAGCGTAGCCGCCAGCGTGCCGTAGAGTTCATCGAGCGAAACGCCCGCGGTTTTGGCTTTTTCGCGGTCGGCCTCCACGTAGAGTTGCGGCACGTTGGCACGCCACAGCGTGTTGACGAACGCGAACGAGCCGTCCTTTTGCACCGCGCCCAGCAATTGCTGCGTCACTTCAAACAGGCGCGGCGCACCGCCCTCACCGCGGTTTTGCAGATAAAACTCAAAGCCGCCGGCATTGCCCAGGCCGAAGATCGGCGGCGGCGCAAAACCCAGGATCAGCGCCTCTTTGATGTGCGCGGTCTTGCCGAAAAATTCGCCCACCAGCGCCGGCGTGGCGACCTTGCGTTCGTCCCAATGTTTTTGCGTGACGAAGATGGTGGCGGCGCTGTTGCGAAAGCCGCCGCCGAGAAAATCCATGCCGGTGAACGCCACCGCGTTTTCGTTGGCCGGATTCGACTTGATGATGTCGACCACCTGATTCACCACCTTGTCGGTGCGCTCCAGCGTGGCGCCGTCGGGCAGAAACACCGCCGCGATGTAATAGCCCTGATCTTCATCGGGCACCAGCGAGCCGGGTGTGTTGCGCCACAAACCAACGGTGATCGCTACCATGCCGATGAACAGAATCGCGCCGACAAAACCGCGCCGCAGCATCCACGTCACGCCATCGACGTAACGCCCGGTGATGCGCAAAAACCAGCCGTTGAACCAGCGAAAGAAACGCCCCGGCTCGCGGTGCTCGCGCTTCAAAATCAATACGCACAAACTCGGCGTCAAAGTCAGCGCCACCAGCCCGGAGATCACCACCGCAATCGAGATGGTCACTGCGAACTGGCGATACAGTTCGCCGGTTAGCCCGCCGAGAAACGCAATCGGCACGAACACCGCGCACAGCGTCAGGACGATGGCGATGATCGGGCTGGTCACCTCGTGCATGGCCTTGATCGCGGCCTCGCGCGCGTCGAGATGTTCCTCGTGCATGATGCGCTCGACGTTTTCCAGCACCACGATCGCGTCGTCCACCACGATGCCGATGGCCAGCACCATGCCGAACAAGGTCAGCGTGTTGATCGAATAACCCAGCAGCGTGAGGCCCGCAAAGGTGCCGATCAGCGACACCGGCACCGCGGCAAACGGAATCAGCGTGGCGCGCCAGTTTTGTAAAAACAGAAACACCACCAGGAACACCAGCGCCATCGCCTCGGCCAGTGTGATTACCACTTCGCGTATCGACACCGCGACAAAGCGCGTGGTGTCGTACACCACGTGATGCTGCAGGCCCTGCGGATAGGCGGCCGTCAGGCGCGTCATCTCGGCTTTGACGCGATCGGCGGTGGCGAGTGCATTGGCGTTGGGTTGCAGAAAAATGCCTACCAGCGTCGCCGATTTGCCGTTCACGCGGCCGATGAATTCGTAATCTTTCGCGCCCAACTCCACGCGCGCCACATCTTTAAGACGCAGCACCGAACCGTCGGGGTTGGCGCGCACCACAATGTTCTCGAACTCCTGCGGCTCGCTAAGACGGCCCCGGGTGGTGATGGTGTAGACCAGCTCCTGCGGGCCGCCGCTCGGCGACTGGCCGATTTTGCCGGCGGCAAACTGCGCGTTCTGCTCGTTCAACACGCGCACCAGGTCATTAGCCGTCACCTTCAACTGCGCCATGCGGTCGGGACGCACCCAGATACGCATGGCGTAATCTTTCGCGCCGAAAATCTGCACGTTGGTGGTGCCGGGCACGCGCTTCAAAGAATCCAGCACGTTCAGCGTGACGTAATTCGAGATGAACAAATCGTCGTGGCGGCCTTCGGGCGAGGTGAACGCCAGCACTTGCAGGAACGACGATGAGCCTTTCTCGACGGTAACGCCCAGCCGCCGCACTTCCAGCGGCAGCCGCGGCTCGACCTGCTTGACGCGGTTGTTGACGTTGAGCGCCGCAGTATCGACATTGGTGCCGATATCGAAGGTAACCCGGATTTCAACCACGCCCTGCGCGGTGGAGGTCGAGTTCATGTAGAGCATGTGCTCCACGCCGTTGATCTGGTTTTCCAGCGGCGCGGCGACGGTTTGCTCCAACACCTGCGCCGATGCGCCCGGATAAAACGCGCGCACGGTGACCACCGGCGGCGCGATTTCGGGATACTGCGCGATGGGCAGAATGCGTATCGCCGCCAGCCCCGCGATGACAATGAAGATCGACAGCACCGCCGCGAAGATCGGCCGGTCGATGAAGAAGCGTGACATCATGGCGCGCTACTTCTTCGCGGCTGGTGTGGCAGGTGCCACAGGCGCGGCCGGCGCGGCAATTTGCACCGGCGCACCGGGCCCGATTTTCATTACGCCGTCAACAATCACGCGCTCACCGGCTTTGAGTCCGCTGTGGATCACCCAGCCGTCGTCGGCCCACGCGCCGGCTTCCACCGGACGCGCCTCGGCCTTGTTATCAGCGCTCACCACATACACGAATTTGCCTTTGGGGCTTTCCAGCACGGCGCGCTGCGGCACCACGATGGCGCCGGGCCGAATCGCGCCTTCAAGCACAATGCGCACGAACTCTCCAGATCGTAACATATTGTTTTTATTGCCAAATTCAGCGCGAGATTCACTGGTGCCCGTCTGCGTGTTGACGCGCACGTCGGTGAAATTCAGCGCCCCCACGCCGTCGTACAGGCTGCCGTCGGACAACTTCACGCGCGCCTGAAATTTGCGATCCGCCGGCAACTTGAGCTGGCCCAAATCCACGTCACGGCGCAACGCCAGATGTTCGCGATCAGAGATGCCAAAGATCACATACATC
>CANIID010000366.1 GCA_947467315.1 Betaproteobacteria bacterium | reverse complement strand
TGGTGGGCGGTACTGGGATCGAACCAGTGGCTTCCACCGTGTGAAGGTGGCACTCTACCGCTGAGTTAACCGCCCGACGGAAGTTACATCGGGATAAAGAACGTGATGTATCGCGTTATTTGCAACGGCGCGAATATTACCACTGTTGCGCGTGCGACGCCACTTCAAGTGCGTCAGCTTGTTCTATAATTCTCCTGTAGTAACAAATACATACAACAGCTACGAGGCAGGGCGCGGCTTGGCTAGAAACATCACCATCATCGGTGCGGGCATTGTTGGCATCGCCACCGCCAGTTACCTGCGTCGCGACGGCCACGCTGTGACGGTGGTGGATAGCCGGCCGCCGGGGGAATATTGCTCGTTCGGCAACGCGGGCATCTTGAGTCCGGGTTCGTGCGCGCCGCAGGCGATGCCGGGCGTGTTGTTCAAGGTGCCGGGTTATTTGCGTGATCCGCTGGGGCCGCTGGCGATACGGCCCGGGCACTTTTTCAAGGCGCTGCCGTGGTTTTTGCAGCTGGTGGCGGCGTCGCGCCGGTCACGGGTGGAGCAGATCGCGGATGCGCTGCGTCCGCTGTTGAAGCAGACGTTTGACGCTTACGAGCCGTTGGTGCGAAACGCGGGTGTGGCCGATATGATTCGGCAAACGGGTTATGTCGTCGCCTACGCGACGCGCGCCGGTTTGCAGAACGATGCGCTGCCGTGGAAGCTGCGGCGCGACCGCGGTGTGTTGATGGAAGAGCTCGACAGCGCCGGCATAAAACAGAAAGTGCCGCAACTCGGCGGCCATTACCAAGCCGGGCTGTATCTGCCGGAGCAGGGGTATGTGACCAATCCGGAGCGGTTGACCAAATCAATCGCGGCGCAATTTCAACGGGACGGCGGCCATATTTTGCAGCGCACGGTGCTGGACATCGAAGTCTCACCCGACGGCCCTCGCGCGCTGGTGACGGATGCCGGCAACATGGCTGTCGAGACGCTGGTGATTTGCGCCGGCTCGCATTCGAATGAATTTTCCGCGAAGTGGGGCGATGATGTGCCGCTGGAAGCGGAGCGCGGTTACCATGTGACGTATTCCGATCCGAAATTTACGCTGCCGATGCCGGTGTTTTTGCCAGAACAGAAATTTTTTGTAACACCTATGGAGATGGGTTTGCGCATCGCCGGGCAAAGCGAGTTCGCCGGCAACGACGCGGAAGCGAACTACGCGCGGGCGGACGTGCTGGCGACGCAGATGCAAAAGGTGTTTCCGGGCATCAGTAGTGTCGATTCGACAAAATGGATGGGGCGGCGTCCCTCGATGCCCGATTCACTGCCGGTGATCGGCCCGGCGTCGACCATGCCCAACGTCTGGTATGCGTTTGGCCACGGCCATGTCGGCTTGTGCGGTGGTGCGCCGACCGGGCGCGCACTGGCGGATTTGATCGCGGGGCGGCCGCCGAGCGTGGACCTGCAGCCGTTTCGCGTGACGCGGTTTTGAATGTTGTCTACGTTGTGCGGTCTGACGCGTTAAGCAACTGAGTTGGTTCTTCTATGTGCATTAGGAAATAAAGTGTTTAAAAACAATTACTTGAAGTATTTTCATGTCGGAATCCCTGCAGCCTTTCTGGCCTTTTGGTTACCGGCGGCTACGGCGCAGGTGGCTTTTGTGCTCAACTCCGCTGAAGACACCGTGAGTTTGATCGACACCAAAACCTACAAGGAAATCTCACGCAACCGCGTGGGCCGCGAGCCGCATCATCTGATGGCGACACCCGACGATAAGTCGTTGATCGTCGCCAACGTACAGAGCAACGATCTGGTGTTTTTTGACCCCATCACCGGCGAGACGCAAAAGCGCGTGCCTAAAATCAGCGATGCCTATCAACTCGGCTACTCGCCGGATCGCAAGTGGTTTGTCGCCGCATCGCTGGCGCTGGATCGCGTGGATATTTACACTGCCGACGATCTCAAGCTGGTCAAGCGCATCGCCACGCCCAAGGGGCCGAGCCACATCGCTTTCAGCAAAGACAGCCGCCATGTGTTTGTGACCCTGCAGCACTCCAACCATATCGGCATCATTGATCTCATCGAGCAAAAGCTGTTGGCGACCCTGCCGGTGGGCAAGCAACCGGCGGGCATCTGGGTGACGCCCGACGACAAGCACGTGCTGGTGGGTGTGATGGGCGAGGATTTCGTCGCCGTGGTCGACTGGCGCAAGCGCGAGCTCACGCAAAAAATTCGCACCGCGCCCGGCGCGCACAACTTTTTGCCGATGGGCGACAAGCGGCGCATTCTGGTGACCAACCGCGTGTCGAACAGTGTGTCGATCATCGACATGACAACCCTGTCGGCGCTGGAAACCTTTAAAGTCCCCGGCGGCCCCGATTGCATGGAGCTCACCGCCGACGGCAAGGAACTGTGGGTCACCTCGCGGTGGATACAAAAGGTCACCGTGATCGATATGGAAACGAAAAAAATAAAGACGCAAATTCCGGTGGGTCGTTCACCGCACGGCATTTACATCCATGCCCATGCGCCGCGGATTTAAACTCAATTCCCTCCCCCTTGAGTGGGGAGGGCCAGGGTGGGGGTGGAGACGTCTGCTGAGCACGGGGTTCTTGTCCATGCTGTGTGCAGTACTGTCAGTCGCGCCCGCCCGTGCCCAACAGTGCAAAGGCACGCTCTATCTCACCATAGACACCGGCTGGATGAACCACGCCGATCACATCGCGCGCACGCTAAATAAACATCAGGTCAAGGCCACGTTTTTTCTCGCCAATGAAAAAACCTATCGCGGCGATTATTCGTTGGACGCAAGCTGGGCGGATTTCTGGAAAGCGCGCGTGGCCGAGGGGCACACTTTCGCTACCCACACCTGGCACCACGGTTATTTTCGCGGCGACCGCAAGGATGGCCGCACGCAGTATGTGCATATGAACGGCCAGCGCGAAACCTTCGACCAGCAGGCGATGTGCGGCGAGCTTGACCGGGTGGAAAACGTGTTCCAGAAAATGACCGGCAAAAAACTCGAGCGCCTGTGGCGCGCGCCGGGCGGCATCACCACGCCGCTGAGTTTGAAGTTTGCCAAGAGCTGCGGCTACAGCCACGTGAAATGGGCGCAGGCCGGCTTTCTCGGCGATGAATTGCCGTCGGAGACCTACCCCAACGATTTGCTGCTGAAAAACGCGCTGCGCGACATTCGCGACGGCGACATCCTCGTCATGCATCTGGGCATACGCTCGCGCAAGGACGGCTGGGCGCCGGTGGTGTTCGATCCGCTGCTTGAGGGGCTGAAAGCGCGTGGTTTTTGTTTCGCCACGATGAAATCTCCGTCGTGATCGAGACACTGACACAGGCGTTTGCCGCCGTTCAAGGGTGGCTCTTTGAAAGCGCGGTGCAGCCACTCGTGTTCCACCTGGGCCTGATGGCCTACGTCGAAGACGCGCACGTAGCGGTGGGCACGGTAATGATCGGCATCATCGAAATTGCGGTGCTCTACGCGCTGCTCAAGCCGCTCGAAGCCTGGCGTCCGATCGAACCATCGCAGGACAGAAAAGCCATACGCGCGGATGTGATCTACACCTGGCTGCATCGGCTGGGCGTGCTGCCGCTGTTGGTGTTTTTGCTGCTGGTGATTCCCATGACCGAACTCGATGCGTGGCTGCGCATGAACGACATCGTGCGCCCCAACATCGAAGACCTGATACCGGGCCTTGCGCGTAACTCCATCGGCGCGTTTGTGATCTACGTCATCGTGATTGATTTCGTCGAATACTGGCTGCACCGCCTGCAGCATCGCTTCCACTGGTGGTGGGCGCTGCATAGCCTGCATCACAGCCAGCGGCAGATGAGTTTCTGGACGGATGACCGCAATCACCTGCTGGATGATGTGCTGACTGCGGCAGCGGTGGCGATGGTGGCGTTGGCCATCGGCGTGGCGTCCAGCCAGTTTGTGCTGATCGTGGTGGTGACACGCATGATCGAAAGCCTGTCGCACGTGAATGCACGTCTGCACTTCGGCACGATCGGCGACCGGCTGTTGGTCAGCCCGCGCTATCACCGGCGGCATCACGCCATCGGCGCTGGGCACGAAGGCGTCTACCGCGGCGTGAATTTTGCGACGTTGTTTCCGCTCTGGGATATGTTGTTTCGCACCGCCGATTTCAAGCCGGTGTTCGAGCCCACCGGTATTCGTGACCAATTGCAAGGGCGTGACTACGGCGTCGGCTTCTGGCGGCAGCAGGTGTTGGGCGTGGTGCGATTGAAGCATGCGCTGCTGGGCCGGAACGCATACCCGTCGTAGGTCGGAACGCGCAGCGGTTCCGACGA
>CANIID010000365.1 GCA_947467315.1 Betaproteobacteria bacterium | reverse complement strand
GTGTAACCGGGAAAAACGTCTTGCAGACAGAACGCGCGCTCTGCGCGCTCCTCTTCGCAACAGATATCGTGGTGCAAAGCCGTGAGATATAACCGGCCGTCCAAAATCGACCAATCGGCCCAATAGCCATACCTGTCGCCGCCCGAAACTGAGCCAAGCGCTGGCGGAAGGCCGGCCATCGTGACATAAGCCTCAAGCGGTTCCCCGTCTAAGGCAAAATTTATCCCATCAAATTCAAGGGCATTGACTGGGCGCATGACCTATCCTCCACGAAAATTAGAGTTCAATCCTTAGATGGGGCGGATAATATGACTTTACTGGCTCATATTATGAGCCCGACAAAATAATCGATGCAGCTCACTATTTGAGCTTTCAGATAGCGATACCATTGCAGCCATTGCCGGTGGAAACGCCGAGGCTCTGCATGGCATTCCGGATGAGATCGCAAAACAGGGGTGGGAATATTTGCCGAAAGACTTTAGGTCTTGATCAGAGCCCTTTACGCCGCCAAACTGGACCACTATTCGGACTCGCGTCATAGTAACGCTGGTTTCGCCCCAGGACGGATTTATCTCCACAGGACCCGGTTAACGGTAATGCCCCGCAGCCGCGAGATGTTCGTCTCGCACCTTCAGTTGCAGCGCCTTGGGTTCGAGCACCTTCACGGCGGCGCCGTGGCGCAGGATCTCTAGCATCAGTTCGCGGTCGATTGAATATGGCACTTCGAGAACGTAGCGGCCTTCGTTGTCGAAACTGCCGCGTTGCTGCGGATGCCATTTTTCTGCGGCGACCCAGCGTGCGCGCTCGGCGCTAAAGCGCAGCTTCGCCCACTGCAGATCTGAACCGCCGAAGATGCCGTAGCCGGAGGCCAGGTATTCTTCGAGTGCCTTATTCGACACCTCACGCGCTTTTTTGCCAGTGACCGATGCTGCCTTAATGCAGTCGATGGAAAAGCTGCGCAAGCCGTCCCGCAGATGACACCACGCATCGACATACCAGTTTTCGCGATAATAAATGAGGCGCTGCGGCGAGATTTCGCGTTCGGTGACCTCGTTGCTGCCGCGTGCGTGGTAGCGGATCAGCAGGCGATCGCGCTTGGTGACGGCTGCGCCAACCATTGAAAAATGCTCTAGCTCGACCTTGCGCGTGGCCACCGAGAGAATACGGAATCGCTTTTGGATGTCGTCGGCTGAGGCGTTGCCGGTGCCGAGCATGGCGTTTAAACGCGACATCAACGGCGCGATGTGCGGGCCGATTAATCCGCCCTGATCGAGGGATGCGAGCAGATGCTGCATGGTAAGCAGCGCGTGCGCCTCTTTTTCATCGAACCAGAGTCCTGGCAGCTCATACTTCTGCCCCGTCTTTTTGCCGGTTTCAAAGCGGTAGCCACCGGCATCTCGATCCCAGATCACCGGCGCTTGGAAACGGTCACGCATGTATTCAAGATCGCGCTTAAAGGTCGCCGGCGATATCTCCAAAAGATCCAGAAAGGTCCCGCGAGAGACCACCGTCTGCTCGTTGAGGATTTGCTCTATCTTGTAGAAACGCTCGAGCCTATTCATATCGCACTCCAGGTTAACGCTTAATACGCTATACAACCGGATCAAAACTCAGATGGACTTTCACCTGCAACGAGAGATCTGTGCCGCGCCCCGGCCAACCCTCATGAACCGGAATATTCGGTCAGCCAACATAGCGTATTCACCAACGCCATCTGCGCCGGCGTCTTACAGCTGATATCCATCAACCCCGGGTTTGCCAGGAACAAAGCAAGGCAACGCGCCCGTGAGATGGCGACGTTCAGGCGGTTCTTGCTGTAGAGAAACTCAATATTGCGCGGCAGATCGTCCCCGCTCGATGTCGCCATTGAGACGATCACCACCTCGGCCTCCTGCCCCTGAAACTTGTCGACGGTGCCCACGCGCGCGCCCTCAGGCAGCGCAAGCTTTAGCTTACTCACCTGCATGTTGTATGGCGAGACCACCAGAATGTTCGCTGTGGACATCGCCTGCGCCTCTCCTTTGTTATCGATATACGACTGCTGGAGCAGATTGTCGTAGAGTGCTTTGACGCGCCCAACCTCCTCCAAACTCCACTGCGAACAGCCCTCGTGCGACATCGGCAGATAGCGTATCCCAGCAGGGGCCAATTCCGTAGCGGCGTTTGCATTGAGCACCAACGTGCGTTTCGCCGTTCCGGGTTCCGGATGCAGGCGCCCGTCGTAGACCGCCTCGGATATAAAGCGGCAGACCTGCGGATGCAGACGCCAAGTCGTACCAAGAAAAACGCCGCGCTCGGGCGCAATGGTGGCGCGCCCCTCGAGCAGGTAATCCAGCACCGAGGACCCAGAATCGCCGGGATGCGTGCCCTGCACAGGCTGGCTTAACTGCATTTGATCACCAAGCAGAACTATATTGCGCGCACTGGTCGCCATCGGCACCAGCATGCCCAGCGCCACCTGGCCAGCTTCGTCGACGAACAGATAATCCAGCGTCTGATTGAGGCTCTCCTCCGCAAACAGCCACGCGGTGCCGGCAATCAACCGGTAAGTCGAGCTCGCTACATGCTTGTTTTCCCAGACATCGACAATCATTTTCCCGCTAACGTGCTGCGACGGATCCGTCTTGGTTGATTTTTTAGCGCCCTTGAATTCGAAGCCCTCTTGGATCGCACAGGCCTCGATAGCGTGCAGCAGGTTGACGATCGCCTTGTGACTATTTGAAGATACGCCTACGCGCTTGCCGGCCTTGAGCAGTGCCACGATGACTCGGGAACCCGTATAGGTCTTGCCAGCCCCCGGCGGCCCCTGAATAAATAGATAGCTCTGGTCGAGGCTTTCGACCGCCACGCTGATCTCTTTGATCGAGGCATTTTCCGGCACCAGCGGCAGCCCCTTCGGGCGATTGTGCAGCCGCGGCAAATCGCGCTGTAATAGCGCATCGATGGCCGGGTAGGCCGAACGGCCCGATTCCCCTCGCTCCGCAGTCACTGAATCGGCATAGCGAAATAACGCCTCGGTTAATTTTTTGGTGTTGGTGGGGCCTGCCGTGCCGATATCAATCGGTCCGATCGGCAGCTGTTTTTTGTTTCCCAGCTTGAAACTTGCCGTGCCTGCCGTCTCGTCAACCACAAGATCATTCAGCTGAAACATCGTGTCGACGTGGACGCAGGCGTCACCGGTTTTTAGTTTGAACTCCTGCTCGGGAAAACGAAACGTGTAACGCAAAGAGCGCGCTTCGGCCTTCGGCGCATGTGGCGGGTTCGCCAGACCCGCGATGCATTCCGGATCTTCGTGGCGCTCGTCGGCCGCCATGCCTTGCCGATCAAACATCGCCCACCATTGCGGCTTGGCAGCCCGCCGGTGAAAATCCAGCAACTGATAAACGAGTTCACGATGGCGCTGCGAATCACTCCAGGTCCCCGGATCTTGAGGCAAATCACTGAGCAACTGCTCACGATAAGCGATCAACCGGCGTTCCGCATCGTTTAGCCCAAGAACGTCATCTGCTCCCGGGACACCGTCATCGGTTTCGGACGTTGCATATTGCGCCCACGGCAGCGCTTGGGAACGCTTCGTTGTCAGCCACTGGCGCAACTCAAAGGTCGATTCGACGTCATCCCGGTTGTAGTCGGCAATGTCTTGCAGGATTTGTGCGTCCCGCGTGTCTTTCCATTTCTCATAGGCCACCACGCTGGCGCCGGCATTTTGCACTTTGCCCCGACGCGCAGGCCGGTAGAAATGTTCGATATTCTTGATGGAGTATTTCGGTTCCGAGACCCGGATCGCCTCGCGCACGACCTGGTAGAGGTCAACGAGCTTGTGACCGCGCAGAAGGTTGTCGACTTCCACCTCGCACGCAGCATGCAGACCCATCAATTTCTTAAGCGCGGTCACCTCGTAGGAGGCATAGTGATAGATGTGTGCACAAGGATGTCCCGCGAGGTGGTCAGTCACAAAATCCATGAAGGCTTCGAAGGCGATGCGCTCCTGCTCGCGGCTGTGCGCCCAGAACGGCTTGAAGACCGCCTTGCCGCCATCAAAGTAATACAGGCCGAACAGATATTCGAGTCCGCCGACTTCAAGCGGATTGCCTTCCATGTCGAAAAACAAATCTCCCGCCGCCGGTTTAGGCATGCGCGCAAAACCGCGCAACCCCGCCTCGGCAGGCGCAGCCGGATCTGGCACGATGACCTCGACGATATTCTTCCCCGTCTCCCGCGAACGCAGTTGCAGGTCGGCCTGATGCCGCAAGCGGTTCAGCACCGGAACGGGAACTTTGGGCACCTTGGCATCGGCCGGCAGCCGAGCCAGCGCTTCAAGCGTGTGGACACCGGCCGCGTTCAG
>CANIID010000364.1 GCA_947467315.1 Betaproteobacteria bacterium | reverse complement strand
TGTTTCAGCGGCAATTCATCAAGCAGCGCCTTGAGTGTTTTATCGACATCGGCAGAATCCGTAGCCGAAGAAGCCGCCGCGCCTTCCACTACCAGCACAAATTCACCCTTGCCGCGATGCGCGTCCGCCACCAGCCACGCTTCTGCTTCTCCCAAGGCGCACACGTGAGATTCCTCGAACAGCTTGGTCAATTCGCGCGCGATCAAAATGCGCCGCGCCGCGCCGAACACCGCGGCCAAATCGGCCACGCATTCCGCGACGCGGTGCGGCGCTTCGTAAAACACCAGCGAGTACGGCAACGACACCAACGCCCCCAACTCAGTGCGCCGCGCACCGCCGCGTGCCGGCAAAAAACCGTAAAACAAAAAGTGTGGCGATAAAAATCCGCTCACCGACACCGCGGCTGCGGCAGCATTGGCCCCCGGAATAGGACTCACCGCATACCCTGCCTCGCGGGCCAAACCCACAAGCCGCGCGCCAGGATCGGAAATAGCCGGCGTGCCCGCATCACTCACCAGCGCCACGTTTTTTCCGTCCGCAAGGATGTCCAGCACCTCGCGCGCGGCGCGTTCTTCGTTGTGCGCGTGCAGGGTGATCAGCCGCGCGGTGATGCCGCGATGTTCCAGCAGGTGCCGCGTCACGCGCGTATCCTCCGCCGCGATGGCGCTCACACTGCCCAGTATCTCGACAGCCCGTGTGCTGATATCGGCCAGATTCCCTATCGGCGTGGCAACTACATATAATGTCGCATGCACAACACGTTTCGCAGCTGGTTCGGTTTGGGATGCATTCATTGGCAGGTGCGCGCGCGGTGGCTGTTGTCCATAATGGCCACGCTACTATACGGCGGCGTGTGCACGATAGCCAGCGCGCCGCTGCTGGCACAGTCGAGTGTCCCCGGCGTTGCGGCAGTGGATGCGCCACACATCGCATTGCTGTTGCCGGTGGATTCCAGCACATTCCGGCGGCACGCTGAAGCGCTGCGCGACGGCTTTCTCGCAGCATCGAAAAGTGACGGGCAGCAACCGCTGCTGATCCGCGTATACGCGGTGGGCGACGATCCAAAGCTTGCGGTCTCCACGTACCAGCAGGCGACACAAACCGGCGCGCGTCTCGTGGTCGGCCCACTGATACGCTCCGCCGTCACCGCCATCGCGAACGGCGACGTGCCAGTGCCCACGCTGGCGCTCAACGCGCCGGAGGGCAAGGCACCCAATCGTCCGAATCTGCATGTGCTCAGTCTGCAAATCGAAGCGGATGCACATCAGGCCGCGCGCCTTGCGTATCGCGACGGCAAGCGCGCCGCCTACACTGTCACCGGCGACAGCCCCTTGCTCAAGCGCCTGCAGTTGGCATTCATCGATGAGTTCACGCGGCTCGGTGGCAAGTTGATTGCCGAGTTTGCCTACAACACCAGCCCGGCGGAGCTCTCGCGCCTCAAACAGGCGGCAGAGTTGCGTGTAGCGGACATGGCGTTTTTAGCGTTGGATGGGCGGCAAGCGCGCGCTGTTCGAGGCTATCTTGATCCACTCAGCGTGTATGCCTCGTCGCAAATTTACAGCGGCGATGCCGGACCGGCCGCGGGCATCGATCTCGCAGGCGTGACCTTTCTCGACATGCCGTGGCTGCTGCAACGCGATCACCCCGCAGTGATGGTATATCCGCGTCAGGATTTTCGCGGCGAAGCCGATCTGGAGCGGCTCTACGCCCTGGGCATCGACGCCTGGCGCATCGGACAGGCGCTGCTGGCGCGGCAAACCGACCTGACGCTGGATGGCGTCACCGGCAAACTCACGCTCGGACGCGACCGGCAGTTTGTGCGCGAACTGGTCAGCGCGCGCATCGGCGCACATTTGCCGCCCGCGCCTGCCGGACCGCCTCCGGCATCGGCGCCAGCACCACTCAAGCCCTTGCCTACGGTGCCCACCACGGCACCTAAACCATGAACGACCGCGGCAAGGACGCGGAAGCGCGCGCCGCCAAATTCCTCGAAGCGCAAGGCTTGCAGATCGTCGCGCGCAATTATCGCGGCCGCTACGGCGAAATCGATTTGATCGCGCGTGACGGCGCGACACTGGTGTTTGTTGAAGTGCGCGCACGCGCGAGCAACGCATTCGGCGGCGCGGCGGCAAGCATCACCACTGCCAAACGCGAAAAACTCACGCGCACCGCTTTGCAATACCTCGCCACACTGGGGCGTACGCCCCTGTGCCGCTTCGATGCCGTGCTGCTCGGCGGCAACGCGAGCCCGATAGAGTGGATACGCAACGCTTTTGATAGCTGACATCGGAACACTACGTCAGCCCTTAATCCTTAATAATGCCGCTCAAGCACGCCGGGCTTACAGCACCGAACGCACCAAGCCGCCATCCACGCGTATGGTCGTGCCCGTGATGTAACTCGATTTACCCGACGCCAGAAACGCCACCAGATTTGCCAGCTCACGCGGTTCGCCAATACGGCCGACGGCGGTTTCCTTGGCGCGCTCTTCGAGCATTTTCTCCAGCGAAATACCCAGCTCTTTGGCGCGCGCGGTGACATTGCCGAGCATGCGTTCACTTAGCAGCGAGCCGGGCGCGATGTTGTTCACCAAAATGCCGTCGCGCCCCACTTCGTCCGAGAGACTCTTCGCGAACGCCACTACGCCCATGCGCGTGGCGCCCGACAGCGCCAGGTTGGGTATGGGCTGATACACCGTGCTGGCGAGAATATTGATGATGCGCCCGCTTTTTTGCGCGCGCATGTGCGGCAGCGCTTCGCGCGCCATACGCGCGAAAAACAGCAACGAACGCTGCACCGCGGTGGCCCATTGTTCTTCGGTGGCATCTATCGATTTCGCCAGCGGCGGCCCGCCGGAGTTGCTGACCAGCACATCAATGCGGCCGAATTTTTCGGCAGCCGTGGCGATCAACTTTTGAATGACCTCGTTTTTTTCCAGATCGCCCGCGAACACCAAAACCTCGGCTTTGGTTTTGGCGCGGATGTCCGCCGCCGCCTGATCGAGATCGGCTCGCGAGCGGCTGCACATCACCACCTTCATGCCTTCTTCGGCCAGCACTTCCGCGCACGCGCGGCCCAGCCCTTTGCTCGCACCGCCGACGATGGCGACTTTGTTCTTCAGCTCCAGATCCATGAATAAGACCCCTTGGTAAATATACGTAACTATATGTTTATATTAATATTTTTATGCCGAAAACGCCACACACGAAGGCGAACCGGTGGCGATAATCAAGCCCGCGGGCACCGGCTTGCCGCTGCCCGCATCGAGACTGAATGCGACGATGGTATCGCTGTCTTCGTTCGCCACATACAACATTTCACCCGCCGGATCGAGCGTGAAGAAGCGCGGCTTCCTGCCTTGCGTGGGCTCCCAACCGATGGGCGCCAGCGTGCCATCTATCGCATCCACCGCGAACGTCGCGATGCTGTTATGCCCGCGATTCGACACGTAAACAAACCGGCCCGACGGTGCGACGGCGAGCTCGGCGCCGGTGTTGTCGCCCGTGAACGTCGCGGGCGTGGTGGGGATGATATGCACCGGCGTCAACACGCCTCGCACGCCGTCCCACTGATAAGTGGTAACCGTCGAATCCAGTTCGTTGATGAGATAGGCAAACGGCCGCGACGGATGAAACGACAGATGCCGCGGCCCCGCGCCGTAACGCGACTTCACGCACGACGGATCATTCGGCGCGAGTTTGCCGCTCGCCAAATCGAGCTTGTAAATGTGTGTCGCATCCACGCCTTTGTCGGGTGACAGCAGAAAGCGCCCGCTGGCGTCGAACACCACCTGATGCGGATGCGCGCCGAGACCCTGCTCTCGTTTGTACGGCCCCTCTTTGCCCGGTGGCACCACGGCATCGGTGGAAGGCGCCAACGAACCATCCGCGTTGATCGGCAACACGGCGATGCCTGGCCCGTTGGCCACCACCACATAGCGATCACTCGGATCCACGATCAAGTGCGGCCCATTGTCTCCGTGGCTCGGCTGCTGATTGAGAAATTTCAGTTTTCGTGTTTGCGGGTCGATGGCATAGGCACTTACGGTGTCGCCATCACCGTGCGAGGCGTAGAGAAAACGCTGCTTACTATCCAGCGCGACAAAGCCGGGATTGGCGATGGTCTCAAACACCTCGATCAACGCCCACGCGCCCGTGGCATCGTCGACGCGATAAACACTGATGCCCTTGCCGCGCGCTTTGCGATGCGCGGTGGTAAAACAGCCAACATACGCGTACATAAAAAGTGTCTCTCCTGCGGTTAGTTTGGAAAATATGCCGGATCGCCAAACTTACACGAATTCGTCCTCCTGAGTTGCGCCACGCCAAACCAAGCCCTGATTTGGTGCGCATGAGCACCTC
>CANIID010000363.1 GCA_947467315.1 Betaproteobacteria bacterium | reverse complement strand
CCCGCCAAGACCGTGCGCATCGTGATCCCCTTCGGCACCGGCGGCACCAACCTGATGGCGCGCTGGCTGGCGCCGAAATTCAGCGAGGCGTTCGGCCAAACCTTCGTGGTCGATCCGCGTCTGGGCGCGGGCGGCAACATCGGCAACGAGCTGGTCGCCAAGTCGCCGCCTGACGGCTACACGCTATCGATCGCACCGCCCGGCATCGTGTTCAGCCCGTTTCTGTATAAAAAAACCGGCTATGACCCGCTGCGTGATTTCACTTCCATCGCGCTGCTCGGCAGCGTGCCCAATGTGATGGCGATACACCCTTCCGTGCCCGCGCAATCATTGCAGCAGGTGATCGATCTGGCGAAAAAGCAGCCCAAGCGCCTGTCGTATGGTTCCGGCGGCATCGGCTCCACCAATCATCTGGCGATGGAGGCGTTGAAGTCGCTCACCAAAACCGACATCGTGCATGTGCCGTACAAAGGCGCGACGGTGGCGCTGATCGATCTGATCAGCGGGCAAGTGGATATCGTGGTGGTGGCGGTGTCCAGCGTGGCGCCCTACATCATGCAGGGCAAGCTGCGTGGCATTGCCACGCTCTCCGCCAAACGCAACGGCATGCTGCCGAATCTGCCGACCACCGCCGAAGCGGGTCACCCGCAGTTCGTGATGGATAACTGGTACGGATTCTTCGGCCCGGCGGGCCTGCCGCCGCAAATCGTGGCGCGCCTCAATGCCGAAGCGGTCAAGGCAATCAAAATGCCCGACACGCGCGAGCGGCTGGGCATTCAGGGCTTTGATTTATTTCCCAGCAGCCCGCAGGAACTCGCGGCGCTGATGAAAAGCGAACACGCGCGCTTTGGGAAGATCGTGAAGGACGCAGAGATTATGCCGGAGTAAGTAATCTCCCCTCTCCCGCTCGCGGGAGAGGGGGGCCGCAAGGCCGGGAGAGGGGCGCTGGAATTCCAACCCTTCTTCGGATCAGCCCCCCACCACCTTCGCATCCGGAACCGCACGCAACGCCGGTCGCATACTCGCCGGCCGCAACGTCTGATCAATAAACTTCAGATACTGCGGCCCCAATTGCGACAAATCATTGACCCCCAACAGCGCAATATTGCGATGTATCTCGTCGCGGTAAATCTCCAGTGCGCGCGCCGCACCCGCCTCGCCGCCTGCCGCGACACCATACAGCGTTGAACGGCCCACCATCACCGCATCCGCGCCCAGACACAGCGCTTTCACCACGTCACTGCCTCGTCGGAAGCCGCTGTCGCAGAACACCGTGGTGCGGCTGCCGACGGCATCGACGATTTCCGGCAACACTTCGATCGGCGAAATAATACCGTCGAGATTGCGTCCGCCGTGGTTTGACACATCGATGCCGTCGGCGCCGTGATTGACCGCTTCCGCCGCGTCTTCGGCGTTGAGGATGCCTTTGACGATCAACTTGTGCGGCCAGATTTTGCGCAACGCGTCGAGGTCATCCCATTTGATCGCATCGGTGCGCAGGCTCGAACGCCCCATCGGCCCCGCCGTCATCTTGGCCTTGGCGCGCTCCGGGTAATTTTGATACATCGGCATGCCGGTCGTCGCGAGGTATTTGAACAGCACGCCAAACAGCCAGCGCGGATGCATGAGCATGTCCGCCAGCGCCACCGGCGAATAGGTAAACGGAATCGTAAAGCCGTTGCGGATGTTGTATTCACGGTTGCCCGCCGACACGCCATCCACCGTCACCACCAGCGCCTTGTAACCTGCCGCCTTGGCGCGATCCACCAGCTCGTGCGACATGGTGCGATCCGGCCACAAATACAGTTGAAACCACAGTTCGCCGCCGGCCTCGTCGGCCACGCGCTCCATTGCCGTCATCGAGCCGGTGGCGAGTGTGAACGGTATGCCCGCCGCGCGCGCCGCTTTCGCCAGCGCGATTTCGCCTTCGTACCACATCAGCCCGGCAGTGCCCGTCGGCGCGATCACCAGTGGCATCTTGTGCTTGACGCCGAAAATTTCTTTTTCCTGCGAGCGCTTGGAGACATCCACAAACGTGCGCGTCTTGAAACGGATGCGGTCGAACACCTCGCGGTTGTTGCGCAACGAGACTTCTTCCTCGGTGCCGCGATCGACGAACTCAAATGGGCCGCGCGGCACGCGTTTTTTCGCCAGCTCGCGCAGATCAAAGATGCTGTAGCAGTTCAGGTCGTTGCTCATGGTGCTCTCTCCGTCGAATAAGGCTGTCAATCACAGTCACCGTATTGTATCGGCTTTGCCGCCGGTCAAGACCACCCTCAGAGATGAGGCCGCAGCACCACGCGTACGCCACATCACGTTCAAATATTGGACGCCCTACCACTGCCCGATGATGACCCCCATGGGGTGATCAGGATCGCTATGACCAACCACTTTCGCACGCTCCACCGTAATGCGGTTGCGGCGCTGCCGCATCCAGTTGAAAAGCAAATCATAAAGTTCACGCCGACGATCGGCGGCGCCCGCATCCGCGCCGCGATCCATGAGTTCGAGCGGATCGTTCACCATATCGAAAAGTTGCGGCGGAAAGCCGTCGTAGTGGATCAGCTTCCACTGCTGCGTACGCACCATCACCGCGCGCGCATTGTCAGCACCACGATTCAGCGTGCGCCGCGCGGCGTAAAACGCATAATCGAGTTCGCAAAAAACCGCATCGCGCGCGGGCGCCGCGCCGCCGCGCAGCATCGGCAATAACGAGCGGCCTTCGATGATGTGATCGGGGATGGCCTGGCCGAGCGCATCGAGAAACGTGGGCACAAGGTCAATGGCCTCCACCAGCGCATCCGAGACGACATTGCGTGCCGCTTGCTCCGACGGGTCAACAATAATCAGCGGCACGCGCACGCCTTGCTCGAACATCATTTCCTTTTCGCCCAGCCAGTGATCGCCGAGATAGTCGCCGTGGTCGCTGGTGAAAACAATCATCGTGTCGTCCATGCGTCCGGCTTGCTCAAGAAATGCGAGCAGCCGCCCGATGTGATCGTCGATCTGCTTCACCAGCCCCATGTAGGCGGGAGTCACCGTGCGCCGCACCTCGTCGCGGGAGAATGCCAGGCCTTCCGGATGCTGGCGAAACGCGCGATACACCGGATGCGCATCGTCGCGCTCGTGTTCCGCCCGCACCGGCACCATGCAATCGTCCGCGCCAAACGCCGCGTGATACGGCGCTGGCGCGATATAAGGCCAATGCGGCTTGATGTACGACAGATGCAGACACCACGGCGCATCGCCCTGCTCGCGGATGAAATCCACGGCGCGGTTGGTGGTCCACGCGGTTTCCGAATCGGCCTCGGCCACGCGCGCGCAAAGCCCGGCGTTGCGCATGTTCCAGCCGCTGGCGATGCCGCCTTCAGCCGTAGCGCCGGCGTTGGCATACTCGTGCCACGGATTGCGACCCACGTAACCCTCTGTTTTTAAATAACTATTGTAAACACCGCCGCGCTTTCCGACTGCGCTGTCGGGAACGATACCGTCGTGACGCGCATAGGGTTCGAACCCCGCTTCGGCGAGCAACAGGCCCGCGCCCGTTTCCGGGCTGAGCGTCAGTCGCGTGATGCCTTCAACGTCGGACGCGGCGTGGGTTTTCCCCACGACGGCGGTGCGCAGCCCCGCCGCGCGCAGATAGTCACCCAGCGTGCGTTCGCCCGCCGGCAGCGGCACGAAATTCCATGTCGCGCCGTGGCTCATCACATAACGCCCGGTGTAGTACGACATGCGCGACGGCCCGCACACTGAACCCTGCACGTAGGCGCGCGTGAAGCGCGTGCCCATCGCCGCCAGCCGGTCTATATTGGGGGTTGCAAGCCGTGGATGCCCGTAGCACGACAAATAATCCGCGCGCAATTGATCGCACATAATGAACAGGATGTTGCGTACCGATGCCATGGCATTCACTCCGCGCGTATACCGGCGTCGCGCACCAGTTTCGACCAGCGCGCGAACTCCGAGCGGAGAAATTTCCCAAACGCATCGCTTCCGCCTTCCGCCGCGGCCTCCATCCCCAGCGTCAGAAATCGCGCTTTGATGTCGGGCGATTCCGCGATCTTTGCGATCTCGCCTGCCATTCTCGCGATGATGGGCTTCGGCGATGCGCTCGGCGCGACCACTCCGTGCCACGAGCGTATCTCGACACCCGCATAGCCGAGCTCGACCTTGGTGGGCACATCGGGAAATGCCGGCACTCGGCGCGGCGCAGGTGTAGCTAGTGTAGTGCATCATAAATAACGGAACTTATATGGCGACCTGAACTCCAACGAAAAAGGAGATCAGTGCCATGCGAGTTGCCAAGCCAGTTAAGTTGAGTGCCGATGATGATCGAAATCTGCGGATTCTTTCCAAGCGAAAGCGT
>CANIID010000362.1 GCA_947467315.1 Betaproteobacteria bacterium | reverse complement strand
CTCGTCGGCGGGCAGATTCAATTGCTGTTCTCAACCATACTGCAAGCGCAGTCGCAATTGAAGGGCGGGCGCGTGCGCGCGCTCGCGGTCACCACGGCGAAGCGCTCCGCCGGCGCGCCGGATTTGCCGACCATGCACGAAGCCGGCGTCACCGGTTACGAAGTCGCGGGTTGGTACGGCATGGTCGCGCCGCTGAAAACACCCGCGGCGATCATCGCGCGGCTTAACACCGAGGCCGTCAAGGCGCTGCGCGGCTCGGACATCAAAGACAAACTCGCCGCCGACGGCTCCGAGCCGGTGGGCAGCACGTCCGAGGCGTTTGGTTTGCACATCAAAACCGAAGTCGCCAAGTGGAATAAACTCGTTAAAGAAGCCAGCATACGCGCGGAATAAATCCCAGAAGGAAATACCATGACCCTAGCCACCGACCTAGCCAAACGCATCCTCGAAACCCGCTACGCCGATCTGCCGCCCGAAGCCATCCATTGGGCCAAGGTCGGACTGCTCGACACCATCGGTTGCATGATCGCGGGCAGCCGTGACAAAAGCACGCAGATCGTCACGCGCGTGACCACCGGCTCCAGCGGCCCCAGCCTGCTGTTCGGGCAGGATCGCCGCGTCGCCGCGCTCGACGCCGCGCAGATCAACGGCACCGCCGCGCACGCACTCGACTTGGATGATTGCAGCAACACGCTGGGCGGGCATCCTTCGGCGGCGGTGCTGCCGGCGCTGTTTGCATTGGCCGACGAAATCGGCGCCACCGGCGAGCAATTCATCGCGGCATACGTGGTCGGCTTTGAAACCGAATGCAAGTTGTCGCTGTGTTTGAACTTCCATCAATACACCAAGGGCTGGCACCCGACGGTGACCATCGGCATTTTCGGCGGCACGGCGGCGGCGTGTTATCTCGCGGGGCTATCCGAGGAAAAAACCGCGATTGCACTGGCGATGGCCGCGTCAATGGCTGCCGGCGTGAAATCCAATTTCGGCACCGACACCAAGCCGCTACATGTGGGCAACTGCGCGCGCAGTGCGTTGTTCGCCACCGTGCTGGCGCGGGCGGGGTTCACCGCCAGCCCCGGCGCGTTTGAACACAAGCAGGGTTATCTGAATGTGTTCAACGGCGAAGGCAATTACGATGTGTCGAAAATTTTCCCGCACTGGGGCGCGCCGTGGGACATCGTCAAGCCCGGCATCGCCATCAAGCAATACACCTGTTGCGGCAGCACGCACCCGGTGGTGGACGCCATGCTGGACCTGACAAACGAACACGACTTGAAACCTGAAATGGTGGCCAAGATTCAAACCTGGACGCACCCGCGCCGTCTCGAACACACCAACCGGCCCGATCCCAAGAGCGATGTCGATGCGCGCTTCAGCGTACAATACGTGTCATCGCGCGCGCTCGCCGACCGGCGCATTCTGCCGAAGCATTTCGAGAACAACGCCTATCGCGAGCCGAAGATTCAATCAATCTTGAAGCGCGTCACGTCATCCACCTACACCACCGAGCAGTTCCCCGCCGACAACCATTTCGCCGCCGAAGTGCGCATCACGCTCACCGACGGCAAGGTGCTGTCGAAAAAGCTCGATCAACCCTATGGCCGCACCTCCGCCAACCCGCTGCCGGTCGAGCGCATGAAAGCCAAGTTCGACGGCTGCGTGCGCGGCATCATTCACGACGCCAATATCGCGCCGCTGTATGCCACAATACAAGGGTTTGAAAAATTGGCCGATGTGCGTGCGATGACGGCGCTGATTTCGGCCAGTCCGGTGCGCGCGGCGGTAGCAGCCTGATCTATTTGTTTCGCTATTCAATTTTGCAAAGTATTACGAAATTCCAATGAAGCCCCTTCCCCCTCGAAGGGGGTAGGTTGGGATGGGGGTGAAAACTCGCGCATCACGAGATTGTTCACCCCCACCCTAACCCTCCCCCTTCGAGGGGGAGGGAATTCATTTTGCGGCAGATTACGATTCCCCTCCCTCAACCAAAGGAACCACCATGAAAATAATGTATTTCAATGATTTCAAACTGGGCATCGTCAAAGGTGACAATGTTGTAGACGTCAGCGCCGTTGTGCAATCCATTCCGCACACCGGCCCGCACGATCTGATCAACAACCTGATCGCGGACTTTGACAACTGGCGCGCGAAGCTTGAAGCCGCCGTTGCCAGCGGCACGGGCGTCCCGCTCAGCAGCGTGCGTATCCGTCCGCCGCTGCTGCGCCCCGGCACCATTGACTGCATGGCCGTCAATTACATGGAAGACGGCACGCGCGACGCGCCCGCGCCAATCAACGCATTTAACAAAGCCAACGGCGCCATCATCGGCAACGGCGACACCATGGTGCTGCCCGACGTGCCGGCAACGCTGTTCGAGGGCGAAGCCGAAATCGCGGTGGTCATCGGCAAGCGCGCCACCAACGTCAAAGCCGCCGACGCGATGAAATATATTTTTGGTTACATGTGCTTTATCGACGGCTCCGCGCGCGGCCTGCCGCCGCCCAGCAATGTGTTTTTCCAGATGAAGTCACGCGATACGTTTGCGCCGATTGGGCCGTTCATCGTCACCGCCGATGAAATCCCCGATCCGCAGAAGCTGCAAATCACGCTCAAGGTCAACGGCGAAGTTAAACAAAACTTCAACACCGACGACATGGCGCACAAGATTCCGCGCTGCATCGAATGGATCTCATCGATCCACACGCTCGAACCCGGCGACATCATCGCCACCGGCACCAACCATCGCGGCCTGTCCGGCTTTCAGGATGGCGACAAGATCGAACTCGAAGTCGAAAAGTGCGGCAAGCTGACCATCCATATCAAAGATGATCTGAAACGCACCTGGTCACGCGAAACGCGGCTCGATCGCGCGAACAAAAAGCTCGAAGGCCTGACGCCGCAACTGAGCGGCAAATACACAAAAAATACTTAATAAAAACATATAGTTACGAAAGCATTTCAAAGGGACGCCACGGCGTCCCTTTGTGTTTAAATGTCAATCTTTACGGAATCACGTGAACACGCCGATGAAAACTTTTTCGATATTCAGCGTTGCGGCATTGGCTTTGCTCACCCCCGCGCTTGCCTGCGCACAAGCCACTTCGGCAAGCTCAGGACAGGCCTACCCCTCAAAACCGGTGCGCCTGATCGTGCCGTTCGCCGCCGGCGGACCCGGCGACGCGGTGGGCCGTTTGCTCGCGCCGGGGTTTGCAGAGGCATGGGGGCAGCAGCTCGTCATCGACAACCGCGCGGGCGCCAACAGCATTGTCGGCAGTGAAGTCGCCGCACGTTCCGCACCGGATGGCTACACGCTGTTGCTGGTGTCGGCGGGATTTACCATCAACACGTCGCTGTATCCGAAACTGCCCTTCGATGTGATTCGTGATTTCACGCCCGTCACCATGGTCACCTTCGGGCCCGGCATACTGGTAACGCATCCCTCGCTGCCCGCGCGCAACCTGAAAGAACTGGTGGCGCTGGCCAAGGCAAAGCCCCGCTCGTTGACCTACGGCTCGTCGGGCTCCGGCGCGCCCACCAGCCATCTCGGCATGGAGTTGCTGAAAGTCACCGCCGGCATCGAAGTGACGCACATTCCCTATAAAAGCATGGCGCCCGCACTCGTCGACGTCCTGGGCGGCCAGATACACATGGCCATGCCCACCATCAACGTCACGCTGCAACACATACGCTCGGGGCGGCTACGCGCCATCGGCGTGACCTCGCTCACGCGTTCACCCGCGATACCCGAAGTAGCGCCGCTGGCCGAACTCGGCATGCCGGGCTACGAGGCGAACAACTGGTATTCCCTCATCGCGCCCGGCGGCCTGCCGGCGGCCATCGCGGAGAAAATCCACGCCGATACCGCAAAAATACTCCAGGCGCAGGAGATAAAAAATCGCTTCAACGCCGTCGGCATGGAAGCGCGCTCCATGCCCCCCGCGGAACTGGCGGCTTATATCAAAAGCGAAATCGCGAAGTGGGGCAAGGTGGTGAAGGCGTCTGGTGCTCGGCCGGAGTGATGCGGCACGCGTAATCTGCTTAAAGCCTCACCGCCCGCCCATGCTGACTAGACGCCAGCATCGCATTCGCAACCCGTATCATCTGCAAACCATTCAACGCCGGCATCACGGTGGCCTCGCCGTGCGTGATCGAGCGGTTGAAGGCTTCGATCAAGCGCGTGGTGCGCGTTACCGGCGTGTCGTTCGGGAACGGCAGTCGCAGCTCGGGCGCGTCGCATTCCACCACCACCTCCTGCACGCGGCTGGGCTCGTTGCGGCCCAGCGTGCCAAAGCAGGAAAGCTTGCCTTTGTCGCCGTACAACACCGCGTTGTTGTCCGAGCGCGGCACGATCGCGCCGGAGGCCACCATGCCCTGCGCGCCGTTGGCAAACTGGAAAATGCTCACCGTG
>CANIID010000361.1 GCA_947467315.1 Betaproteobacteria bacterium | reverse complement strand
GGTGATGGATTTGTCCACCGGCAAACACATTCACGAAACGCGTGAGTGGATCATGCGCAACTCGCCCGTGCCCATCGGCACCGTGCCGATTTATCAGGCGCTTGAAAAGGTGGATGGCAAAGCCGAAGAACTCACTTGGGAAATCTACCGCGACACGCTGATCGAGCAATGCGAGCAGGGCGTCGATTACTTCACCGTGCATGCGGGCGTGCGCCTGCCGTACATCCCCATGACCGCCAAGCGCATGACCGGCATTGTGTCGCGCGGCGGTTCGATCATGGCGAAATGGTGTCTCGCGCACCACAAAGAGAGTTTCCTCTACACGCATTTTGAAGACATCTGCGAATTGTTGAAGCAATACGACGTGTCGTTCTCGCTAGGCGATGGCCTGCGTCCCGGCTCGATTTACGATGCCAACGACGAAGCGCAGTTGGCCGAGTTGGCCACGCTGGGCGAACTCACCAAAATCGCCTGGAAGCACGACGTGCAAACCATGATCGAAGGCCCCGGCCACGTGCCCATGCACATGATCAAAGAGAACATGGATTTGCAGTTGAAAATCTGCCACGAAGCGCCGTTCTACACGCTGGGGCCGTTGACCACCGACATCGCGCCGGGCTACGACCACATCACCAGCGCCATCGGTGCGGCAATGATCGGCTGGTACGGCACGGCGATGCTGTGTTACGTCACGCCGAAAGAACATCTCGGCTTGCCGGACAAGGACGACGTCAAAGACGGCATCATGGCCTACAAAATTGCTGCGCACGCTGCTGATCTGGCCAAGGGACATCCCGGCGCGCAGATCCGCGACAACGCGTTGTCGAAGGCGCGCTTTGAATTCCGCTGGGACGATCAGTTCAACCTGGGCCTCGATCCGGACAAAGCCAAGGAGTTCCACGACGAAACCCTACCGCAGGACGGCGCCAAGCTCGCGCACTTCTGCTCGATGTGCGGCCCGCATTTCTGCTCGATGAAAATCACCCAAGACGTGCGCGATTACGCCGCCAAGCAAGGCCTGGACGAAAAAGACGCGCTGGCCAAAGGCATGGAGCAGAAGTCGATCGAGTTCGTGAAAAAGGGCGCCGAGGTTTATCACAAGGTTTAGAGAAGTAAGCATAAATATTTGTTTTAATTGATATTTTTATGAGTCGCCGCAGCCGGCCGAGCTTTGCTTTGCTGGCTGTTTTTTTGTCGCTCGCGCTCGCCGGTTGCAGCGAACGCGCGAATTTCAAATCGGCGGCAGATGCCCCGTCGGCAGAAAGCGGTGTCGCCGTTTCGCAGCCTGCGGGTCGCACGATGGCGGGCGCGCCGCAGCAAGCGGAACCCACGTCCGACGCGCAGCAGCAACCCGCGCGCCACATCGCCTATACCCACCGTTACGCCATTGAAGCCGAGCGCGCAAAACTGCGCGCCGTGCTCGATGCCCATCTCGCGCGCTGCAAGCAACTCGATTGCGAAGTGGTCAATCAAAGTTACCAGGAAGAAAGCGACAACCAGCCGCCGAACGCGACGATGTCGGTGCGCGTGGCGCACAAAGACACCGCTAAATTCACCGAGGCGCTGAAGAGCGGCGACGGTCGCGTGCTGCGCCAATCCACTGCTGCCGAAGACAAAACCCTGCAAGTGGTGGATGTCGAAGCGCGCATCACCAATCTGCAACAACTGCGCGAACGTTATCGCAAACTGCTGGCTGACCCCAAGGCGGGCATCAAGGAAGCCGTAGAAATCGAGCGCGCCCTGGCGCAAGCCCAGGGCGAGCTCGACAGCCTTGCCGCGCAGCGCCGCGTGCTGGCGCAACAAACCGAACGGGAATTGTTCGAAATCGGCTATCAGGCGCGCCGCAGCGCCATCGAGCGCAGTGTTTTTGAGCCGGTCAAAGACGCCCAGTTGTCATTCGGCCAGGTGGTCATGCAAAGCGTGGCTGCACTGATTACGGTGGTTGCGGCCAGTGTGGTGTGGGTGGCGCTGCTCACGGCGCTGTGGTTTGGGATTCGGCGCTGGCGCAGAAGCGGAAAGTAAATGTGTTTAAAAACAGAAGTTTGCATCGCGATCCCTCATCAAGCCAAGCAGCCAAACGGGGACGGTTCTGACGTTGTAAACGGCAGGCGCGGGTAGACCGTTAAGTGAGTTTGCGCATCACCTAATACCGCATTCATTTCCGGGAGTACCCATGACACTACGTCTACAGTTGTGCAAAGTCGCTGCGGTATTGGCGCTATCGCAAATGAGCTCGCCGGCGTTTGCGGGCGATAAAGATCCGTTTGAAAAGCTCGATGCCATCAATCCCGAGGTGCTGTTCAAGGGCATCATCCGCGAAGACGATGTATCGATGCTGTTTAAACACTTACGCGAATCCATGGCTGCGTCGGCGCGTGGCGAGCAAGCGCCGGAGCCATCGGAAGCGATTAACCGTCGCGCTGAAGTGGTCCAACGCGAAATAGCTGCACGTGGCAGCGTGCTGATGGGCGTCATGCTGTCGGCGTTTGAAGCGGCGGCCAAGCAAATGGTGCGCGAGGGCTTTAGCGAATTTTCCGGCAGATCCAACGCGCGATAACACACCAGCGGCACCCCAGTCGCACTCCAATAGCAAGCCGGCCCGCACCCCGCGGGCGGCACGGCCCATGTGTTAGCATGCGGCAATTTTTGAGCCCGCATGCCTGAATCCTCTGCATCCTATTTGATCGCGATCATCCTCGGCATCGTCGAAGGCCTGACCGAGTTTTTACCGATCTCGAGCACCGGGCATTTGATTCTGGCTGGTGATTTACTCGGCTATCACAGCGAGAAGGCCAAGGTCTTTGAAATCGTCATCCAGACCGGCGCCATGCTTGCCATCGTGTGGGAGTACCGGCGGCGCTTTCTCGGCGTGGCGATGAGCGCGTTCAGCGACCCGGTTGCGCAACGTTTCATTCGCAATCTCATCATTGCATTTATCCCGGCGGGCATCATGGGCCTGGCATTTAACACGCTGATCAAGAGCTATTTGTTCTTTGCCGTGCCGGTGGCGTTGGCGTTCATTGTCGGCGGCATCATTATTTTGTGGGTCGAACGGGGTGGCCAAAAAGCACGTGTTGATCGTGTCATCAACGTGGACGACATGACCTGGCAGGACGCGCTCAAAGTCGGCATCGCGCAAACGGTCGCGCTGATTCCCGGCACCTCGCGATCGGGCGCGACGATTATCGGCGGCATGCTGTTTGGCTTGTCACGCAAAGTGGCCACCGAGTTTTCGTTTTTTCTTGCGGTGCCCACGCTGGTGGCGGCGGGCGCCTACAGCCTGATCAAACATCGCGCGCTGCTCAGCGCGGACGACATCGGATTTTTCGCCGTGGGTTCGTTCACCGCGTTTGTGTCCGCGTTTATTTGCGTGCGCTGGTTGCTGCGCTACATCACCACGCATGATTTCACCGTGTTCGCGTGGTATCGCATTGTTTTCGGACTGGTGATTTTGGCGACAGCGTATACGGGTGTGCTGCAATGGCCGTCGTAAAAATCATTTAAAACATCATGTTACTGAACCGGTATCGCGCGCTGTTTCGCGTGCCCGCGATACACGCCACTATGCTGGCGTCGATTCCCGGGCGTCTGCCCATCGGGATTGCCGGCTTTGCCATTCTGCTGCTGGTGCAAAACAAATCAGGTTCATTCGTTACGGCAGGCATTGCCAGCGCGCTGTATGTGCTGGGGCTTGCGAGTGTGGCGCCGATGATCGGACGCGCCATCGATCGCGCCGGACCGTTGCCCGTGTTGCGGTTGTGCGCTTTTGTTTATCCGGTGATGCTCGCCGCGCTGGTGGCGTTGGTGATGATGCAGGCGCATGCTATCGCGATTGCGCTGTGCGCGTATGTCGCGGGTGCTGCGTTGCCGCCGATCACCATTTGCATGCGCACCTTGTATCCTCGCGTGCTTACCGATCCCGCGTTGCTGCAAACCGCGTATTCCGTGGATTCCGTCATCGTCGAATCGGTGTTCGTCATAGGCCCCGCGCTGGTGGCGATGTTTCTGGCTTACGGCATTCCCGAAGGCGCGGTGTTGCTGGCCGCGTTGACGGCGGGCGCGGGGACCATGTGGTTCGCGCGCACGCCCGTGATACGCGATTGGGACATTCGCCCGCGCAGCGCGGGCAGCCGCTGGGGCGTGTTTGCCGAGCCGGGATTGCTGGTGCTGTTCGCGGCAACGACTTGTTATTCCGTGGCGTTCGGGCTCTACGAAATCGGTGTCACCGCATACGCCACGCAGCGCGGCATGCCCGCGATTGCCGGGATAGCGCTCGCGCTGGCGAGTCTGGGCAGCGCGCTGGGCGCGTTTGCCTATGGCATGCGGCACTGGAAAGCGCCGCTGCGCAAACAGTTCCTGATTGCACTCAGCTTGATGGCGACGGGTTCATTGCTGGTGGCGCCCGTGAATAATATTTATCTGTATATGCTGGTGAACCTGATTGCCGGC
>CANIID010000360.1 GCA_947467315.1 Betaproteobacteria bacterium | reverse complement strand
TTCAACGAGCAGTTCGGGCAATCGGGTCTGGTCGATAACCGGCCCGGCGCCAACGGGTTAATCGGCGCGGATGCCGTGGCCAAGGCCGCGCCCGACGGATACACGATCTTGTGCGGCACCAACAGCACCAACGCCGCGCTGGTGAGCCTCTACAAAAAACTGCCCTACGATCAGGACAAGGATTTCGTGCCGATCGCGTTTCTCGGTTCGGTGCCGTTGATCGTGGCGGTGAACAACAGCCTGCCGGTGAAGGATTTGAAGGGGCTGATCGCGCTCGCCAAAGCCAAACCCGGCGAAGTCATTTATGCGACTGCCAGCACCTCGCAGCGCGTGTCCACCGAAATGTTTGCCAACATGGCGGGTATTAAATTGACGATGGTGCCGTATAAAAGCTCGCCGCATGCGATCACCGATCTCATCGCCGGACAGGTGATGATGTTTACCGCCGATCTCGCGGTGACCATGCCGCAGGTCAAGGCCGGCAAGATACGCGGGCTGGCCGTCACCTCCATTAAACGCACGGCATTGATTGATCTGCCGACGGTCGAAGAAGCGGGCGGGCTGAAAGGCTATGAGTTGATCGCGTGGTTCGCCGCCTATGCGCCGCGCAACACGCCGCCAGCGGTGATCGAGCGGCTCAACACCGCGCTCAACCAGTCAGCCAACAGCAAGGATGTCAAAGACCGGCTGATCGCGTTCGGCGTCGAGACCAGCCCGCACACGCCGGCGCAACTTGCGGATCGCACGCGCGTCGAAACGGTCAAGTGGGCGAAAGCGATCAAAGATGCCGGCATCCAGCCAGAGTAAGATACGCATCGGTTGCGGCGCGGGCTACGCCGGCGACCGCTGGGAGCCCGCGCTTGAATGCGTGGAGCGCGGCGATATCGGCTATCTGGTTTATGAAACGCTGGCCGAACGCACCATCGCACTCGGCCAACTGGAAAAACTGCGCGATCCGGCACGCGGTTACAACCCGATGCTGGAAGCACGCTTGCGGCTCACCCTCAAGCCCGCGCTGGCACGCAAGATTCGCATCGTCAGCAACATGGGCGCGGCCAATCCGCTGGCGGCCGGCGAAGCGGTGCTGCGCGTGGCGCGTGAACTGGGTATAGCCAAACTCAAAGTGGCGGTGGTGCTCGGCGATGATGTCACCGATCTGGTGCGTAACACCGACGCGCCGCTGATGGAAAACGGCGAGCCGCTGGAAACCATCAAACCGATGATGGTGTCCGCCAACGCTTACTTGGGCGCGGATGCGGTGGCGGCGGCGCTCGCCACCGGCGCGGACGTGGTGATTACCGGGCGCGTGGCAGACCCCTCGTTGTTCGTCGGCTGCATGCTCGACGGCTTGCGCTGGCGCGACGACGATTACGCCAGGCTCGGGCAGGCCACCGTTGCCGGACATTTGATGGAATGCGCGGGGCAGGTCACCGGCGGCTACTTTGCCGATCCGGGTTTCAAGGATGTGGCGAATCTGGCGCGGCTGGGTTTCCCGATTTGCGAAATGCACGCCGACGGCGCGGCGTTCATCACCAAGCCCGAGGGCAGCGGCGGCGCGGTCACGCTGGCAACGTGCAAGGAGCAGTTATTGTATGAAGTGCATGACCCCGTGCGCTACGTCACGCCCGATTGCGTGGCGGATTTCAGCGGCGTGAAGTTTAGCGAAAGCGCGCACGATCACGTTGCGTTCTCCGGTGGCCGCGCTACGCCGCGTACCGCTACCTACAAAGTCAGTGTCGGCTATCGCGCGGGCTACGTCGGCGAAGGCCACATGGCTTACGCCGGGCCAGGCGCACTGAATCGCGCCAGGCTTGCGGGTGACATCGTGCGCGAGCGGTTGGCGCTGCGTAATATCAAACTCGACGAACTGCGCGTGGATTTGATCGGCCATTCTTCGCTGCACAGCGACGTGTCGCGGAGTGACAACGCCGAACCGTACGAAATTCGCTTGCGTGTCAGCGGGCGTGCGCAAAACAAGTGGGACGCCGCCGCCGTCGGCGAAGAAGTGCAAACGCTCTACACCAATGGCCCCTACGGCGGGGCGAGCGATTTCATGCAGGTCAAAGAAGTGGTCGGCGTGCGCTCCATACTGCTCGACCGCAGCCTTGTGAAAACCGAAGTGCGGATGTTGTCACTGTGAAGCTGCGCGAAATCGCCCACTGTCGCGCCGGCGACAAAGGCAACACACTGAACATTTCCGTGATTGCGCACGACGAGCGCGATTTCCGCTTGTTGCAGGATCAGGTGACGGTTGAGCGGGTGCGTGGCGCGTATGGCGCGCTGGTCAAAGGCAAAATCGACCGATACGAATTGCCCAACATCGGCGCGCTGAATTTTGTGCTGCACGATGCGCTGGCCGGTGGCGTGACCACCTCGCTGTCGTCCGACCCCCATGGCAAGAGTTTTTCCGCGATCATGGTGGCTATCGATCTGCCGGAGCCGGAGGTAGTGTATGGTCGCAAGATAAATAATGAGTAAATACAATAACTTACGAGACTTTATCGCGCAACTCGAAACGCTCGGTGAGTTAAAGCGCATTGCCGTCGAAGTCGATCCCAAACTGGAAATGACCGAGATCTGCGACCGCGTGTTGAAGGCGGGCGGCCCGGCGTTGTTGTTTGAACACCCCAAGGGTTACACCACGCCGGTACTCGGCAATTTGTTCGGCACCGTCAAGCGCGTGGCGCTGGCGATGGGTGCCGCGCCCGATGAAGACCCGCTCGCGCGTCTGCGGGAAGTGGGCGAAACGCTGGCGTATCTGAAAGAGCCCGAACCACCGAAAGGTCTGCGTGACGCGTGGGACAAACTGCCGCTGCTGAAACAAGTCATGACCATGACGCCGCGCGTGGTGAGCAGCGCGCCGTGCCAGGAAATCATATGGGAAGGCGCAGATGTGGACCTCGCGCGCCTGCCGATCCAGACCTGCTGGCCCGGTGATATCGCGCCGCTGATTACCTGGGGCCTTACCGTCACGCGCGGCCCCAACAAAGCGCGGCAGAATCTCGGCATTTATCGTCAGCAGGTGCTCGCCAAAAACAAAGTCATCATGCGCTGGCTCGACCATCGCGGCGGCGCGCTGGATTTTCGCGATCATAAGTTGGCGCACCCGCGCGAGCCGTACCCGGTGGCGGTGGCGCTGGGCGCAGACCCGGCGACGGTGCTCGGCGCAGTGACGCCAGTGCCGGATGCCTTGTCGGAATATCAGTTCGCGGGATTGCTTCGCGGCGCGAAAACCGAAATCGTCAAATGCCTCACGCACGGCTTGCAGGTGCCGGCCAGCGCGGAAATCGTGTTGGAAGGCTACATCTACCCCGGTGAGATGGCGCTAGAAGGCCCCTACGGCGACCACACCGGCTACTACAACGAGCAGGAAAAATTCCCCGTATTCACCATCGAACGCATCACGCAGCGGCGCGACGCCATTTATCACAGCACTTATACCGGCAAGCCGCCCGACGAACCGGCGATGCTGGGCGTGGCGCTGAATGAAGTATTCGTGCCGCTGTTAAAAAAACAGTTCCCGGAAATCGTCGATTTTCACCTGCCGCCCGAAGGCTGTTCGTATCGCATCGCCTGCGTGAGCATGAAAAAGCAATACCCCGGCCACGCCAAGCGCGTGATGTTCGGCATCTGGAGTTTTTTGCGCCAGTTTATGTACACCAAGTTCATCATCGTTACCGACGACGATGTCAACGTGCGCGACTGGAAAGAAGTGATCTGGGCGCTCACCACGCGCGTTGATCCCCGGCGCGACACGCTGATCGCGGATGCCACGCCGATGGACTATCTGGATTTCGCCAGCCCGGTGGCGGGGTTGGGGTCGAAGATGGGGATTGATGCGACGAACAAATTGCCCGCCGAAACCGACCGGCAGTGGGGTACGCCGATTGCTATGGATGCGGCGGTGAAGAAGCGGGTGGATGATATCTGGCGCAAGCTGGGCTTATAAAGTTACCGCGCATGCACCCACCGCAACAAAGCGTCCTGCACCGCGTTACCATTGAACGAATTCGCATGGTTGATAAGCATCACCACCGCCACCCGCCGGCCCTTGGCATCCAGCACGTAGCCCGCCATCGCGCGCACACCGGAGATGAGTCCGGTTTTGATGTGGGCCTGCCCTGCAATACCGCTGTTGGTCAATCGCCGGTACATGGTGCCGTCCACGCCGACCAGCGGCATCGAGGCGATGAACTCCGGCATCACCGGGCTGCGGTAGGCGGCTTGTAGCATTTGTCCGAGGTCGCGCGCGCTGACGCGCTCGCTGCGCGACAGGCCGGAGCCGTTTTCGATCACCAGTTGCGGCATGGGCAGGCCGCGGCTGGTGAAGAACTGCTGCACCGCGCGTGCGCCGCGGTCGGGGGTCGCGGCGCCGCCTGCCGCCGCGCCTATCGTCAGTAACAACTGCCGCGCCATCACGTTGTTGCTGAACTTGTTGATGTCGCGCACGATTTC
>CANIID010000359.1 GCA_947467315.1 Betaproteobacteria bacterium | reverse complement strand
TTCGTCAAAAGCGAAGTGGAAAAATGGGGCAAGGTGGTGGCGGCTACGGGCATGAGCGCCGACTAAGGCACGTAAGGCGCGGCGTTCGCCAACGCGCTCCACCCATCCCATCGCACGCGCGCGATCACTTCAAAATCCTTGCCCAGCGGTTTGACAATCGCAGCCTCGCCTTCCGCGAGATACGGCGCGCCGGCAGTGGCGTAAAACGGATTGCCGTGACTGACAATGAGGGTGTTTTTGCCCACGCCCGGACCTTTGTTGAACAATGCGAGCAGACCGTCATAACGCGTCACCGGTATTTCATTGAACCCGCCGCCGCGTGCTTCGGGCGCGAGCTTGAAATTTCCGAATGCCAGTTTGGCGACTTCAACGGTGCGGCAGCGCGGGCTTGCCAGCACGTCGCCGATGGGAATGCCGAGTGTGCGCATGTCGTTGCCGATGCGGCGTGCCTCATCGCGGCCTTTGTCGGTGAGGGGACGTTGATTGTCGCAATCATCGTCGCTGCGTGATTTCACGTCGTCGCGGCTGAAGTCGGTGGATGTGTGACGGAAATAGATCGTGTAGCCACCGCGTTTTAATTCGGCAAGCAGTGCCTGGCCGGGCAATGCTTTCGCGGGCGTGGCGCTACGGCCCGGCGCGGGCGGCGGCACTGCGCCGAACTGTGGCGCAGGTGTTTGCGCAAGCGTGGCTTGCCAGCCGATGAGTATTAAAAAAGACAATAAAAACAAATAGTTACGTAAATATCGCGGCATCGGGTATCCTCGCGAGCAATAGCCAGCCAAGCATAGCGCGAAATGAAATTCCGGAACTTGAAAAGTTGAGCGCGCCCCGTCGCAGTGTGCAGGACTGGCTGCTGCTCGCCGCGCTGGTGGCGATGTGGGGCTCGTCGTTCATGTTCATCAAGCTCGGTATTGCCAGCGTGCCGACCGCGACGCTGGTCGCGGCGCGCTTGATACTCGGTGCAGCCATCCTGCTGGTGATGGTTTACCTGCGCGGCGCGCGGCTGCCGGCGTTCACGGGCTCCGGGTTACGTCTGTGGGGCAACTACCTGATACTCGCGCTGCTCGGCAATTGCATCCCGTTCACCACGATTACGTGGGGCCAGCACCGCACCGACAGTGCGCTGGCGGGCATTCTGATGGCGGTAATGCCACTGGCGACCCTGGTGCTCGCGCATTTTTTTGTCAGCGGCGAGCGCATGACGCGCAACCGCGTACTCGGGTTCATCCTCGGCTTCGCCGGCATTTTGGTGCTGATGGGGCCGACGGCGTTGCCGGGCGCGGGTGGATCAGCGCTGGCAGCGCTATCGCAATTGGCGATACTGTTCGGCGCGTTGTGTTACGCCGGCAATAGTGTGTTGACGAAAATACTCGCGCGGGGCGACGACATACTGACAGCCTCTGCCGCGATGCTGTTGGTGGCCAGCGTCATCGCGTTGCCGATTGCGCTGGTGGTGGATCAGCCGTGGACGCTGGCGCCCAGCACGTCATCGGTGGCCGCCATCGTCTGGCTCGGTGTCGGGCCGACGGCGATTGCGACCCTGTTTTATTTCCAGCTGATCGGCTCGGCCGGGCCGACGTTTATGTCGCTGGTCAACTACATGAGCCCGGCGGTGGCAGTGTTCTTGGGCGTGGCGCTGCTGGGCGAGACGCCCGGCCTGCATGCATACCTGGCGCTGTTGCTGATCCTGGGCGGTATCGCGATATCGCAGTGGCGATCCCGCGCCGGGGCTTGATTTGGATCAATCCCCCCAAATATAGAAATCAGGGCGGCGCGCGATAAATCAGTGAGATTTCGCACCGTTGACGTAGTTAGGGGCGTGCCGGTAGTTAGTTGGCGACAAACGGTCAGTCATCCGATGAACCCACGGTGCGTTATTAGGATCGTAGGGTTAGGTGTTGCTCCTCATTCTGGATCTCTTGCGGAGGTGGCTTATGAACGTGGTCTATAACAGCGACAATTACTACGTGGTCGAGTTCGCCGACCGGCGCGGTTTCGAGCTGGTGGACAAACACAGCCGCCGCAGCACGTTCTTTCACGGCGACGTGGGTGCGAAATTCGCCCAGTCCATCAACGGCGTGATCGCCGAAGACGCCTCGGCGGAACACATCGACGAGTTTCTCGGTAACTTCGATGTACTGATGGGGCAGCCGCTGGTGTTGCACTAAAATTCTGTGAGGCGTGAAGCGTAAGGGGGGGGGCGTAACCCCCCGGTTACTTCTGTGCCAGCAACGATTTGTCGTGCAGCAGCGGCGTTTGTCCCGGCGGTGGATTATTCACGGCTTCCTCCAGAGATTTTGCGCCGCGCCATTGTTCCTTAGGGCGGCTGATGCCCTCGGTGCCGACCTGATCGAGGCCCCAGTAGATTTCGAGGTTGTGACCATCGGGGTCAAGAAACTCCACCGCGATCTGCACACCCGCGCGGCGGCGGCCTTCAAACACGATGGTGGCACCGCTCTCACGCAGATGCTTGCGCGCGCGGAACACCTCATCCAGCGAGCCGACTTCAAACGCCATGTGATGCAATTCGTGGGTTTTCGACGGCCCCGGCGCGCCGCCGATCAGCGCCACGCCATGATGGTCCGGATTCAGGCGCATGAACACCATGCCGCCCGGCATCATGTCCTCACCGTAAATGTCCGACACCTTGAAGCCGAGCACGCCGGTGTAAAACGAGATCGAGCGTTTGAGGTCAGTGACCATCAGCACCACGTGGCCGATTTTGCGAAGTTCAAACGGCGTGGGTGCGTTGCGGATGGCGGCGCGCAGGGCTTCGGTATCGACAGTCATAATTCGTTTCCTTCGCTGCAAAGTTTTCCGCAGCCCAGAGTCTCCTTCCCCTTCAGGGGGAAGGCTGGGATGGGGGTGGGGTATCAATCCAGCTTCGACCAGCCCGGTTCATCACGATCCAGCAGCCGTTTCAACGCATCAAGATGCAAGGCCGCCTGCTGGCTTTCGCCGGTCATTTGCCGGGCGGTTTTTTCGGCGATGTCGTCGGGCACGAGCCGCAGCGGCTTGCCGGTGCTCATCGCCAGCACCTGCTGCATGCAGGTACGTTCAAGATAATACAAATCGTCGAATGTCGCCGATACCGTAGGCCCGCATACGATAATGCCGTGATTGCCGAGAAACAACACGTCGGCGTCGCCCATGGCTTGGCACATGCGCTCGCCTTCGGCATCATCCAGCGCGAGGCCCTGATAGTTGTCGTCGTACGCCACTCGGTTGCGAAATTTGAGCGATGTCTGGCTCGACCATTCGATCCGTCCACCCTGCACTGCGGTGAGCGCGGTGGCGTAAGGCATATGCGTGTGCATTACGCACGCGGCGTGCGGGTTGCCGCGATGAATGGCGCTGTGTATAAAAAACGCCGTCGGCTCCACGCCGTGCTTGCCGGAAACCTTGCGCCCTTGTGCATCGACCACCACCAGATCGGCCGGTGTCACTTCAGACCAGTGAAATCCCCACGGGTTAATCAGAAAATGTCCCGGCTTGCCGGGCAGCGCCAAACTGAAATGATTGCAGATGCCCTCGCCGAGGTTCATGCGCGAGGCGCTGCGCAGGGCGGCGGTGAGGTCGATGCGGGCTTGGGTTTCGTCCGATAGGTTCATATCGTAAGTATATGTTTTTAAATAATTATTTAATATTTCTGTTGCTTGGCAATCGTCGCAAACCCTACACTGTGCCGAGCTGTGCGGTGAGCGCGTTCACATCGTCGCACAATTCGATATTCAAAATCATGTCGCGAACGGCTTCGGCGTGTTGCCGGGGCAGCGCGCGTTGTGCATTGTCCAGAAATTTGGCTTCGATCGCGGAAGGTGCAATGGGTTTTTCGAGCGAGCCTGAGTTGATATCTTCGCGCGCGCTGAAGCGGCGGCCATCGGTCATGGTGATTTCCACGCCGCCGCTATAGTGTTGCGGAAAATTCGATTGTGGGTCAACGGCGTAATCCACTTTGGCCGCCATCGCGCGGATGGCCGCGTCGTTCAGCGTGTCTTCCGACATTTCGTTCAAGGTGAATTGCCGGCGCACCGCGGCGCAGGCCACGGAAAAATACGCGCTGAATTCGGCGGCTGCGATATCGCCGGGCACGAGCTTTGCCGCGCGCGGCTCGCACACTGTGTCAATGGCAGCGGCGGGGACCAGTGTGCGTATGCCGTGGATGTCCGCTGCGCGCAAGTCATGCGTGTTCACCAGCGCAAGTGTCGAATTGATGAGCGCATGATTAAAAAAGCACGACGGCAACTGCTTGATCAAAATGCCGGCAAACTCCCAATGCTCGCCGAGTTTATCGGGAATGGCCGCGATGTCTGCCTCCGCTGCCGGCGCGTTTAAATAAGTTTTGAACAAGCCGAACTTGCCTTCGTAGGGCGTGCGCGAGCCGACAAACCCTTCTTTCGCCAGCATCGCGGCGGTGATGCCGCCGACGCACGGCCAGCCGGCCTCCAGCCGCTTGGTCCAGGAGGCGGTTGTCG
>CANIID010000358.1 GCA_947467315.1 Betaproteobacteria bacterium | reverse complement strand
TATCACCGCTTTCTCGGCGACGAAATCGCGCGCTGGCGTGCACTGGCGAAAGCAACGCGGCTTAAACTCGATTAGTGAGCTCGATTAATGAGCTCGATCAATGAGCGGTCACGAACGCGGTAAACTGCGATTACGTTATTGGAAGAACCAAGGGGATCCGTCATGAAACGCACGATGATGATGCTGTTGCCGAGTCTGATACTGGTGAGCGGCGCCGCGCACGCGCAAACGCCCAATGCGTGGCAACCCACGCGCCCGGTGCAGGTCATCGTGCCCAACCCGCCCGGCGGCGGGCCGGATTTCATCGCGCGCCTGCTAGCACCCAAGCTGTCGGAGGTCATCAAACAAAATGTGATTATCGACAACCGCGCCAGCAATAACGGCATCACCGGCGCGGAAGCCGCTTCGCGCGGCGCGGCCGACGGCACCTCGATGATTCTCGGCAACTCGGGCACGCACGCGATTAATGCTTCGCTGTATCGCAAGCTGCCGTACGATCCGCTGCGTGATTTTATCGCGGTGAGCGAAATTGCCGCCCCAGCGCTGGTGCTGGTGACGCACCCGTCGGTGCCCGCGCGCAATCTGAAGGAGTTGATCGCCATCGCGCGCAAATCGCCAGGCAAACTCAACATCGCCATCGCCGGCGCCACCGGTGAAATCGCCGGCAACGCCATGATGCTCACCACGGGCGTCGATATGAAAAACATTCCGTACAAGGGCGGCGCGCCCGCCACCATCGCCATACTCTCCGGCGAATCGGACATGACCTTCACCAACTACGTGGCGGTCGCCAAACACATTGAGGCAGGCAAACTGCGCATCCTCGGCATCAGCAGCGCCAAACGCAGTCCGCACATTCCGAACGTGCCCACCATTGCCGAAGGCGGCATCGACGGTTATGGCGTTGAAATGTGGTATGGCTTGTTCATGCCAGCAAAAACACCGCCCGCGATGGCGCAAGCGGTGTATCGCGAAACCTCGCGCATCGTCGCACTGCCTGACGTGCGCGAGAAACTCGAAGGCACCGGACACAGCGTCACCAACAGTTCTCCCGAAACCTTCTCGGAAAAAGTGAAACTGGAAGTAGAGAAGTTTCGCAAGATCATTATCGCTTCAAAGATGCAGCAGGATTGAAGGTCAACTGCTTTTTTGCCACGGATGAACACAGATTCACGCAGATAAACCTTCCACTGTCATTCCCGCGCAGGCGGGAATCCATAACACCGCACCCCATGCAACGCCTTATGGATTCCCGCCTGCGCGGGAATGACGGATTTGGGTTTTAATCTGTGTTCATCTGTGTTCATCTGCGGCAAGGGTTTTTTCTAAACAAGGAAATAATATGCTCAAACTCGACACCCACGCCCACTGGTTTCCACAACAGTGGGTTGAAACCATCGAACGCGACGGTCCTAAACATGGCGTCGAAGTCTCGCGCAACGAACAAGGGCGGCTGACTGCGTCCATGCCCGGCATACGGCTGCGACCCAACTTCACGCCACCTTACATCGATATCCCGACCCGGCTCAAAATCATGGACGATGCGCGCGTGGATGTGCATGCGCTGTCGCTCACCAGTCCGATGGTGCATTGGGCGCCACCCGAGTTCGGCGCAAAACTCGCGCAGGTGTTCAACGACGGCTGCGCCGAGGTGCATCAAAAATACCCGACGCGATTTATCGGCATGGCCACGCTGCCGCTGCAGGCGCCGGCGCTGGCCGCGGCAGAAGTCAAACGCGCCGCCACGCTACCCGGCATCCGCGGCGTCTACATGCCCACGCATGTGCTGGGCAAGAATCTCGAAGAAAAAGAATTCTGGCCGGTCTACGAACAATGCGAAAAACTCGGCCTGCCGATCTTCCTGCATCCGGTGTCGCCGGTCGGCAAGGAGCGCATGATGAAGTATCACCTCGGCAACTTCCTCGGCAACCCGTACGAGAGCGGCATCGCCGCGGCGTCGCTGGTGTTCGGCGGCGTGATGGATGCCTTCCCCAAACTCGACGTGATGCTGCCCCACGCCGGCGGCACCTTCCCCTGGCTCATCGGCCGCATGGATCACGGCACCACCGTGCGAGCAGAATGCAAACACATGACGAAGCCTACCTCGTCGTATCTGCGTCGTTTTCACTACGACACCATTACCCACAGCGACCAGATTTTGATGAACCTGATTCAGTTGGTCGGCGTCGATCGTGTGGTGATGGGCAGCGACTGCCCGGCGGACATGAGCTACACGCGGCCCGTGGATGTGGTGGAGCGGCTGAAAGATTTGTCGTCGGGCGAGCGCGATGCGATTGTGGGGGGAAATGCGGCGAAGTTGTTGCGGATGTAAAGACCGTAGGTTGGGCTGAGCTTGCGAAGCCCAACACCGCAATCGATGCAATCCGCAACAGGCGCCGTATTGAAACGGACGTTTGTGTTGGGCTTTGCAGCTCAACCTACGACTGAGAGCCGCCGAGCAACGCAGACGCGCCGGGGAATTCGGCGAGGACTGTCTGAGTCCTCGCGCCTTTTTTTTATGCGAGGGCGAGTTCCGCAGCCGCCCGGCGTGGCGAGTAGCGCAGGGTAGCCCGTAGGGCCGGCGAACCGGGGGCCGCCTTTCTTTGGTTACTTTCTTTGGCGGAGCAAAGAAAGTGACTTGCCGCCGGGCACCCCCCGGCGAACTAGTTGTTGCCGGTCAACGCGCGTGGAATGCCCAGATCACATGCGGCGCAATAGGGATTGCGCCCTACGAAAACTACCCACCCCGCGCCAAGTAATCCAGGATACCGCGCACCGAATTCAGCGGCGGCGGTGCTTCGAACGCGGCAACTTCTAGCAACGCTTCCGTCAAGTGCGCATGATGATCCACCGAAGCAACAACCAGCGTGTACACGCCGTTGGTTGCGCCAAACAATCCTCGCTTATTCGGAACAGTAAATTCGGGCTCCAACGGATTGCCTCGATCATCCCAAAATAGCCAACCTGCCGCTTCAACATCCAATCCCTCACAGTAGGCGATAGCCTCCGTTTCGCTCGGAAATACCATAAGGGACCGATCGTCAGTGGAAATCGCGAAAATCATGGCTTCCGCACCACCCCCAACTGCAACACCATCCCCATATCATCCCGCACCGCCGCATGCTCCGCGATCAACCCATCGCGAAAACGAAAGCTATGAAACTGAAGCACCTTCACCGCCCTGCCCGTGGGCGCCACGCCATTCAGCATGCCGCTGAACGCTTCGGGCAATTTGGGCTGGCCGCGGTGGGTGCCGGTCATTTCCATCTTGCACACCACGCGATCGCCCTCGGCGGTGCTTTCCAGTATGCGGTAATGAAAATCGGGGAACACGGCATACAGCGTTTCAAACACCACCTTCATGCCCGCGCGGCCCACGATACGCAGATGGTTCGACGCATCCTCGGTGTAAAAGGCCGCCGCCGTGTCGGCATCCTGCCGGTTGTGGCCTTCATCCAACAAGCGCTGGATCAAGCGTTTGTTTTCGTCACTCGACATCACTCATGCGTCCAGTTCGGGGTAATGCCGCATCAAATCATGCGTGCTGAACGGCAACCTCGCGGGTGACGCAAGGTAGCGCGCGATGCGCGGGCGCGCGGCCACGAGATCATGCAACGCATTCAAGCGCGGTATCTTCGCCCGCATGCCAACCATCGTTTGCGGGAAAGCATAATTCAGCGACGCCATAACCTGAAACATCGACAGATCGACATACGACAACGATTTGCCGAGCATGAATTTGCCGCCGCCGCGCGCGAGCACGGTCTCGAAGTAATTTGTGAACTTGGTCAGTCGCTCTGCCTTGAAGTGCCCGCTGCGGCGCAGCGCTTCAACCTTCTGGTCTTCGTAATACAGGCTGTTCGCAATCGGGTGATGCACGTCGTGCGCCTCGCGCACGAAATCGGTGATCGTCAGTTGCAGGCCGTGCGCGTAGAGACGCATGGCTTCCGCCTTGGGCGCCAGCCCTAAACGCGGGCCGAGATACTGCAAAATGTTCGCCGTGTGCGAAATGATTATCTTGCCGGCCTTCAACAGTGGCGGCGCGAAGGGCGGTTGCTTGTTCGATGCGTCTTGCAACAGTTTTGCCACCGCCGGCCGGCCGCCGCCTTCGTTTTCGGGCAGGCGCGCGACATCCACGTAATCCGCTTCGCCTTCCTCCAGCGCGAGGCGCACGTATTCGCCGCGTCCTTGTATGTGCGGCCAGTAATAGAGTTCGTAACGCATGCTTGTCTCCTGCAAACGTGCCATTCGGCTACGGGTAGTGTAACTTACGTAAGCTATTGTTTTAATTGACTATTTTCAATAGATCCCGTTTGCGCTTACGGCCTATTCCGCCTTGATGCCAGCCACCCTGACCACCTTGCCCCACTTCACGATTTCACTCTGAAAGAACTTGGAAAATTCTTCCGGCGTATTACCCACCGCATCCGCCCCCGCATTCACCAGCACGTCTTTCAAACGCGGCGAAGACAAAC
>CANIID010000357.1 GCA_947467315.1 Betaproteobacteria bacterium | reverse complement strand
TCCGCCTCGCGCACCATCGCGCGGCCTTCGTCGGTCAAGTACGATCCCGGCGGCGCGGCATGCAGCCGGTGATCGGTCGGAAACGCCGCCGCCAGCTTGACGAAGGTGAACACCGGCGCGTTGAGTTTTTCCGCGAGCGCGATGCGCGCGTTCCATCCGGCTTCGCTGCGCGAACAACGCCCCGCGAAGATCACCGGGTTTTTCGCGTTCGACAGCAGCTTCGCCGCTTCGGCCACCAACTCAGCCGACGGCTGCGGCGACTTCGGTGGCGCGTGGCGTTTCGGGTCGGGCAAATTCGGCATCGGGCCGATCTTGCCTTCCTGCATACTCACTTCGAGGTTGATGTAGGTCGGCCCCTTGGGCGCGGTCTGCGCGATTTGCGAGGCGCGCATCAAGGCCTCCGCCGCGGCTACCGGCGAACCCGGCTGGTTGTCCCATTTGGTGAAATTGCGGATCAGCCCGCCTTGATCGGCCGTGGTGTGGATCCAATCGATCCAGGGGCGGCGCTGCGTGGCATCCCACGGGCCGGTGGCGCCGAGTATCAGGATCGGCGCGCGGTCACACCAGGCGTTATAAACCGACATGATGGCGCGCATCATGCCGATGTTGGCGTGCAGCCCGCTGGCCATCATTTTGTCGGTCACTTTGGCGTAGCCATGCGAAATCCCCACCGCCGTTTCTTCATGCACGCACAACACCATCTGCGGCGAACGGTTACCCAGCAGATTGACGATGCTGTCGTGCAGACCGCGATAACTCGCGCCCGGCACCAGCGCGATATACGGAATATCCAGCTCGCGCAGCATCATCGCCACCGCGTCGCTGCCCCAGAAACTTTCGCCGGGGCGGCTGGCGACGGGTTTATCGTGAACGATGGCGTTAGTGGTGTTGTCTATTACGTTCATAGGTTTCCTTGTGAGGGTATTTTTCGATCCGGCACGCACTGTGTCATGAGCACTACGTACAGATCAAGCGCCGGCGGTTTTTCAAGTACCGGAGAACATTAAATTTTTCTTTAAAAACAACATGATACATTTTGTAACAAAAACGGTCGGCGCGGTGTCAGCGGTACGCCTATCATCGCCGTTATGGGTTTACCGACTATGGAGGTTTAGCATGAAAAAAACACTTTCTACCCTGCTGGTAGCGATCAGCGCCTTTGGTGTGCTGGCGTTTGCGGCATCATCCGCCGAAGCACAGCATCGCGGTCATCGTGGTCACCATGGATTTCATGGCGCGCACGTTGGCGTGTTTATTGGCGCACCGCTGGCGTTTGCGGCGTGGCCTTACTATCGCCCGTACCCCTACTATGATCCGTATTACTCGCGCCCGATTGTGATCCAGGAACAACCGGTGATTTATACCGAGCAAGCGCAAGCCGTCCCGATGACGCCGCCACCTGGTCCGCAAGCACAGCAGCAACAACAAAACTTCTGGTATTTCTGCCAGGACACGCAAACCTATTACCCGCATGTGCAAAATTGCGCGACGCCTTGGCAGCGCGTAATTCCGCAAGCGCCTCGTTAATTTCAGACAATCGCTATGAAACGTAAACTCATTCCCCTGCTTGCATTAGCGCTGTTCGCCGCCGGTTGCACCACCATCCCCACCGGCCCCAGCCGCATGGCGTTGCCGGGCAGCGGCAAGGATTTCGACAGCTTCCGCGCGGATGATGCGTCGTGCCGCCAATACGCGTTGCAGACCTCCGGCGCAACACCGACGGAAACCCAGGATAACAGCGCGGTGAAAAGCGCCGTGGCCGGTACTGCAGTGGGTGCAGCCGCAGGTGCTGCCATCGGTGGCAGTTCGCATGGCGCCGCCGCAGGCGCGGGCGTGGGCCTGCTGATGGGCGCAATGGCGGGCGCCGCCGCAGGCAATCAATCGGGCTACGTGGCGCAACGCCGTTACGACAATGGCTATACGCAGTGCATGTATGCCAAAGGCCATCGCGTGCCGCTGCCCGCAGGCATGGCGCAATCACGCCAAGCGCAGGCGCCGGTACAAGCCGCGCCGCAACCGTACTATGCGCCGCCAGCGCCGGCACAGCCGTACTACGCGCCACCGCCACCCCCGCCACAACAGCAGCAACAATATTACGCGCCGCCGCCTCCGGGTTCAGCGCCACCGCCGCCTTCGGCGATTGTTCGCTAAGGTTTAGCGTCTCACAAGAAAGCCGGCCCATTGGGCCGGCTTTTTATTTACCGTCGCCGTTTGTGAATCCCGCGTGATCCGGTATAGAGTATCGAAACTGATCTTCCGAAACTCACCAGGAGCCACCATGCAACGGCGACAATTCCTCGGCAGCCTCGCGGCCGCCAGCGGCGCACTCATCACGGGCTGCACCACCACGGCACAAACCCCCGGCACGCGCCGCAGCGACGGCGGCCCGGTGATCGACATCCACGCCCATTGGCACGCGCCGGATTTCGTCAACCTGCTGGAAAAAGAAGCCGGCGCGAACGGCGCAAAAGCCGGTCGCAACGATCTCGGCATGGTCACCTTCATGGCGCCGGGCTTGGGCTCGGTGTTTCAGCCGCAATACATCGATCTGAATATCCGCCTGAAAGCGATGAACGAAATCGGCGTCACGATGCACGCGCTGTCGCTCACCAGCCCGATGGTGTATTGGGCACCGCCTGCATTCGGCGCGCGCCTGTCGCAGGTGTACAACGATTCGCTGGTGAAGGCACATGAACAGCATCCCACGCGCTTTGTCGGGCTGGCCAGCCTGCCGATGCAGGCGCCTGAACTCGCAGTGCAGGAGCTGAACCGCATTGCCAAATTCAAAGCCATCCGCGGCGTGTATCTCGCCACCCACGTCAACGGCAAAAATCTCGACGACAAATCCTTCTGGCCGGTGTATGCGAAATGCGAAGAGCTGGGCTTTCACGTCTACCTGCATCCGGTAAACCCGGTCGGCGCCGAGCGCATGCGCAGTTACTATCTGCGTAATTTCTTGGGCAACCCGTACGATACGGGTATTGCGGCATCGTCGTTGCTGTTTGGCGGTGTGATGGATGCCTTCCCCAAACTCGAAGTGATATTGCCGCACGCCGGCGGCACCTTCCCCGCGCTGATCGGCCGCATGGACCACGGCACCACCGTACGCCCGGAAACCAAACACATGACGCGTCCGCCATCGGAATATCTGCGGCGTTTTCATTACGACACCATCAGCCACCACAAACCGCTGATGAAATATCTGGTCGAACTGGTCGGTGCCGATCGCGTAGTGCTCGGCAGCGACCACCCCGCCGACATGAGCTACGAGCGGCCAGTGGATTTTGTCGACAAGCTCACTGAATTCAGCACGCGCGAGCGCGATCTGATTTTGGGCGGCAATGCGCAGCGGTTGTTGAAGCTGTAGTTTTTGTATCCATCGCGCGCGGGTTGGACCGGCAACATAACTTATCAGGATACGATCGTGTCATCGGCAGAATCTGACTATCTGTTTCGCCTAGCAACCCTCTCGTTGTCTTTCGTCGGCTTTTCGTCAGTGGTTGTCGCGCTCCGAAGTGCATTGGGCGGTGACCTCTCCGATCGGCACCTCCGCCTCGTTCGCCTCTACATCGAAGGTGGCCTACTGGTCACCGCACTTGCTTTGGTTCCTGCGCTTCTAGACATCCTTCACATCCCATCCACTGTCACTTGGCCGCTGTCCAGCGCAGCCGCCGCTTCGATTTTTACCTTCGTTCTTCTAATCCAATTCCGCCGGCGGCGGGCGGTCGAGCCCGGCCGATTTCCCGCATGGGTTGTCGTCATATACGCCGTTTCGATTGTCGCGGTTATAGGTCTCTGGATCAATGTCGCAGGAATCCTATTCCCACCGAATATTGGCCCTTACGCTTTTGTCCTGACATGGGCACTTTCCGTCTTCGGCTTCATTTTTGTTCGAACCATTGAGATATTCCTGCATCGGCCACCGCACACCTGATGAGGTCATTTGATCCTGCGCCTAACAAACTGCTGGAACACACGCGTGAACCATAAAGTACCAAGACAATAGAGTGTCCCGTAAGCGCAGCCCGAACCCAACCAGCCCTCAACGGCTATAGGCCTTGCGCGACCCATCCTCGAACAACTCATCGTCTCGCGTCACAGCACCCGCTTCATCCAGCACACGCTCGCGTGCAACGCGGCCCTTGGCATCGTAGTGCCGTTCGCTACGTAGACGGCCATTGGCATCGTAGGTTTTGTGGATACCGACCGCCTGCTGTCCTCGGCCCTCATGCACATAGACGCCTTCAAACGACAACTGCCCGTTGTCGTGGTAACGCGTGTCGCGCTGTCCTGGCCGTCCTTCGACGGCGATAAATTCCTGTTTGTCGCGCGGCTGGCCGTTGAGATACCAGCGTTGTTCAACTTGCAAATCCGCGCCGCGCTCGGCCGGGGTCCAGCGGCGTTCGCGCACCGGCGCGCCGCTGTCGTGGAATTCGCGATCCACCACGGTGATGCGCCGCGACGCGTCGCCGCTGCTTTGCACGATCCACTCGGTTTCCCTCCGCTTGA
>CANIID010000356.1 GCA_947467315.1 Betaproteobacteria bacterium | reverse complement strand
GATGCGCGCCGCACATACTATGAAGAACGCCTCACGCCGCGCGATGGGCCGATCTATCCGACCACGACGCCCGTCAACGACGCCGACTTGGCGAATCTTCCCGATGAGCGTTACGGCCTGGTGATGGTATTCCGCACCTTTGACCGCGCGTCGTTCGCGCTGGTGATGGAATCCAGCCGTCCTGTCTCGCTCTCGGATATCGTCACCACACCCTGATATTCCTGCGGTCGCCTTGCCGAGTTTGCCTGCTTGAACCGTTAAGCGCGACCGCACGCTTTCATTCATTAGTATGCCTCTCGCGCCGGATCTGGAGGCTTGGCTGCGGCTGAGCCTGACCCAAGGTCTGGGCAGTGAGTCCTTCCGCAAGCTGCTTTCCGCATTCGGCGGGCCCGAACAAATCCTGGGCGCCAGCCGCACATCGCTCACAGTGGTGGTGAGCGGCAAGATCGCAGATGCCATCCTCGACGGTCAATTGCATGGCGACCCTGCTGCCGTTGAAACGTGGCTGGCTGACACCAACAATCACGTGGTGACACTCGCCGATACTGAATACCCGCAGGCGCTGCTGCAAACCGCTGATCCGCCGCCGCTGATCTACGTTAAGGGTCGCGTCGAGTTGCTGAATCAACCTGCCATCGCCGTGGTCGGTAGCCGCAACGCCACGGCGCAGGGCAAGCTCACTGCGGAGTCGTTCGCCACGGCGTTGAGCAATGCTGGTTTATGCGTGGTCAGCGGACTCGCGCTGGGCATAGATGCCGCGGCGCATCGCGGCGGCCTGGCGGGACTGGCGTCCACCATTGCCATCGTCGGTACCGGGCTGGACAAAGTGTATCCCGCGCGCAACCGCGAGCTGGCGCATGCCATCGCGGAGAAGGGCGCGATCATTTCCGAGTTCGCCCTGGGCACGCCGCCGCTGGCGGCCAATTTCCCGCGCCGTAATCGCCTGATCAGCGGCATGACGCGCGGCTGTCTGGTGGTCGAGGCGGCGCTGTCGAGCGGCTCGCTGATTACCGCGCGCATCGCCAACGAGCTGGGCAAGGATGTATTCGCGATACCCGGATCGATCCACTCCACACTGTCCAAAGGCTGCCACGTACTGATTAAACAGGGTGCCAAGCTGGTCGATGATGCAGCGGATATCCTTGGCGAGCTTCGGTTGCCGGTCCCCGCCAGCGCACGCGCCGGCGATGTCACAGCAACCGCCAAGCACCCTTTGCTGGCCCACATGGCCTACGATCCCTGCGATATTGACACCCTGGCCGGACGCGCCGGACTGCCGGTACATGAAGTCAGCGCAGCATTAATCGAGCTGGAGCTCGGTGGTGCGGTTGCCGGCTTACCTGGCGGACTGTGGCAGAGAATATCGTAACTATTTGTTTTTATTGTAGTTATTTCGGTCGTTGCACGCTGATATTGCCCTTTTTGTGAGTACTGCGCTTGCGCTGCCGCCCGGTTTGTTCTTATTATCTGCGCCTCTTTTGACACCGCTTAGTTACGTTACCCCTGCGGTGAACACAGCATTTTTCGCGCAAGCGTCCAGAAAAAACCATGTCTAAACAACTCATTATCGCGGAGAAGCCCTCTGTGGCCAGCGATATCGCGCGCGTGCTCGGCGGCTTTAAAAAGCACGACGACTACTTTGAAAGTGACGACTTTGTGTTGTCGTCCGCCGTCGGCCATCTGGTGCAGATCGCCGTGCCCGAAGAGTTCGAAGTCAAGCGCGGGAAGTGGTCTTTCGCTAATTTGCCGGTGATTCCGCCGCATTTTGATTTGCTGCCGATCGAGAAATCCGAAGCGCGCCTCAAATTGCTGACCAAATTGTTAAAACGCAAGGACGTCACCGGCGTGATTAACGCCTGCGACGCGGGCCGCGAAGGCGAGCTGATCTTCCGTTACATCGCCAGTCACGCCGGCAGCAAAAAGCCGGTGCAGCGCCTGTGGCTGCAATCGATGACCGCCGGCTCGATCAAGGACGGCTTCAAGCACCTGCGCACCGACGAAGAAATGCTGCCGCTGGCCGACGCCGCGATCTGCCGCAGTGAGGCCGACTGGCTGGTGGGCATCAACGGCACGCGCGCCATGACCGCGTTCAACTCCAAGAGCGGCGGCTTTCACAAAACGCCGGTGGGCCGCGTGCAAACACCGACGCTGGCGATCCTGGTCGAGCGCGAAGAAAAAATCAAACGCTTCGTGCCCAAAGATTACTGGGAAGTTCATGGCACGTTTGGCGTAACGGAAGGTTCGTACGCCGGCCGCTGGATCGACGAAAACTTCTCCAAAGCGAAAAAGGATGTCAAAGAAGGCGAGGGGGATGCGGTCAACCCCGACCTGCGTGCCGAACGCCTGTGGGACGCCAAACTTGCCGAAGCGATCAAAGCCAAATGCGATGGCAAGCCTGGCGAAATCGAAGAAGAAAGCAAGCCCACCACGCAGGCTTCGCCGCTGCTGTTCGACCTGACCAGCTTGCAGCGCGCCGCTAATGGACGCTTCGGGTTCAGCGCGCGCACCACCTTGTCACTCGCGCAGTCGCTGTATGAAAAACACAAGGTGCTCACCTATCCGCGTACCGATGCGCGCGCGCTGCCGGAAGATTATATTGATACGGTGAAAGAAACGTTGAAGGTGCTGTCCGATTCAGAGTACGCGCCATTCGCCAAGAAGATTTTGAAACAAGGCTGGGTCAAGCCGACCAAACGCATATTCAACAACGCGAAAATTTCCGACCACTTTGCGATTATCCCCACCGGCCAGCCGCCCAAAGCGCTGAACGAAATCGAGACCAAGCTGTATGACCTGGTGGTGCGCCAGTTCCTCGCGGTGTTTTATCCGAGCGCGGAATACATGGTCACCACGCGCATCACGCGCGTCGAAAAAGAAGCGTTCAAGAGCGAAGGCAAAGTGTTGGTCAACGCCGGTTGGCTGGAAGTACACGGCAAGGCCGCGGCCGAAGACGGCGACTCACCCAATCTGGTGGCAGTGAAAAAAGGCGAAAAGGCCAAGACCGAAAGCATCGACATACTCGCCACGCAGACCAAACCGCCCGCGCGTTTCAACGAAGCCACGCTGCTGTCCGCGATGGAAGGCGCCGGCAAGCTGGTGGAAGACGAAGAGCTGCGCGACGCGATGAAAGAGCGCGGGCTGGGCACGCCGGCCACGCGCGCAGTCACCATTGAGAAATTGATCGCCGAAGAATACCTGGTGCGCCTGGGCCGCGAATTACAGGCCACGCCCAAAGCGTTTGCGCTGTTTACGTTGCTGCGCGGACTGGAAATCCCCGAACTCGCCTCGCCCGAAATGACCGGCGAGTGGGAGTTCAAGTTAAAGCAGATGGAGCAGGGCAAGCTCAAGCGCGAGACCTTTATGCGCGAAATCGGCAAGATGACGCGCCATATTGTCGAACGCGCCAAAGCCCACGATAGCGAATCGGTGCCCGGCGACTACGTCACGCTGCAGGCTAAGTGTCCGAGTTGCGGTGGCAAGATTACAGAGAACTACAAAAAATTCCAGTGCGAGAAATGCGAGTTTTCGCTGTGGCGTATTCTCGCTGGGCGGCAGTTTGAGTCGACGGAAATTGACGAACTGATAGCCAAAAAATCTATCGGCCCGTTGCAAGGCTTCCGTTCGCGGCTGGGCCGCCCGTTCGCCGCCAATATCAAACTAAACAGCGAATTCAAACTCGAGTTCGATTTTGGCCAAGCCAATGAAAACGCCGAACCGGTGGATTTCACCGGCAAGGAATCCATCGGCACTTGCCCCAAATGCGCCAGCAAGGTCTACGACCACGGCATGGCCTACATCTGCGAAAAATCCGCTGCGCAACCGCGCACCTGCGATTTCCGCACCGGCAAAATTATTCTCCAGCGCAACATCGAACCCGAGCAAGTCATCAAGCTGCTGAAAGACGGCAAGACCGATTTGCTGCATAAGTTCATCAGCAAGAAAGGCCGCCCGTTCTCGGCGTTTCTGGTGCGAGGGGCTGACGGCAAAGTGTCGTTTGAGTTTGCGCCGCGTGAGGCGAAAGCCGGCGCTAAGGTAGGATCGAAGGCGGCTGCAGAGCCGAAAGTTGCCGCAAAGCTCGCTGCGGACGCAAAAGTAGCGGAGAAACCGGCGGCGAAGAAGAAAGTTCCGACCAGGGCGCGCAAGGCGGCGTAATCTTGTTTTGACGTCGGTAACGCGAAGTTTAAATACCTGATGCGGTAGGGTTTGCCATGCTAATGATCAACAACGAAGTAGTCGCACAAACACTTACCATGCGCGAATGCATCGAGGCGCAGGAAGAGGCCTTTGCGGGGCTGCTGCAGGGAAAAGCCATCTTTCGCCCGCGCATCGACACCTATGTGCCATGCGACCGCGAGGACGGCTATTACCGCTTCGGCACGGTGGAAGGTTCCAGCGGCGGCTATTACGCCGTGCGGCTGAAGTCGGATATCGTGCATTGGCCGGTGGGCGCGGATGGCAGTGTTTCCGAAAACAAATACTGTGTGCAGCCCGGCACCTTTTGCGGGCTGGTGAT
>CANIID010000355.1 GCA_947467315.1 Betaproteobacteria bacterium | reverse complement strand
TGCCGGTTATCACTACGCCGCGGTGAAGCTCGGCACGGTGCCGGTGGTGGCGTTGGGCTTGGGTTCCGTTGCCGGGTTGGGCGCTGCGCGGCTTGCTGCGAGCCATTATTCGGTGATGACCAAAACGACCTCGGCGATGTTCGTCGCGGGGCCGCCGGTGGTGGAACGCATCGGCCAAAAGCTCAGCAAGCAGGAACTCGGCGGCTGGCAGATTCAATGCAAGGCCGGTGCGGTGGATCATGCAGTGGATACCGAAGCAGAAGCCTTTGCCTGCGCGCGGCGCTTTTTGTCGTACTTGCCGCCGTCGATTCATAGCACGCCGCCGGTGGCCCCTTATCAGGACGATGCATCGCGCAATGACGACGCATTGCTGAAAGTGATTCCCAAAGACCGCCGTAAGGTCTACAAGATGCGCCCCATCGTCGAGACACTGGTGGATGGCGATTCGTTTTTTGAAATGGGGTCGCAGTTCGGCCGCTCGATCGTCACCGGCCTCGCGCGCATCGAGGGGCGCTCGGTCGCGGTGATGGCGGGTGATCCATACCACTACGCCGGCGCGTGGACGGCAGATGCGTGCGCGAAAATCATCCGCTTTGTCGATCTGGCGCAGACGTTTCATTTGCCGGTGGTGCATCTGGTCGATTGCCCCGGCTTTCTCGTCGGCCTGCAAGCCGAGCAAACCGCGACCATCCGCGCCGGCGTGCGCGCGATGACGGCGCTGGATCAGTGCACCGTGCCGTGGTGTACGATTATCGTGCGCAATGTGTTTGGCGTGGCGGGCGCGCTGCACCAGCCGCCGGGGCGATTGTCGCTGCGCTACGCATGGCCATCGGGGCACTGGGGTTCGCTGCCGCTCGAAGGCGGGATTGAAGCTGCGTATCGCGCTGATCTCGATGCGGCGGCTGACCCGAAAGCCAGGCTCGCGGAAATCGAAGACCGCTTGAACAAGCTGCGCTCGCCGTTTCGCTCCGCTGAAACCTTTTGGGTCGAAGAAATCATCGATCCACGCGATACACGCAAGGTGCTGTGTGAATTTGTCCGCCTGGCGGAACCCTTGCTGACGCCGGGGCCGGCTTCGTTTACGATGCGGCCCTGAAACGCAGATTCCCTCCCCGCGTAAGGCGTAACCTCAAACCCGTCGTTCCCGCGCAGGCGGGAACCCATAACACACGTCACTTCGGCAATCACCGTATGGATTCCCGCCTGCGCGGGAATGACGAGGCTAGTTTTACACGCTCGTAGCGGCCTTGCAGACTTCAAATATTTCTTGACCCATAACACCATGACCACCCGCCCCCACATCGACCTTTCGCGTCTGCTCACGCCGCAATCTATCGCCATCATCGGCGCCTCCAGCAACAACACGTCCATCAGCGGCCAGCCGCTGCGCCTGATGATCGAAGCGGGCTACGCCGGAAAAATTTATCCGGTGAACCCCAAGCGCGACGAAGTGCAGGGCGTCAAGGCTTACCCGGACGCGCAATCGATTCCCGGCCCGTGCGATGTGGCGCTGGTCGCGGTATCGGCCGCGCAGGTGCCGCAGGCGCTGCGCGATTGCGGCAAGGCGGGCATTCCGTTCGCCGTGGTGCTTGCCGGCGGCTTCGAGGAAATCGGCGAAGCGGGTGCGGCCATGCAGCGCGAATTGAAAGCCGCCATCCAGGAAAGCGGCGTGCGCGTGGTCGGCCCCAATTGCATCGGCGTCGCTAACATCGACACGCGCGCGTTCTGCGCCTTCGGCGGCGCGTTGTACGACAAAAGCCTTGAACCCGGCCCGGTGGCAGTGGTATCGCAAAGCGGCGGCGTGGGCCTGTCGATGCTGGCGCATGCGCATGCGCGCGGCGTCGATTCGCGCTACATCGTGTCGTGCGGGAATGAAGCGGATTTGAATTTTTTCGATTTCTGCCACACGCTGCTGGGGCAAGACGATGTGAAGTTGATTCTGGCGTATCTCGAATCGAGCACCGAGGGCGTGAAGCTGCGCGAACTCGGACAACGCGCGCTGCAACTGGGCAAGCCGATTATTCTGCTAAAGGTCGGCAACAGCGGCGCCGGACGGCGCGCGGCGGGCTCGCACACCGGCAAACTCACCGCCGACTACACGCTGTTCAAGGCGGCGTTTCGCGAAGGCGGCTTCGTTGAAGTGCAGGATCTGCATGAGATGGCCGACGTGGCCAAACTGGTGCTTGGCGGTCGCTACCCGAAAGGCCGCAACATCGGCGTGCTCACCGGCTCCGGCGGCTGGGGCGTAATGACGGCGGAGGCTTACGAACGCAATGGGTTGCATCTGCCCATGCCCTCGGATGACACCGCCGAGAAATTAAAAGCCGTGGTGGCAGACTACGGCTCGCGCGGCAACCCCATCGACACTACGCCCGTCTACGGCAAGCAACACACCGTGCTGGAAATCATCGTCAATGAGTCGGGCTGGGACATGCTGCACGTGCGCAGCGCGGGCGGCCCGGTGCTCAAGGAATGGTTGCCGAAATTTCTCGACATCGCCCAGCGCACGGATAAACCCATCATCGTCGGCTGGTCGCCGGTGCCTGGGCTTGATCTCGACATCAAGCACGAGTTGGAGAAAAACGGCATCTACTGCCCCAGCTTTGCGGCTGATGCCGGGCGCGCGGTGGGTTTGTTTACCGATTTTGCAATGAAGCGGCAGAAATATCTTTCGCGCGGTGATAAACCTGAAACACGGCCCGTTGCGAAACAGGCGCTCGAACTCAACGGCAACGGCGCGTTGGCGGAGCACGTCTCGAAACAATGCCTTGCGCGTTATGGCATTCCTGCGACGAAAGAAGTGCTGCTATCACTCGAAGCGATACTCTCTTTGAAGGAAGCGCCCGTGACGTTCCCGGTGGCGGTGAAACTCGCCTCGGCCGACATTCCGCACAAAACCGAAGCCGACGCGGTACGCCTTAACGTCAAATCACTCGATGAACTCAAAACCGCCGCGCAAGCGGTGGTTAGTGGCGGCAAAAAACACGCGCCCGATGCGCGCATCGACGGCATCTCGGTGCAGGAGATGGCCTCCGGCGTCGAGATGATCGTCGGCGCGGTGAACGACCCGCACTTCGGCCCTTATGTGATGGTGGGCCTCGGCGGCGTACTCACCGAAGTGCTGCACGATGTGTCGCACCGCTTCGCACCGGTGAGCGCGGACGATGCGCGCGACATGCTCGCCGAGTTAAAGGGCGCGAAGATACTTGAAGGGTATCGTGGCGCGCCGCCGGCGGATGTGGATGCAGTCGTCGATGTGCTGGTGCGGCTGTCGTGGCTGATCCACGATCATCGCGCACACATCGCCGAGATTGATGTGAATCCGTTGTTTGTGCGTGCACGAGGGCAAGGCGTGGTGGCGGCGGATGCGTTGGTGGTGTTGCGCGAGACGGACAATAAATCGTAAGTATTTGTTTATAAACAATTTTTATCGAGGCATTGCCATGACCATCATCGCCCCCTGGTACCAACTCGGCTACGTCATCCCGCATCTCTACACCGATCAGGACGCGTATCAGTTTTATCGCGTCGCGCCCGAGGGCATGATGCTGGTGACCACCGGGCTCAATCTGCGCGAATACAGCCTCGCTGCCGTAGAGGAAAATCTGCCGACGCTGTGGGATCGCTTTGATCTGCTGGCGAAAAAGAAGGTGGATCGCATTTCGCTCTCGGGTGTGCCGGTGGCTTCGGCACTCGGACGCAAGCGCATGCTGGAAATTCTGGCCGAGGCGGAAGAGCGCACGGGACTCCCGTGTGACACCGATCTCGAAGCGCACATTGCGACGCTGAATCACTTTGGCGCAAAAAAAATCGCACTGGCGACACGCTGGCCAGAGGCGGTAAATACGATGCTGACAAACTATCTTGCCGATGCGGGCATTGAGGTGCTGGCGTGCCGTTCGCGCGGGCGCTCGCTGGATCAGAACAAGGCGAGTGTCGCGCTGGAAGACCATCATCTCGCGCTGGAACTGGGCGCGCAGGTGCTGCGTGACGCGCCCGGCGCGCAGGCATTGCTGATGCCCGGCGGGTTGTGGTTTGCGATCCACGCGGTGCCGCTGCTCGAAGCGGAATTCGGCAAGCCGGTGCTGCTGAATATTTTATCGACGACGTGGGCAGCGCTGCACGGCGCAGGATCGAAACTGCTGCACAAGCCGGATGCGAAGTGGGGGAAGGTGCTGGGGGGTTTGTAACGACTACGCTTTTTCGAAATCGATACGCTCGGTGACCGATAACCCCTGCAGGTAACGCCGCAGGCAATCGAGCCCCATCTCCACTGCACCCAGTCGCACCCAGTCGCGCCCGCCGACAATGCGGCTGCGGCGTGACGCTATACGATCCACCGTTGCCGCCATTGCCGCCGTTGTAGCTATCGCGAGACACACCGTGCCCGCGAATTCAATGCGATCCGCGCCTTCATCCAGATCGATCAGCACCGCCAGCGCGTGCGTGGCGCCGGTCTCATTGAGCGCGGCTCGCGCCACGGCTTCGGCGGCTTCTGTGGTGATCTCGGGCGGAATCTGCACCAGCCGCAC
>CANIID010000354.1 GCA_947467315.1 Betaproteobacteria bacterium | reverse complement strand
GCGAACACGTCGGCTTGACCGGCACCAAATACGGTTGCGGCGTGGCGCAGTGCGGCTCATGCACGGTACACATCGACGGCGCGCCGGTGCGCTCGTGCGTAATGCCGGTGAGCGCGGCGGAAGGCAAAAAAATCACCACCATCGAAGGCTTGGCGGTGAACGGCGTGCTGACCAAGGTGCAAAAAGCCTGGCACGATCACGAAGTGCCGCAGTGCGGCTATTGCCAGTCAGGCATGATTATGGCGGTGACGGCATTGCTCAACAGCAAACCGAAACCCACCGATGCCGATATCGATGGCGCCATCACCAACATCTGCCGCTGCGGCACTTTTCAGCAGGTGCGCGAAGCGATTCACGCCGCTGCCAAGGCTTAAGGAGATCAACATGGATATGAACACGATGCCTAAGTTACCTAAAGTCAGCCGCCGTTCGTTTGTGATCGGTTCCGCCGCTGTGGGTGCCGGCCTTGCCGTTGGCTTGAAAGTGCCGCCGTTCGGCCCCGGCGCGGCAAGCGCGCAAGGCGCCGCGCCGGAAGTCACGCATTGGGTGGTGATTAAGCCCGACGACACCGTGGTGATCCGCATTGCGCGTACCGAAATGGGACAAGGCACGCTGACCGGTCTCGCACAGATGGTGGCCGAAGAACTCGAATGCGATTGGTCGAAAGTCACCACCGAATATGTCACCCCCGGCGAGAGCGTCAAGCGCAAACGCGCGTGGGGTGATTTCTCCACCGGCGGCAGCCGCGGCATACGCGAGTCGCATCAATATGTGCGTGAAGGCGGCGCCGCCGCGCGCACGATGTTGATTCAAGCGGCGGCCGATGCATGGAAAGTGCCCGCAGCGGAGTGCAGCGCGGCCAACAGCGTGATTACGCACACGCCGTCGGGCCGCACCACGACGTACGGCAAGGTTGCCGAAGCCGCATCGCGCATTACACCGCCGAAAGACGTGGCGTTAAAAGACCCGAAGACATGGAAAGTCATTGGTAAATCGGTCAAGCGTCTGGATACGGTGGACAAGCTCACCGGCAAACAAGTCTACGGCGCCGATCTGAAAATGCCCGGCATGCTGAACGCGGCGATCATGGAATGTCCGGTGTTCGGCGGCAAGGTCAAGAGTTTCGATGCAGCCAAAGTCAGCAGCCGCAAAGGCGTGAAAAAAGTGCTGCAGGTGGGCGACAGCGCGGTGGCGGTGGTTGCCGACACCTGGTGGCAAGCCAAGACCGCGCTCGACGCGCTGCCCATCGTGTGGGACGAGGGTGAGAATGCCAAGGTGTCGAGTGCGTCGGTGGCGGCAATTTTGAAGGCCGGTCTGGACGCCGAGCAGGCATTCGTCGGCAACGATGCGGGCGACGCGAAAGCCGCGCTCGCCGGCGCGGTGAAAAAAGTCGAAGCCGTGTATTCGTATCCGTATCAGAACCATGCGTGCATGGAGCCGATGAACGCCACCGCGAAATACACGGCGGACAAGTGCGAAGTGTGGGTACCCACGCAAAACGGCGAGGCCGCATTCGCGGCAACGCTGGCGGCATCCGGTTTGCCTGCCGACAAGTGCGAGGTCTACAAAATCCACTGCGGCGGCGGATTCGGCCGGCGCGGTGCGTTTCACGATTACGTTACGCAAGCAGTGCGTATCGCCAAAGAAATGCCGGGCGTGCCGGTGAAGCTGCTGTGGTCGCGCGAGGAAGACATGCGCCAAGGGCGCTTTCATCCGATCACCCAAGCCAAAATGGTGGGCGGACTTGACGCCAACAACAACCTCACCGCGCTGCACATGCGCATATCGGGCCAATCGATTTTGGCCTCGGTGCGTCCGGAAGCGATGGTCAAGGGCATGGACCCCGCCACGTTTCAGGGCTTGGCGCGCGGCGGCGAGTTTGAGTGGGGCTACAAGGGCATACCCAATCTGCTGATCGATCACGCCATGCGTAACCCGCATGTGCCGCCGGGTTTCTGGCGCGGCGTGAACATCAATCAGAACGCGATCTACGCCGAGTGCTTCATGGATGAGATGGCGCATTCCGCCGGTCAGGATCCGTTGGAATTCCGCCGCAAGCTGATGAAAGACAATCCGAAGCATCTCGCGGTGTTGAATGCGGTGGCGGAAAAAGCCGGTTGGGGCAAGCCCGCCGCGAAAGGTGTGTTCCGCGGACTGGCGCAGATGAAGGCGTTTAACAGCTTCGTCGCCGCGTGCGCGGAGGTGTCGGTGAGCAGCGACAACAAAGTGAAGGTGCATCGCATCGTCGCGGCGACCGATTCGGGTTACGCGGTGAACCCGGCGCAGATCGAACGGCAGATTGCCGGTTCGTTCGTGTATGGCTTGTCGGCGTTGTTCGATCAGGAATGCACGCTGAAAAACGGCCGCATGGAGCAGGAGAATTTCAACACCTACAACTCCATGAAGATTGCGCAGATGCCGAAAATCGAATGTATCGTCATGCCCTCCGGCGGTTTCTGGGGCGGCATCGGCGAGCCGACGATTTGCGTCGCCGCGCCGGCGGTGCTGAACGCGATTTTTGCCGCCACCGGCAAACGTCTGCGTTCGGTGCCGTTGAAGAATCTCGGTTATACGCTGGTGTAAGTGTGGTTGGTTCAGCTTACATCCATACCGAAGTATGGATGTAAGTATATGTTTTTAAATTATAATTTATGAAGCAGCCCTCGCGGCGCACGTTTATCACAGCGGCAGGCGCTTGCGTAGCGACGACGGTCGCCGCCGCATGGCCTGCGCTGTTGCATGCGCAGATGGTGCGCACGCCGCTGAATAACATGCCCGACGCCATCCGCAAATTGGCGGGGGCAAAAACCATCTCCAAGGGCCGCGTCAAACTCGATGTGCCGCCGCTGGTGGAGAACGGCCATCTGGTGCCGCTCAGCGTCAGTGTGGACAGCCCGATGAGCGAAGCCGATCACGTCAAGGCTATTCATATATTTACCGAGCGCAACCCGCTGCCGGAGATGGCGACGTTTCGACTCGGCCCGCGTGCTGGACGCGCGCGGGTGGCGACGCGGGTGCGCATGGCGGATACGCAAAACGTCATCGCCATAGCCGAATTGAGTGACGGCTCGTTCTGGTCGGACAGCGCGTTTCTGATTGTGACGCTGGCTGCGTGCCTTGAGGAATTGCCGGCGTGACCACCGCCAATGTTCGCCTCGATGTGCCCAAGACCGCGAAGCGCGGCGAGATCATCGACATCAAGACGCTGGTGGCACACACCATGGAAACGGGCTTTCGCCGCACGCATCTTGGCGCGCCAATTCCACGCGACATCATCACCACGTTTGTGTGTTTGTATAACGGCATCGAAGTATTTCGCGCCGAGCTGCACCCGTCGGTGTCCGCGAACCCGTTCATCCAGTTTTCCACTGTCGCCACCGAAAGCGGCACGCTCGATTTCAAGTGGAGCGGCGACAACGGCTTTTCAGCCACGGAAACAGCCCGCATTGAGGTCACTTAGGGCGTCACTCCGGCCGCCAAGCCGTACACGCGGATTTGGTCAATCAATTCAGGTCATTGGGGCTATCGGGGGTGCGTCCGCCCGTGTGCGACCCCACAACATACTGTGACTTTTTACCTGTATTTCGCTATCTATAGCGCGTAATTTGACGTGCACCATGAGGCAAACCGAACTGACCTTGCTGGAGCAAATGCGCATTACGGCGTTCGAAGTTGACCACCGCAAAGTGCTGCTGGATTTTTCGGCTGCCGATGTGGAATGCCTGATGAAGATGTACGCGGTGATGCGCGCGGGCATAGATGCCGTGGCCGACGAGTTCTACCAACGGCAGATCGAGATCGATGAGATCGCGTTGGTGATCGGTGACGCCGACACCGTGCGCAGCTTTCAGTTGGCGCAAAAACGCTACGTGCTGCAATTGTTCGAGGGCGCCTACGACATCGAGTACGTCAACAGCCGGCTACGCGTGGGATTGGTATTGAAACGCATCGGCGTCGATCCCAAGCTCTATCTCGCGGCAACCAAGATGCTCAAGGCGATCCTCTATCGGCGCATGGAAGAGGCTTGTCTGGATATGGCGTTATGCCGGCAAACCAAGCGCGCGCTCGACAAGTTGATTTATTTTGACATGACGCTGGTGTTCGAAACCTACATGCGCAGCATGATTTCCGAGATTGAACTCGGCAAAGACAAAATGGTGCGTTACGCCCAATCGCTCGAGCAGCGCGTTGCCGAGCGCACGGCGGAACTCGAAATATTGTCGCGCATTGATCCCCTGACAGGATTGCTGAACCGCCGCGTCCTTGCCGAAACCATGCTGCGCGAGATACGTATCGCCGAACGCAACGCCAAGCCGCTGTGCCTGATTTATTTTGATCTCGATCGCTTCAAGGACATCAACGATCAGTACGGGCATCAGCGCGGCGACGAAGTGCTCAAAGTGATAGGCGAATCCTTGCGCGAGGTGTCGCGTAATGTTGACTTGTGTTTTCGCGTCGGCGGCGACGAATTCTGTGTCATTCTCGCCGATGCCACCCACGATGAGGCGCGCCGTGTCTATTGCGAGCGATTGCTCCGGCTGGTCGCGGAACGTCT
>CANIID010000353.1 GCA_947467315.1 Betaproteobacteria bacterium | reverse complement strand
TCAATATCCTGCGACTGGATAAATCCCGCAAGGGAGGAATCAAGACGCGGCGCTTGGTCGCATCTACCAGTGATTCTTATCGCGAGCAGTTACTTGGGCTGGTGGCTATTTGATGCAATTGCCCTGGGCGATTACTGGGGACCGCTCGGCACCGAAACACGCTCATGGCTGGATCACCTCGTCACCGGCGCCCCCACCGCGCATGCCACACCCGCCGAAGCGCGCCTGGTGCTGGAAACCACCATCGGCATCGAACGTTCCGTGATCTCCGGCAAGCCGGTGCGGTTGCCGCTGGAAACCTGAACGCTGACCGATACGCCATGCCAAGCGTGAAAAAATCCCTCCTCTCGTTAGGCGTGTGCTTCACCTCCGCACTGGCTCACGCGCAACCGTATCCCACCAAACCCGTACGCGTAGTCATCGTCTTCCCTGTCGGCGGCTCAAACGATGTCGTCGCACGACTCGTATTCGCCAAACTCTCGCAACAACTCGGCCAGCAATTCGTGCTGGAAAATCGGGGCGGCGCCGGCGGCACCATCGGCTCGGAACTCGTCGCACGCAGTGCGCCCGACGGCTACACGCTGATGGTGCAATCCACCACGCATGTCGCCAATGCGCACCTCTACAAAAAGCTGCCCTACGACGTGCTCAAGGATTTTATCGGCGTCACCACGCTCGCACGGCAGTTGAGCGTGCTGGTAGTGCATCCGTCGCTGCCGGTGCGTAGCGGCAAAGAACTGATCGCGCTCGCCAAAAAACGCCCCGGCGACATCACCTACGCCTCGGCGGGCACCGGCAGCTTCGCGCATATGGCGATGGCGCTGTTTGTGGCGATGGCCAAGATCGACATGCTGCACGTGCAGTATAAGGGCGGCGGCCCGGCCAATATCGCGCTGCTGGCAGGCGAAACACAAACCTTGCTCACGACGCTTGGATCAATCCTGCCTTACTTGAAGGATGGCCGCGTGCGCGTGTTGGGCGTCGGCTCCGATGTGCGCGTGCCGCAACTCGCCCACGTTCCGGCGATTTCGGAATTTGTGCCCGGCTACGATTTCTCGGCGTGGGTGGGCTGTTTTCTGCCGGCAAACGCGCCGAAGGCCATCGTCGACGCACTCAACGCCGCGCTGAAAAAAACCCTGGAAGATCAAGACCTGGCGGCGAAACTCTCGGCGCAAACGCTAGACCCGCTACACATGACGCCCGAACAATTCGCGCAGCGGCTGCGCGCCGATTACGACAAGTACGCGCAGGTGGTTAAGCTCAGTGGCGCGCGGGCGGAGTAATCGCGCTCACTCGATCCTCATTCGATCTTCAGCTTCGCCTCGCGCACCACCTTCACCCAGTCGTCGTATTCCTTCTTCACGCGCGCGGCAAACGCCGATGACGTGCCGCCGGACGCTGCCATGCCCTGCGCCTCGAGCGTGTTCTTGATGCCGCCATCCTGCAGAATTTTATTCACCTCGGCGTTCAAGCGCGTAGCGATGGCTGCAGGCGTGCCTTTCGGCAAAAACATGCCGTAGTAAGTGCCGGTGTCGTAGCCGGGCACCGCTTCCGCGATCGCCGGCAGGTTGGGGAGCGACGGCCAGCGCTTGGCGGTGGTCACGCCCAACGGGCGCAAGCGGCCATTGGCGAAAAAGGGTTGCGCGGCGAGCATGCCGGCCACCATCACCTGTGTTTGACCGGCCATGATTTCGGGCATCGCCATGCCCGTGCTTTTGTACGGCACATGGATCATTTTGATACCGGCCATGTTGGCCATCAACTCGGTGGCCATGTGCGTCAGCCCGCCGATGCCCGTGGACGCATACACCAGCTTGCCCGGATTCGCGCGCGCCAACGTGACAAATTCCCTGGGCGTTTTCGCCGGCAGCGTGGGATGCACCACCAGCACATTGGGCGCGTAACCCAGTTCCACCACCGGCACCAATGCATCGAGCGGATCGTAGCTAAGCTTGTGCGTCGCCGCCGTGGCCGAAAAACTGCCGGAGACACTCATGATCGTGTACCCGTCCGGCGGCGCTTTTGCCGTCAGCTCCATGCCGATGGCCCCGCCCGCACCGCCGCGATTATCAACGACGAACTGCTGGCCGAGCGCCTCGGATAACTTTTGCGATACCGGACGTGCCGTCAGATCAGCCCCGCCACCGGGCGCGAAAGGCACTATGACGCGCACGGCCTTTGCGGGCCAGGCCTGTCCTGAGCCTGCCGAAGTGGTTTGCGCGGATGCGGTTGATACCATCAAGGAGGCGGCAAAGACGGGGATTGCGCGACAGGTGACATTCTTCATGACTATTACCTTCAGCTAACCGTTCAATTGGCGATAGCGGGATCCATCAAAGCGTGAAACCCAGATGAAGCATAACGAAATCCGGCCATTCTCGCGACATGTTTCATCTGAATGCCTTTTCGCTACAATCGACTAACCACCTCAACCACGACTCTACACTCAGGTAGGAAATCTCATGCTTCCCGACAAAGAAGAATGGAAGTCTCTAAATGAGAAATTTGATAAAGCCGATCCAAGCGATCGTATAGGAAGTGCTATGCGAGATTTATGCGGCCTCGGCTGCTATCTTCATTTTATTGGTTTCCCTACAGCAGGACGCAAATCAATCGACGCCGCAATGAAGGCTGTTGGCTTCGACAAAACCGATAGGATAATTTTCAAGAAAATCACGGGCAACCTCACGGGAAACGAAAAAGCATACTCGGATAACATCTGAATGCACTCAGAACTTAACGATGTTTGGCGTACGCGAGCGAGAAATTTATGAATGATGAGTTTAATCAAAAGCAAGAAATTACTGATGCCATTCTAATTCGCGAAGCCAACTTGGATAGCCATACATGGCTTACCGTTAGCAACATTGTCATGTCGCTTCGATACCTTCAATATTTTTGCGACAAGCAAAACCTTTCTATCGCAGACGTAACGCCAAAATTAATTATTGGCGCTTTTCAAAATAATACTCCGACGTAGCAGATCGCTCACTCCTTCCGTTTCCGCATCCGCTTCGCCAAAGTCACCATCGCATAACCGACGACCACGCCGTCGAATTGGCCCACACTGACTCCTCAGAAAAAAATGTCACGCTCACCGAATTCTAATGGCCGCAGGCAAGGTTTGCTAGACTGTGTTGAAAGACAGACAGGGAGAACCACACCGTGGCCAAAGAACTGACGCTGCTCGCCACCGGCGACATTTTTGTCGGCATGCCGGATGATCATCCGCACATCCATAACGTGGTGCGCTTGCCTGAAAAGGCTGACCTCATCGACTGGTTTGGCGATCTCGCGCCCATCCTGCAACAGGGCGACTTTACGCTCGGCAATCTTGAAGGCCCGATCTGCACGGGTGGCGAGCCGGATATCGGCAAGGCCGGCACCGGTGGCGCGGTGTTCAAAATGCCGCCAATGAGCGCGCAGGTAATGCAGCGCGCGGGCATCGACGCGCTGGCGCTGGCCAACAATCACACCATGGATTTGAGCGCGGGCGGATTGCTCGAAACCATCCAGCACCTCGACGCCGCCGGTGTCGCGTGGGCCGGTGGAGGACGCAATGCCGCGGAAGCGCACCGCCCCGCCCTGCTCGAACGCGATGGCGTGCGCGTGGCGTTTCTCTCGTATACCTCGAGCTTTATTCCCGGCATACATCCGGCCGGTCCGGACAAGGCGGGATTGTCCACCGTGGCAGTGACGACCGCTTATGAAATCCCCGGTAGCATTCGCTACGCACCCGGCGTGCCGCCGCGTATCGTCACCACTGCCGACCGTCGCGACGCCGAACAAATGAAAGCCGATGTGCGGCAAGCCAAAGCCAACGCCGATGTGGTGGTGGTGAGCTGGCACTGGGGATTAACGCGCTACGCCAACGCCTTCGGCATGGGGGTCGCTCTGGAGGAAGCGCCGTTTTTTGTGCTGAACTATCAGGAAGACATGGGCCGTACCGCCATCGACGCCGGCGCTGATCTGGTGATGGGACATCATCCACACCGCCTGCAGGGCATGGAACTCTACAAGGGCAAACTGATTTGTTACAGCCTGTGCAATCTCGCGATCAGTTTTGGCGAAGGACATAACTTCGGCGAGGAGTCGGTGATCGTCAAAGCTTACATCGATGCGCAGCGCAAGCAGATCAGCCGCCTCTCGTTTATTCCGATCAATCTGCCCAGCGAAACCATGGTGCCCTATCGCGTGCCGATAGCGCAGGCGCAAAGTTACGTCGACCTGCTCACCACGCTGTCGAAAAAATATAGCACCACATTCCGTATCGAGGGCGATGAGATCGCCATACGGGGTTAGCCAGAACAATTCATGGCCACAATGAATACTATTGCCAGAGCAACCGTACCACAAAGTAAATTCCCTCCCCTTCAGGGGGAAGGCGGGGATGGGGATGGGGGGCGGCCAAATCTACCCCACCCCCATCCCCAGGGCAATTGCATCAAAACGCCATATGAATGAAAAGGTTATGTCGTTGACTGTGGACTTGTACTTTTTGCCGAAGCTGTGTAGTTTTCTGTCTTTTTGGAGCCGTGATGGAGACAGAAAAGCCCGTGAGTCTTGCCGAAGCGTTTTC
>CANIID010000352.1 GCA_947467315.1 Betaproteobacteria bacterium | reverse complement strand
GGGTCTTGTCGCGCAACTGCGCCAAGGCGGCGATATCCTCATCGGTCAGCTCCGCGCGACGCCCCAGCTCCGCCAAGGCTGTGCCCAGGCGAAGCCGCTGCGGCGGGCAAACGGTCGTTTCGAGAATGTCTCGGATTTCTGCCTCGGTGCTGCGGGCATGCGTCGCCGCCCGTACGCGAAGCGCGCGATGCACCGCGTCGGGCAGATTTCTAACGGTGACTGTTGCCATGTCGCTACCCTTTTCTTTATGCTGTCAATGCTGTCATTTTAGCTTTTATGCTAGCAATAATCAAGCCTGCCTGACAGATCATAAGCGGTCGTTTGTGGATGTTGCATGACTGGGTTGCATTTCGGTGCGCCACCCAACACGGGCAACCGGACGGGTTTATAACCACAAAATCTTCCGTATCTCTTCACCTCGACGCAAACCACTGCTCCCAGCGCGCCGCCTGTTTAATGCGGCGCATAGAGCCGAAACCCTTTAAAACGCGCCGCGGAAGACGCCAGCAACATTGCCTTGTCAAAATAAGACGTGGCCGCTTTTGGCGACAGCCGTAGCCGTTACCCCCATGCGGCGCCAACCGAAGTCGGCGCAATGCTTCCTTGCTCGCTTACAGCCCGTTTCCCGGTGTGCCACCTCCTTGTCGCATTGAAAAATATTTCAACCGCTGCGCGGTGCCTCAGCACAACAAAACCCACAACCAAAGCAAGGCCGGCGCACGCCGGCCCCCACTGCAAAGGTCAAAGGTCAAATTTCAAAATAATGCTCCGCGGGACACGCCCCTACAAAACCTGCAACGCGACGTAATTGCCGCCGCCGTCAAGGTAGTCGCGGACGTAGCCATCGGGCAGGTAGACGTAGGCGTGCCCCGAAGCCGAAGGCGTGGCCGACCAGTAACCGTCGGCCTGCCAGCCGGACGGCGTGCCGTCGACGTTCGTCCCTGTCCCGGTCCCATTGTAGGCGTCCCAGATGGCTAGAAGATCATTGTAGGTAGCGTTCGCGGCGGTGCTGCCGTTCGATGCCAGTGATGCGCCTATCCAGCGTTGTGCTGCCGTAGCCACTGGTCGCTTCCAGAGACGTGCCTTGGGCGCTGGTCAGTACGATCGTCAGATGCGTACCGTCGGTCACCTTCGCTGAACTGATATCGCTTAATGCAAAGCTCCCATCGGCTGTGGTTGCGTTATCCCCATTGATGTCCCACGATAACTTGCTCCAATCAAGGCGGGCTTTGATGTCGGTGGTGGCGCTTTCACTGGTTTCCAGCAGGGTGCTGTAATTCGTCCCCGTCAGCACCAAGGTGTCTGTGCTGGCCGTATACGCTCCACTGGTGTTGGTCACCGTCGGCGCCGTGGTGTCCACCAGATAGCCCGCGTTGTCTGCAACCGCGATATGGGTGGCGCTATTGGGCACAGGCAGTTACACGCTGAGCAATGCGTCCAACACCTTGTCGACCATTGCCTCAGGTACTTCCATTGGCGCCCTCAGCGTGCTCAACAGCACCACCTTGACGATTGGACAAGTGACTGTGGGCGGCACACAGTACAGCAGTAGGCGCGGTCACCGTCCTTTAGTTCGAAGTCGTACCAGATTTTTGTGCGCGCGAAAAAACCGATGTTCGCCCGCCGGAGTTCGAGGTCGAGCGTTGTCTTCGCTACTGTGGAAACCGGGCGGCCACGTTTGAAGTTTAGATCGTTGCCGCCAGCGTTGCCGGACAGTTGCCCGGGCGGAAGGCCCACGCGTCCGGGGGAGAGGGTGCCGAGCAAGGCGGGATCTGCGGATTCGGTGCGGATCATGGTGCCCGCTGTCGCAGTGCCGTTTAGGCTGCCTTCGATCGCGTCGCCAAATTTAAATTCTGTCGCGCCGGTTGCCATGGACACACCCGCCAGCACCAGGGCCAGCTGGGCGGCGTGCCGTGTACGCCTTAGCACTGTTTGGCTGCGACAAAAATGCAAGCACTGAACAGTCGGCGATGTTCTCGATAAAACTTGCGGCAGCGGCGGGCGTGGGGCTGCGGAAAAGTGCGGGTTCCCGGCACGGGTTTAGCGCGCAACAGCACATGAAGCTGTGCGCCAGTTGCGCATTCTGGCTGCCGGCCTACCCGACGCAAACCCACGAAATGTTCTTTGATGCCCATCTCTTTTTCAAAACCGCAGCATAGCGTCAAGCAACAACCTGCCGTCGCGCCGGGAATCGTCAGTGACGTTGCCGCGGTGGGCTCTGGCGAATCGCAGGTCGATCTGCGCATCCTTGAACAGGCTAAAGCGCAGGCCGATCGCTTCGGAACTCAGGTAGGCCCGGGTGGCTGCGGCACTGGGCACCGCGACAGTGCGGGTGGTGGCGCTATCGGCGGAGATATACGCCTGCAGGTTGCCGATCGCGGGCACAAACTGCTGCTTGAAGTCATAGCGCAACTCGAGCAAGGCGCCCAAGCCCTTGTCGCCAACGATGGCCGCCGCCGCATAAGCTCGACCGAGGCTGGGGCCGCCGAAGGAAATCAGCTCCCCGGACAGCAATTTTTCCCGGGTGTGCTGGCCGTTGGCAGTGAAACGCAAGCTGAACTGTTTTGGCAGTTGCTGGGTGCGTTGCAGATTCACGGTGACTTTGGTAAAGCCGGGCTCGAAGCTGGCGGCAGAAGGATTAGGGGCATTCCTGTCCATGGCGCCGAAGAGGTTGAGTCCGTTGGCGATGCCCACACCGATGTTCTGGCTGCCCCCCATCCAGCCATCCAGGGTCCAGGAGGCGTTAAGATCGGCAGCAGTGTATCGGTCGCTGGTGAGTATCGTGCCAAACGTCGTGGTTTCGCTGCGGTTCACCGACACCCCACCGTCCAGATAGACAGAACTCGCACGCGAGCGTAACAGGGGGTAGCGCAGCTTGGGTGAGATCGATGTCGCATCGCTCACCAGCTCGAGACTCTCCAGCGATCCGGCTGGCCTGGATTTACTCAACGAACCGCCAAAGCTGAAAATGAGGCCGCTGTTGCCCACGGCTTGCGTGTAGCGAGCCACGACGCTGCGTATGCCCTTCAGGGCATAGTCGTCGGCACCGGATCCGGTCAGGCTGAGGTTCAGCTGTCCGGGACTGCCGAACACTTGCTGGAAAGTAGCGTTATGGCTGAGCGAATACGGACCCGTGGTTTTTGATCCCGTGTTGTTGAAGCTGGACAGGTGCAGGTCACCCAGAGGCGTGACGCTGAGCAGCAGCTCAGAGCTGCCCAGTTCGGCCCCGGGGCGCAGCACGGCCGTGGCCGCTACCCCCGGCAGGTCGTTGATGAGCAGCAACAGCCGTTCCAGACCGCCCAGGTCGAGCGGTCGCAGGCGCGTAATCTGCTGCGCAAAGGCCTCCACGCGGCTGCTCATCGCGGCATCCGTACCTTCCACGTAGACCTGTGAAATGTGGCCCTCGATCACCTCGACCCTGAACACGCCATCTTTCAACTGTTGCGGGGGAATGAATACGCGCGCGAGGAAGAAACCCCGCTCGCGGTACTTTTTCTCCAGCGCGCTGGCCGCCAGACGCAGTTCTGTGAGGCCGATTTTTTTCTGCAGCAGCGGCGTAAAGAACGCATCGACTTCGGTTTTCGGAAAAAAAGTGGCGCCCGTGATCTCGACTTGCTTCACTTCGAATTCGAGTTCATCCACAGCCCTGGGGACGGCGGCTTTTTCGGGAGTAAGGATGCGCAGATCCAGGCTGGGGGCGCGTTGTTGCGGCCCGGGCGCACGGTCGCGTAGCTGTTGCTCGATCTGCCGCAACTGCTGCAGTTGCTCGGCGTTCAGCGGGACCTGCGCTTGCACGGTGCAAGGCAGACCAAGGCTGAGCAGCGCCATGAGGATGGCGCCCCCGCTGCTGCGCGCGGGAGAGCGGCGGGTCACTTGTCCTCCATGATAATACGAACGGTATTCAGTCCAGCCTCAACGCGTTCGTAGTGAAAGCCCGTCAGCGAGTCATGCGGCTGATCCTGGTGCAATTGGCGCACCGCCTCGGGGGCGCGCGGATCAGCGCTTTTCAGCAGGGCGTAGACCTCGAGGTAGCGGCGATATAGCGGCGACGCAGATTCTTCGGCGGTGACCGGATTGAACAGCTCGACGTGGGTGAGTTTTCCTTTCAGCACCACTTCACCGATGGGCCGGAAATTCAAGTCCGCACAATGCTTCACCACGCTTTCAGTGCAGCAGATGCGCGTGCCGAAGTATTTGTTCACGCCTTCGGTGCGCGCCGCGGTGTTGACGGTATCGCCCAGTGCCGTGAAGTCCATGCGTGTATGGGAACCGAAATTGCCGATGACCGCCGGCCCCGTATGCACGCCCAGCCGCGTCTGCCCCAGAGGGATGTCGGCAGCGTTCTGCCGCTTGCGGAAGTCTTCGCAGTAGGCATCCAGTTCCAGCGCGCAGCGCACGGCGCGTGCCACATGGTCGGCTTGCGCCATAGGCGCATTGAAAATCGTCATGATGGCATCGCCGATGAATTTATCGACCATGCCCTCATGCCGCTGGACGATGGCACACGCGCCATCCAGATAGGCGTTGAGCACCTCCGCAAGTTTTTCGGAGCTGAGTTTTTCAGACAGGGTGGTGAAGCCCTGAATATCGGTGAAGATGAAGCTGAGCTCGCGCCGCTCCCCGGAAAT
>CANIID010000351.1 GCA_947467315.1 Betaproteobacteria bacterium | reverse complement strand
TACGCTTTCGCTTGGAAAGAATCCGCAGATTTCGATCATCATCGGCACTCAACTTAACTGGCTTGGCAACTCGCATGGCACTGATCTCCTTTTTCGTTGGAGTTCAGGTCGCCATATAAGTTCCGTTATTTATGATGCACTACACTAGTATCTCCAACAACGCCTCGGGTTCACGTGCGATCTCTGTCGCTGCGACATCGACAAGCATTTCGTTCCATGCCTGAGAATGCTGATGGCCTGAAAAAATTAACGTTTTGCGATCTGCCTCTGGGAAGAAATCGGCGTTGATATGCAACGGGAGACCTGTTGCCTGTTCAGTTGGGAGATATGCGTACAAATAACCTTGGGTTAGTGGCGCGGGTTCCATGCGAAGGCCAATGCTGATCTGCGTGCTCCGATTCAGACTAATGAGGCTTGGAAACTTCTTGCACAATTGCTCTGCTGCCGCCTTGGCGTTGCACTCAAGAATGTGCCATCGCTCTATAGATCGATCTGGGTGAAATTGAATCCTGAGAGTGGACTTGTCGGGACGGGTCAGCTCACAGCCCAGTTGTAGCTGGCCGTTTCTTCGCACCTCGGCTTTGCGCAGATGCCGCAAGAACAACAGTCCCTTCCGAAGAACGCCCTGAAAGTCATCTGCAAGCTGATCAATCAACTTGAGCGTCATGGGAGAGCCGAGTTTTTTTCGCGCCTTGGAATCAGGGTCAGTCGCCCAAGGCAGGAAGAATGTGGTTCCTTTCGCTTGCGAGTACGGCTCAATGACCGACTCTCCGACCGGGTCCAAAATAAGCCGAACACCTGTTGATCGAATTTCCGGTCTGTCGGTGACCTGGTAAGACGACACAAAACCTATGCCGAATCGCCCAATGTTCTCACTCTGCAAGAGCTTTCCGCCGCTCGCCACCTCCGTAATTCGATGAAAATCACAACCCGACTTGCCACCGATGCTAAGAGGACAAGGATCGTCGGCTAGGTTCCCGCAATACGAAAATTTTCCGCTATTTGATACGTAGAGTCCTTCGTCAGTGATGTCAAAGATCAGGGAGTCCGCTCTTGCGTCATCTGCGTTCTGGATCAATTCCAAGGCCATTACGTCATAACCTTGGAGTCCTGCCAAATGGGACTGGATAGTTCCGATCAGACTTGCTCTATAGGAAACTCTCTCTTGTGTCGGTTGTTGAACACCAGCCATAGTCCCAGTTCCCTATTTCCGTAAAGCATCCGGCAGTCACGCTAGATAAGCTGCGTTTTAATCTTAGGTGATTACGCGAATCCCTTGCTGAGTGACGACATATACCAAACCGTCCCGCTCTAATAAACTCCATTGTTCAAGCAAATCCAGCGTCCGTGCCAGCCAATCCTGCGCTTCGGTCGGTCCGGGAAAACTACGACCGTCGGTGAACGCATAAACGCAGTAATCCGCAAATCAGTAAATCCTAGCATTGAACTCTAACACTAAGGGCCCGCAGGGGCGTGATCCTACCGTCTTTTTGTATCCTTTCTTGTACTTAGCGTCACAACCCAGCTCATTCGTCGAGGCGTTTTTTTGCGTTTTGGGGATCGGCACAGATATGATCGAAGATGGGCATGCATAAAGTCCGGCAGTCGGTCAAGGGGCATCGGAGCCGGCGCGGTTCCTCACACACCAGAAAGGCAGGCTCGGTTGCGGACTGGAATTGCAGGGCATCTTCGCATTACACTCTGGGTCAAATAGGCTCCATTAATCTCCGCTTACTATTAAACTCAGAAGAACTTGCTTATGGCCGATCACCCTTCACGTTACCGTATCAAATTCAGCGATGTCACTGTGGGCCAGCGTTTTTACGATCCCATCAGCCAGGAATACTTCGTGAAGCAGAGCGAAAGTCTGGCCGCAATGGTCACCGGTTCTGGGGATGGCACCGTGCCCGATGAATTCGAAGCCGACGACATCGTGGGTATCGATCATTAACTTTGGGTGCGCACGATGAAAAATCTATGTGATGGAAGTCGCCGGCCAGTACGTGGCCAGCGGCATCAGCTTAAAAAGACCGCATCCCGGCATACGCAAGCAACGTGCCCGGTATGCAAGCAGAAACTGCGGGTTGTGTCAGTTATGGGCCTTCTCGAATTCCCTCGACACCCTGCCAATCCGAAGTGACCGCGTAGCGCCTGCGCATTGGAATACGGGCGCGTGCTCAGCGAGCGTGGTTACGACTTACCCCCGCTGACGTCCACGCCATAATCCTTAAGGATTTTCTCGGCTGACGCCTTGCCTTCGCGGTAATCCTGCATCAGTGCTTCGCGGTCGCGCTCCCCAGGGTTGCCGAAGCCGCCGCCGCCCGGCGTGAGAATGCGCAGATGTTGGCCGCGCTGGATGCGCCCGCCGAATTTGCTGGGGATTTTTTTCATGTTGCCGCCGTCGTCTTCGAGATAGAAGGCGCTGAAGCTGCCGTCGCCGCCCTCGTAGAAACCGCGCGGCGCGAAGGCGGCACGGTCGCCGCGCACGTTCACGCTGGCGCTCTCAGCCAGCATTTCGTATTCGCGCAGCAAGCCCAGGCCGCCGCGATGTTTGCCGCTGCCGCCGGAATCGGGCACCAGCTCGTAGCGCGTGACGCGCACGGGGTAATCCATCTCTATCGATTCGGCGGGGATGTTCATGGCATTGGAGGTGCCGGTGCTTACGGCATCGGCGCCGTCGGTATGCTGGCTGCCACCCATGCCGCCGTTGTAGCTTTCGTAGAACACGAAGTTGCGGTTGGTTTTGGGATGGATGCCGCCGAACGACACGCCCACCGGCACGCCGCAGCATTGCGCGCCCACTTTATCGGGCATCGCCAAGGCCAGCGCGCCCAGCACGACATCGGCCACGCGATTTACCGTGACCGAGCGCGCGTTGACCGGCGCGGGATGGCGCGGGTTCAACAACGTGCCTTCGGGCACATACACGTCGATGATTTTTACCAGGCCGTCGTTAAACGGCACGTCGTCCGGCAGCACGCAGCGCACGCAGAAAAATATCGTGGTCCAGGTTTTCGACAACGGCGCATTGAGCGGGCCTTTCACCTGCGGGTCGGTGCCGGTGAAGTCAAAGCGCAGTTTGTCGCCCAGTGCTTCGAGGCGCACGGTGATCTTCACCGGCTTGGTGAGATCAATACCGTCGTGATCCATGTAATCCGTAAATTCGTAGACACCCTTAGGGATGGCCGCCACCGCCTCCAATGCTTTTTTCTCGGCGTATTCGATGAGCAATTCCATCGCGCGGCTGATGTTGTCCGCGCCGTAGCGCGTCAGCAGGCTGTGCAGGCGCTGCTCGCCCTTGAGCAACGCACCTTCCTGCGCGCGCAGGTCGCCGAGGAATATTTCCGGCTGGCGCACGTTGGCACAGATCATATCGAGCAGTGTTTTGCTGGGGCGGCCCGCGTCGTGAAGCTTCACCGGGGGAATCACCAGTCCTTCCTGATACAGCTCGGTCGCGGTCATCGGGTTGCTGCCCGCCACCATGCCGCCGATGTCGGAGTAATGAATGATGCAGCCGGTAAACGCGCACAAGCGCCCGCCATGAAAAATCGGGCGGAACACCGCGAGGTCGGGCAGATGGCTGCCGCCGCGATACGGGTCGTTGTTGATGTAAACATCGCCCTCGCACATTTCTGCAGGCGGAAATTCCTTCATCACTTCCTGCAACATGAAGCGCATCGAACCCAGGTGGCCGGGGATCACCACCGGCTGCGCGACGATGCGTCCGGCTGCGGTGAATATCGCGCACGAGGCATCTTGCGCCTCCTTCACTACCTGCGAGTAGGCGGAGCGCAGCAGCGTGAGTTGTATTTCTTCGGTGATCGCATTCAGCGCGTTGGACAAAATCTCCAGACGGAATGCGTCGAGCACCAAGGGGGCATTGGGCGTTGGGGCGTTCATGCGGCTTTCCCTTCATGAGTAACGATGAGATTGCCGACCGCGTCGCAGCGCACTAGCCAGCCGGGCGGCACAACGGTGGTTGAGTCTGCGGCTTCGAGCAGCGCGGGGCCGTTGAGTTTGTCGTCCGCCAGCAACAAGGTGCGGTCGTAAACCGTGCATTCGACAAAGCCATGATCGCGAAAATACACTTTACGCGTTGACTTGCGCGCCTTCGTCGCATCGCCGCTGCCTTTGGCCAGTGGCTGGTTCGCGAGCCGCCGCGAGTTGCCGGTGGCGGTCACGCACAACGTAACGAATTGCACGAGGCCCGCCGGGTCGCGACGGCCATACAGCCGTTCGTGCGCCTGGTGAAAGGTCTCCGCGACGGTTGCGCGCTGCGCGTTGTCGATGGCGGTATCCGGCTGCCGCACGTTGATTTCATACGCCTGTCGGTGATAACGCATATCGGCCGAGCGATGAAATGAAATCGCCGCTTCGGCAAGACCATACCCCCGCAGCGCATCGCGGCCTTGCGCTTCGAGCGCGCGATACACACGTTCAACCGCCGCCATGTCGCCACCGATCACCGGCTCGACAAAGGTCTGGCGAAAATCATAACGAATGTCCGCCACCAGCAAGCCTTGCGCCGACAGCAGGCCGGGGGCCGGCGGCACAATGACTTCGCGCACGCCCAAGTCCGCCGCCAGCTCAATGCCATGCACCGCGCCGTTGCCGCCAAACGCCACCAGCGAAAAATCGGCCGGGTCGCAACCTTTTTC
>CANIID010000350.1 GCA_947467315.1 Betaproteobacteria bacterium | reverse complement strand
GCGCCGCTGTCAGCGGGCGTGCAGCGCATGACCTGCACGGGCCTGCATAAAACCACGCCGTTTCGTTGCTTGAGCGTGCTGCAAGCGCCACCGCAACCGCTGCCGGCCAACGCCATTTGTTACCGCGCCATCACTGCCCAGCAAGGGCCGCTCTACAAGGTGTAACCATGAACCAGCACAGTGCGCAACTGGTCGAGCATCTGGCCAATCTCAAGCCCTCGTTGCTGGATGGCACGTTGGGTGCCAGCGCGACCATGGCCTTGCTCGACACCGTGGGCTGCGGACTCTACGGCGCGCATCAGCAGTGGGGCCGCATCTTGCGCGCACAAGTGATGAGTGAGGGCTCGCGCGGCAAGGCCACCCTGTTCGGCGAAAACGTAACGGTTGCGCCTTCGCGCGCGGCGCTGGCCAATGGCACCTCGGCGCATGGCATCGAGCTCGACGACATTATTCAGGGCGCGCTGGTGCATCCTGGCGCCTGCGTGGTGCCGGCCGCGCTGGCCGTGGCCGAAGCAAGCGGCGCGTCCGGCGAGTGCCTGTTGCTCGGCATCATCGCGGGCTACGAAATGATGGCGCGGCTGGGTTTTGCGCTGGGTGCCGAGCACAACACGCGCGGTTATCACACTACCAGCGTCGCGGGGCCGATTGCGGCCACCGTCGCGGCGGGCATTGTCATGGGGCAATCGGTCGAAACCATGCTGTCGGCCATCGGCATCGCGTGTTCGAGCGCGGGCGGCATCAAAGCCTTCACACAGGGCACCGGCGGCATGGTCAAGCGCATGCACGCAGGGCGCTCGGCGGAAACCGGTGTGTTGGCGTGCGAGCTGGCTGCGCGCGGGTTTACCGGCCCGATGGCGGCGATTGATGGTCACTTTGGTTTGCTCGAGGTGATCGGCGGTTCGGATACCGATGTCGAGGCGCTCACGAACAATCTGGGCAGCGACTACGCAATTGCAAAAGTATGGGTGAAAGCGTATCCGTGCTGCGGCTTGATTCATTGCGTGTCACACGCCATAGAGGCCATCCGCAAAGAGACATCACTGACGCCCGCCGACGTGCAAAACATCGTGGTGCATACCAGCCGCCGCGCGGTCGAGCACAATGGCGACCCGAGTCCGCAGGAAACCATGGCGGCGCAATACAGCATTCCCTACTGCGCGGGCGCGGCGGTGGTGAAAAATCCGCGCGATCCGGCGTCGTTCGATGCGGATGGTTTGCGTGATCCGGAAATTCGCCGTGTCGCGGCGCTAACCCAACTGCGCATCGACGAAAAAATGGATGCGTTGTATCCCGCGCATTTTGCCGCGCGGGTGGAAGTAGTGTTGAACGGGCAGCGCCGTTTTGAACGCACGGTGATTGACCCGCACGGCACCGCGAGTGACGCCTGTGATGCGGCGGAGATCGAAGCGAAGTTTCGGCTGCTGGCGAAGCCCGCGAAGGACGCGCAGCGCATCGATCAGGTGATCCATGCGGTGCGTGGGTTGCGCGGCGCGCCCTCGGTGGCCGCGTTTTCCGCGGCGCTGAATGGTTGATCTGGGGGAAATGCCGTCCCCGCTGCACTGTAGGGTGGGCAAAGCGCAGCGTGCCCACACACTGTTGGCGTGGGCACGCTGCGCTTTGCCCACCCTACTGTTGGTTATCGCATCGGCACAAGCACAAACCTACCCCACGCGCCCGCTACGCATCGTGGTGCCATACGCACCCGGCGGCGGCATCGATTTTGTCGGGCGCCTCACCGCGCTGCAATTGCAGCCACTCATGGGGCAAAATGTCATCGTGGATAATCGGCCGGGCGCGGGCGGCATCGTCGGCAGCGACGTGGTGGCCAAGGCTGCGCCGGACGGCTACACGTTGTTGGCGGTGCCGATCAGTCACGCGGTCAATGTCAGTCTCACGTCGAAAATGCCTTTTCATCCGGAAAAAGATTTCGCGCCCATCGTGCATATCGCCTCGACCGCGAACATCGTGTTGCTGCATCCGTCAGTGCCGGCGCGCAACGCCGCCGAACTGGTGAAGCTGGCGCGCGCGCGGCCCGGCGAACTGACGTTCGCGTCCGGCGGCACCGGCAGCTCCACGCATCTCGCTACGGAGTTGTTAAAGATGCTGGCGAAAATCGATCTGCTGCATGTGCCGTACAAAGGCGGCGGCCCGGCGCTGACGGATTTAATCGGTGGCCAGGTGTCGATGTATTTCGCCAGCCTGCCGGCGGCGGCGCCGCATTTGAAATCGGGCCGCGTGCGCGCACTGGCGGTGTCGGGGAAACAGCGTGTCGCCACCTTGCCGGACGTGCCCACGGTGAACGAATCCGGCGTGCCGGGTTATGATTTTATCGGCTGGTACGGTTTGCTCGCGCCCGCCGCGACAACGGCAGCAGTGCTTGCGCGGCTGAACGCCGAAGCCAATAAATTCATTAAGACCAAGGAGTTTTCCGATCGCATCAGCGCCGACGGCGCGGAGCCCGCGGGCGGCACGGCGGAAGCCTTCGGCGCGCTGATCCGCGCGGATATCGTCAAGTGGGCGGCGGTGGTGAAGCACGCGGGGTTGGCGGGTAAATGAAATTACATCGATTCGGTATGGCGTTGGTGGCGTGTTTCGCATGCGGCCACGCTCACGCCGCCGACGCGCCGTTTCCACTGAAGTCCGTGCGCATCATCGTGCCCTTCGCCGCCGGTGGAGGCACCGATCTGATTGCGAGCGCGCTCGGGCAAAAACTTGCCGAAGCCTGGGGCCAGCAAGTGGTGATTGATAATCGCGCGGGCGGCGGCACGCTGATCGGCTCCGAGATGGTAGCGAGGAGCACGCCGGATGGTTACACCCTGTTGCTCACCGCCAACCCGCACACGACCAATCCGGCGCTGCATGCCAAGCTGCCGTACGACACCGTGCGCGATTTCGCCGGCATCACGCAGATTGCTGCGTCGCCGTTGGTGCTGACCGCGCATCCCTCGTTGCCCGCGCGCAGCGTGCCGGAGGTAATCGCGCTGGCCAAACAAAGGCCGGGCCAATTGAGTTATGGCACCTCCGGCAACGGCGGGCCGCAGCATCTCGCCGGGGAAATGTTTAAATTCATGGCGGGGGTCAACATGATTCATGTGCCGTATCGCGGCGGCGCGCCCGCGATCGCCGATCTGCTGGCCGGGCAAACGCAACTGATGTTCGGCAGCACATTCACCGTGCTTCCGCAGCACGCCGCCGGCAAGCTACGCGCGCTGGCAGTGACCTCGGCGCAACGCTCGACCGCGTTGCCGAATTTGCCTACCGTTGCCGAAGCCGCGCTGCCCGGTTACGCCATGACCACGTGGTATGGCTTGTTTGCCGCATCCGCCACGCCGCGCGCGGTGATTAGCAAACTGCATGCCGACGTGGCGCGCGCACTCAAAACGCCGGAAGTGATCGAGCGCTTGAAGCGCGACGGCTCCGACGTGGTGGCCAACGAACCGGCGGCGTTCGACGCCCACGTGCGCGCCGAGATTGAAAACGCCCGCCGCATCGTCAAGGCGTCGGGTATGCGTCTTGATTGAAAAAGTCAATATAAACATAACCTTACGAAAATATTATGAACGCAGACATCCTCATCATCGGCGGCGGCATCGCTGGCCTCACCGCAGCCAACCGCGCCGCACAACTCGGCCTCAAGGCGCTGGTGCTCGAACAAGGCAGCGCGGAAAAATACCTGTGTAACTCGCGCTTTACCGGCGGCACGCTGCACGTGTTCATGCGCGACATCATGGACGACCCCGCCGAGCTGACGCGCGCCATCGTCGAAACCAGCAACGGCTTCGTCACCGAACTGCTGGCCTCAACCATGGCCACCGAAGGCAGCCGCGTGGTGCGCTGGCTGCAAGAGGAAGGCATGCGCTTCATGAAAGCGAGCAGCTCCGCGCATCACCGCTGGGTACTGGCGCCACCCGGTCGCAGCCGTCCGGGCCTGGATTGGGAAGGCCGCGCCGGCGACGTGCTGCTGCGCACGCTGGGCGAAAATTTGGTGAAACGCGGCGGCGCGATTCAACGCGGCACGCGCGCGCAATCGCTGATCGTTGAAAACGGCCGATGCTGCGGCGTGGTGGCGCGCACCGCCGACGGCGAAGTGCGTCTCACCGCGCGCGCCGTGGTCATCGCCGACGGCGGCTTTCAGGGCAACCCGGAGCTGGTGCGCCAGTACATTTGTGCGCATCCCGAAAAACTCAAGCAGCGGGGCGCCGGCACCGGCTACGGCGATGGCCTTCAGATGGCCTCCGCCATCGGCGCAAAACTCATCGGCATGGACCGCTTCTACGGTCACCTGCTCGCACCCGAAGCGATGACCAATGACAGACTGTGGCCGTATCCCTACCTCGACCCCATCGCCACCGCCGGTATCGTGGTCGGCCCGGATGGTGCGCGTTTTGTCGATGAAGGCCGCGGCGGCGTTTATATCGCCAACGCCATCACCAAAATCGCCGATCCGTCATCGGCGTTTGTCGTATTCGATCACGCCATCTGGGAAGGCCCCGGCCGCAACGGCCTGATACCGCCCAACCCGCATCTGCCCAAAGAGGGTGGCTCGCTGTTCAAGGCCGACAGCATCGCAGCACTCGCACAAACCATCGGCGTGCCGGCAGCGGCCCTCGCGCAAACCGTGCAAACCTACAACGCCGCACACACCGGCAGCACGCTACAAAATCTCACGCCGCCGCGCCGCGCCGAGAAATACAAACCACTGCCGATCACGCAAGGCCCGTTCTACGCCGCGCCGATGTGC
>CANIID010000349.1 GCA_947467315.1 Betaproteobacteria bacterium | reverse complement strand
TGAAGGATCTGGGCAGCGGCAAGCTGATGCAACGCTTGTTTACCACCGAAGCGTCGCTTGCCGGCAAGCTGGTTCATCCGCACATCGTGCAGATTTTTGATGCGGCCGCCGACGACGATCACGCCTATATCGTGATGGAATATGTCGAAGGCGGCACTTTGCAACGCTTTACCAAGCCCGACAATTTGCTGGGTATTGGTGACGTGATCGAGTTGATTTACAAATGTGCGCGGGCGCTGGATTATGCGTCGCAAGAGGGCGTGATCCATCGCGACATCAAGCCCGCCAACATCATGTTGAAGGGAAGCAACGACGTCAAAATTGCCGACTTCGGCTCGGCGGCTATCGCCAAGGCCGAGACCACCATGATTGATGGCATCGGCACGCCGGCCTACATGTCACCCGAGCAGCACATGAACAAAGCGCTGAACCATCAGACGGATATCTATGCGCTGGGTATCGTGCTGTTTCAACTGCTGACGGGGCGTGCGCCGTTTAGGGCGGACAATATCGCGGGGCTCGCCTACCAGGTGCTGAACAACAATCCGCCGCTGCCTTCGGAGTTTCGCAAGGATGTGCCGCTGGAACTGGACATGATCGTGATTCGCGCGCTGCAGCGTGACACCGCCAAACGGTATCTGACGTGGGCGCAGTTCATTGACGAACTCGCCACCATGATGGGCGGCTCCACGGCGCTGCCCACGCAGGGGGTGTTCGAGACTGAGCGTTTCAACAGTTTGCGCAAACTGTCGTTCTTCGAGGAATTCGCCGATGCCGATTTATGGGAAGTGCTGCGCTTTTCAGAGTGGATGACGATACCCAAGGATCAAGTGATTCTGAAAGAGGGCGACCAGGGCACCTTCTTTTGTGTGTTGATCACCGGCGACGCGCGGGTCAGCCGCAAGCGCCGCCTGATTGCAACTCTGAAACCGGGTGAATGCCTCGGTGAAATGGCCTGCCTCGGCAGTCCGGGCAATCTGCGCACGGCGGATGTGACGGCCGCTCAGGAAGTGTGCATGATCAAAATCGCCACATCGGCCTATCGCAAGGCGACCGATTCGTGCCGCATCTGCTTTGAGCACGCCTTTTTGCGCGTGCTGGTCGAGCGCCTGATAGAAGCGAATGCCAGAGTCGGGATGACGTAGCGGTAGTTGCGCTACGGTGTTGCTGTGTCGTCAGTCTTGCTCAGGGTTTTCCCAGACTGCCGCTGGTGGCGAGAAAACGCAGTTGCGCCTCGATCAACGAGGCCACCAGATCGATGCGCGATTGCTGCAACTCATGGCGCGAACGCGTGGTATCGAGCAATTCGAAGATCGAACTGCGTCCCAGGCGATAGGCTTGTTCTGACATTTCTTTCAGAGCCGGCAGACGCGACGCGGATTCGCTATCGAAGCGTTGCAGCGCGGTTTGTCGTGCGGTGATCACGTTGGCGTAGCGCTCCAGATTCGCCGCGGTTTCCGCTTCCGCCAGCTCACGGCGTAATTTCGCGGCGTTGGCGTCGGACTCCGCCTTGGCGACCGGGCCGCGCCGTGTATCGAAAATCGGCACCTCGACGCTGAGGCCGAGGAAATTGGCGGCGCCAAAAGGATGGCTGGTCCAGGAGCGCCCGACACTGAGGGTAGGGGTGGGCCAGCGTTCACGCTGGGCGACGTCGATGCCGCTTTGCGCGGCTTTTTCTTCCTGTGCCGCTGCCGCGACGGCGGGGCTGGCGCCAGCGCGGTCTCGCGGGGTGTTGAGGGCATCGGCGGCCAGTGTCATGGGCGTCAGCGTGCCGGATGCGCGGGGCCGCAATTGCGGCAGGCCGAGCAGCGCCGCGAGCGTGCCCGCGCGGTCGGCGATGTCGGCTTTGGCGTCGTCGAGTTTCGCGCGGAAGCTGCCGAGTTCCACATCCATGCGTGTGGTGTCGTAACGGCTGGCGACGCCGAGTTCGGCACGCCCGGCGACGAGGTCCCGCAAGCGGGACAGTTCCGCATTGGTTTGGGCCAGCAGCGCGGCTTTTTCCTGTGACGCCAACAGCGTCACAAAGGACACGCCCGCCTCGGCGGCCAGCGAGCTTGCGCCGGCCAGCACGCGCGCTCGCGCGGCCTCGATCTCGCGTTCCGCTTTTTCCACGCGGGCGGTGCGCTGCCCCGCGATCAACAAAGGCACGTCTACCGTGGCTTGCTCCTGCCGGCTGCCCTCAAACAGCGTCGGCTGTCCGCCTTGCGGCCGGAAGCGGCCGTAGCTCACCGTGGGATTGGGATAAGCGCCCGCCGTGATGCGATTGGCTTCCGCGCCGCTGATGTTTTGTCGCTCCAGGGCCAAGCGCGGGCTGAGTTCGCGCGCGATGCGCAAGACTTCCGCGAGGTCCATCACATCCGCAGCGGGGGCGGGGCTCTGAGCGTAGACGCCCGCACTGCCTGCCAGGCACACCGCCAGCGCCAAGGCCAACGACCGTGCGCGCAGCGCGGGAAAGCATCGCCGGTTCATTGTTCGTCCATGATCTGTTCGTCCTCTTCCTCGGGCGTGGCCAGACGCTTGGGTGTGATGAAGCTGTACACCACCGGCATCAGCCACAAGGCGACGGCCAGCGCGCTGATCATGCCGCCCACCACCACCAGTGCAAACGGGCGCTGGGTTTCGCTGCCGACGCCGGACGATACCGCCATCGGCAATAAGCCGACCAAGGCCATCGATGCCGCCATCAGCACCGGGCGCAAACGCTCGCTGGCGCCCTCGAGCAATGCCGGCAGCAGTTCTTCACCATTGCGGCGGCGCGCTTCGGCGGCGCTGAGCACCAGCAATCCCATCAATGACACCTGGCCCAGCAGTGCGATAAAGCCGACGGCGGCGCTCACCGACAGCGGCACATCGGCAATCAGCAGTGCAAACGCGCCCCCGGTTAAGGCAAAGGGTACGGTCAGGAGTATGGATAATGCGCTGCGTCCGGAATTCATCGCGGCATACAGCAGCAGCAGCACCGCCAGTAGGGCCAACGGTACCACCAGTTTGAGGCGTCCGATGGCGCGTTGTTGATTTTCAAATTCGCCGCCCCACACGAAGTAGTGGCCTTCGGGGGCTTTGACTTCTTTGTCGATATGGGCGATGGCGTCTTTAACCACCGAACCCATGTCGCGGCCCTCGATATTGAATTTCAGCGCGAGGAAGCGGCTGTTGTTTTCGCGGTTAATGGTGGCCAGCGCGTGGGCGGTCTTGATGCTCGCCAGATCGCGCAACGGCACGCGCGCACCGGATTCGCTGGGAATGGTGATGGCCGCAATTTTGTCGATGTCGTCGCGGATGTCCAGCGGCAGCAGCAGGCGCACCGGCACCGGCCGTTCGCCCTCCCACAGAATGGTGGCGATACGGCCCGACAGCGCGGTTTCCAGCGTGCGTTGCGCGTCGTCCATGCTGACACCCGCGCGCGCCAGCGCCGTGCGGTCAAAGGTGATTTGCAATTGCGGCTTCAAGGCGTCGCGATACAGATCGAGATCGACGATGCCGGGAATCGCTTTCAGCGATTCCTTGGCATGTTCCAGCGAGGTGCGCATTAACGCCAGATCGGGACCAAAAATTTTGAGTACCACCTTGCCGCGCACGCCGCTGACAGCTTCCTCGACGTTGTCTTTCATCGGTTGCGAGAAGTTGTAACGCACGCCGGGAATTTCGTTCAACTTGGCGCGCATCTCGTCGATCAGGCGCTTCTTGTTGTAGCCCGGACGCCAGTCTTTCGTCGGCTTGAGGCGGATAAATGTCTCGCTCATATTGACGTCTTCGTTGTCCGTGCCGTCCTCGGGGCGGCCTTGCTCGCTCATGGTCTTGCTGACTTCGGGGAAGGTCAGGATGCGCTTGCGCACTTCGAGCAAAATATCTTGCCCCTTGGCGAGCGCAATGCTCGGCGGCATTTCGACAAACAACTGAATATCGCCTTCATCGAGCTCGGGCAAAAATTCCGTGCCCAGGCGCGTGATGGTCAACGCGCTCAAGCCCAGCAGCACAAACGCGGCAATGACGGTCAGCATGCGGCGGCGGAGCACCCATGACAAGGTGTCCTTGAAGCGCAGGCGCAGCCATTCAATCCAACCCGGTTCTTTCAGCCGCGCATGGTGCGGACGGAACAGCGCCGCGCACAATGCTGGCACTAAGGTGAGCGCGAAGATCAACGCGCCGACCAGGGCGAAGGAGTAGGTGAGCGCCAGCGGCCGGAAGATGCGCCCTTCGACGGATTGCAGGGTGAATACCGGTACCAGCGCGGCGATGATAATCAGCATCGCATACAGCGTGGGGCGGCCGATATCGACCGCGGAACGTACCACCAGCCGCAGCACGCCGCGCCGGTGGGCGGGTTGTTCATGCCGCAGCGCGTGGATTACGTTTTCCACCAGCACCACGGCGCCATCGACCAGGATGCCGAAATCGATGGCGCCCATCGAAATCAGGTTTGCGGGCATCCCCATCATATGAAGACCGAGAAACGCCACCAGCAGCGACAGCGGTATCACCGCAGCGACTATGCCCGAACACACCATGCTGCGCAGGAACAGCCACACCACGCCGACCACCAGCAGGAACCCGGTCAGCAGATTATGGTGCACCGTGGAGAGCGTCAGTCCCACCAGATCGCTGCGATCATAGTAGGTCTCGAGTTTCATGCCTTTAGGCAGAATTTTTTCGTTGAGCTCGGCGATCTTGGCATGCACGCCGTCCAGCACCTGCGAAGGGTTCTGGCCGCGCCGCATCCAGATGAAGCTTTCGACGCCTTCTTTTTCATGCCCCACGC
>CANIID010000348.1 GCA_947467315.1 Betaproteobacteria bacterium | reverse complement strand
TGTGCTGGATGATAGAAATCATCTTCCCAAGGGCTGATTCTTAGTTACGGAATCCACGATCAAATTTGTGCGAATAGAACACGACGTCGTTCCAATCCAGAATTAACTCGCCTTCATCAGTAATGTCAGCCCACGATTGCACGGAAATCCCCTCGTCTTTGCGTAAAAAGCCACTGTAACGCATATTTATAGGAAGGCGTGTCTGACGCGGATTTGGGGTCGTTTAGGCGGCTGCAGGAGGTTTCTGCGCCATCTGAGGGCTACACCCAGCACTGAATGCTGAAGCCGTCCGGAATGAGGGGTTTATCGCGGATTTGTGACTTTTGTCACGGGAAGTGGGATTGCTGCTGCTACGGCAGTATGGAGCGCCACAGGTAATACTATTTTGGTTCCGCGACCCGATTTACACGTCCGAAATATGGATTTCTATTTTTGTGGGACTAGATGTGGGACGAATCATAATTAATAACGTAAGCCATTGATTTATATGAAATAATGGCGGAGAGAGTGGGATTCGAACCCACGGTACGACTTTCATCGTACACACGCTTTCCAGGCGTGCGACTTAAACCGCTCATCCATCTCTCCGGGGCGGCAATTTTAACAGATTGCGACCGGTTTCCCGGATCAGCGTGTGCCGCTCGCTTCAATATAAAGGTAGATTTTCGCCGCGATCAGCAGCGCTTCTGCGACTAACAGCAGAAACAGCGCGACAAAGCCGATGTGCTGGTCGAGGACGAAGCGCGGTGTGATCAGGCGCGCGAATTTCATCACCGGCAGGGTCAGCGTCTTGAACACGAAATAGATCGGGTTGCTGTCGCGCTTGGCGCCGGCGAACAGAAACAAGATGCCTTGCCCGACCAGCGCCAGTAACGCTATCTCATTGATTGCTTTGAGAATTATAACGATTTGATACATGTGGCTGCGGGCCTCACGTGGGTTGAGTCGCCTGCATCAGCAGCTTGGTGGCCTTGGGGTCGAACTGTTGCAGGCGGTAGATGACTTCGGCGAGTTTCTCTGGTTGCCCCAGGGCATGATGCTGCAAGCCGAGTTCATACAATGCGTGCGGATTCATCGGTTGCAGCTTGGCCGCGCGCTCAAATGACGCAATGGCTGCTTCACGCTGTTGCAACGCTGCTTGCGACATGCCCAGGCCAAACCAGGCGCGATCCAGCGCGGGATTGATTTTTACTGCCGACTCGAACAACGCTATCGCGTCGTCGTGGCGCGCCTGCTTCTGGCGGATGTAGCCGAGGTTGAATTGGGTGTTGGCATCGTTCGGTGCCAGCCGCAGCACTGACTGAAATTTTTCGATGGCCTGCTCGTGGTTTCCATTTTCGCCATGCAGATAGCCGAGTGCGTTGGCCGCCATCGCATCGGATGGATCGATGGCCAGCACGGCTTCGTACTCGGCCATGGCGCGCGTGCGCTTGTTCAGAAACAGGTAAAAACGCGCGCGGCGAAAGTGCCACCAGGATTGAAAAGTCATGGGTAGATTTTAGTCCAAAAACAAAGCCCGCCGAAGCGGGCTTTGTGGATTACGATTGCAACTGCTTACGTTGCCTGCGATACGTGTGTGTCGCCCACCAGGTTCGGATAACGCACATGTTCGACCAGCGCTTGCACTTTCGCATCGGGCGGCGTGGTCAGCAGGCTCACGATGAAAATCGTCAGCAGGCCGACCGGCAATCCAAACACGCCGGCGGAGATCGGGTTAAGGCCGAACCACAGATCCATTTTGGGCACGCCCATGTTGGTGAAGAACGGGTACGTGCGCAGCATGTAGTACATACACACACTCAGGCCCGCCAGCATGCCGACAATGGCACCCCACTTGTTGGCGCGTTTCCAGAATACGCCCAGCACCAGCGGCGGGAAAAACGCCGATGCCGCCAGCGAGAACGCCGCGCCCACCAGGAACAGAATGTCGCCGGGTTTGAGTGACGTGACATAGGCAGCAACACCTGCCACAACAACGAGCAGCGCCTTGGAAATCGTAACGCGCGTCTTGGTGGTGGCTTGCGGGTCGATCATCTTGTAATACAGATCATGCGACAGCGCGTTGGCGATGGTCAGCAGCAAACCATCAGCGGTGGAGAGCGCGGCGGCCAAACCACCCGCGGCAACCAGGCCGGAGACCACATAAGGCAGACCCGCGATTTCGGGTGTCGCCAGCACGATCAAGTCGCCGCCGATCACGATTTCGGCAAGCTGCACGATGCCGTCTTTGTTAATGTCGGTGATATTGAGCAGTGACGGATCGACCTTGGCCCAAGCTGCGGCCCATACCGGTAGCGAGGCGAAGCTGCTGCCTACCAGATTGCTGTAGACGTCGAATTTCGCCAGCACGGCGAGGCACGGCGCGGTGAAGTAGAGCAGGAAGATGAAGAACAGTGACCAGAACACCGACACGCGCGCCTGCTGCACGCTGGGCGTGGTGTAGTACCGCATCAGAATATGCGGCAGGGCGGCGGTGCCGAACATCATGCAGAACACGATGCCGAGGAAGTTGAGCTTCGCGGTGAAGCGTGCGTCTTCATCCTTGCCGGGATAGGGATCGGCATGGGGACGCGGCGGCGCGGCGCGCGCGGCCAAGCCCTTGTCTTTGTTCCACTGCGCCTTGGCGGCGGCTTCGTCCTTGAAGTAACCCGCCAACGCTTTTTCGGCGGCGGCGACTTTGGCGGCATCCACCGGATCAACGGCCTTGGCATCGGCCACGGCTTTTTCCAGCTTGGCTTTGCCGTCGGCGAAACCTTTGGCCGGGTCTTTCAAGCCAGCGTTGGCGGTGGCGGCGCGATCCTTGAAAATATTACGCACTTCAATTTCTTTGGGATCGGCGGTGATTTTCTTTTCCAGTTCGCCCACTTTTTGCAGCACCGGGCCGTAAGCAACCTGCGGCACGGGGATGCCCGTGTGCTTGATGCCCAGCCAAACTACCGGCGTGAGATACGCAATGATCAGGATGATGTACTGCGCCACTTGCGTCCAGGTAACGGCTTTCATGCCGCCGAGCATCGAGCACACCAGAATACCCGCCAGGCCGACATACACGCCGACACCGAACTCCAGGCCGGTGAAGCGGCTGGTGATCAGCCCCACGCCGTAGATTTGCGCGACCACATAAACGAACGAGCAGGTGATGGCCGCAATGACGCCGATGGAGCGAATAATGTTGCCGCCGTAACGTTCGCCGAGAAAGTCGGGAATAGTGAACTGGCCGAATTTGCGCAGATACGGCGCCAGCAGGAACGCCACCAGGCAGTAGCCGCCGGTCCAGCCCATCACGAAGGCAAGGCCGTCAAAGCCTGACAGATACAGCGTGCCCGCCATGCCGATGAACGACGCCGCGCTCATCCAGTCCGCGCCCGTCGCCATGCCGTTGAAGAACGCCGGCACGCGGCGGCCCGCGACGTAGTATTCCGACACTTCCGCGGTGCGGCTCATGATGCCGATGCCGGCATACAGGCCGATGGTGGCGGCGAGGAAGACGTAACCAATCATCGCTCTGGACATGCCCATTTGCTCGGCAATGGCGAGGAAGATCAGGAACGCAATAAAACCGCCGGTGTAGAAGGTGTAATATTTTTTCAGTTGCGAATTAAACGCACTGTGGGTTTGGGCTTGACTCATTCGAGGTCTCCTTCATCCACGCCGTATTCTTTATCGAGCTTCTTCATATAGATGGCGTAGACACCGATGATCGCCACGTAAATGGCGAGCGAGCCTTGCGCGGACATATAGAACCCGAGCGGAAAGCCGAGAAAGGACATGCTGTTCAACTCACGTGCGTACCATCCTTCAACGAACGTCACGACAAACCAAATCGCGAGCAGTATGGCCGTAATGACCAGATTTTTTCGCCAGTATTCCTGGTGTTTTGCGCTGGGTTGCACAGTTCCCTCCCGTTGGTGAATGAATGATTGAGCCGATTTATGAAACAACCAAGACCGGTTAGAGTATTGTTGTTAGCGGTCTTTGTCGGGATGATGCTAGTTCAAAGTGCTTACAAAAACCTGAACCAAAATCGCAAGGCAGCGGCTGGATTGTAAAGGGCGTTGTCAGTAAAAAGTCAATAAAAACAACACATCACGAATATTCATGGCGTGGCGGGTTTGTTGCGCCACAACATTTTTAGTAAGCTTCCCGGAGACGTGAGTGAGAATTCTCATCGCTGAAGACGACGCCGCTTTGTCGGAAGCGCTGCGCTTTACGCTGACGCAAGCGGGCTACGCGGTGGATCATGTTGCGCACGGCGCGGCGGCTGACGAAGCGTTGAAGAGCGACAGCTTTGGCTTGCTGATTCTGGATCTGGGTCTGCCCAAGCTGGATGGATTTGAGGTGCTCAAGCGGCTGCGTAAGCACAATACCTTGCTGCCGGTGCTGATATTGTCGGGACGCGAGCAGCCCGAGGATAAAGTCACCGGGCTGGATTTGGGCGCGGATGATTATCTGGTGAAGCCCTTTAGCCTGAGCGAATTACAGGCACGGGTGCGGGCGCTGCTGCGGCGTGGCGCAGGCGTGGCGGCGCCTACGCTGCTGTACGGCGAATTGAGTTTTGACTCCGTGGGTCGCGTGGCCAGCGTAGCCGGCCAGGCGCTGCTATTATCGCTGCATGAAGCGGGTGTGCTGGAAATTCTGCTGCGGCGATTTGGGCGCGTGGTGAGCAAAGAGCAATTGGTGGAGCAGCTCTACAACTACGACAAAGAAGTGAGTCACAACGCGATCGAGGTTTACATACATCGCGTGCGCAAAAAACTCGCGGGCTCCGGCGTGGAAGTACGCACGC
>CANIID010000347.1 GCA_947467315.1 Betaproteobacteria bacterium | reverse complement strand
TTTCGAATCCGACAACCCCTTCCTCGGCAAACCCTGGGCACTCATCCCGCGCGGCAACGCGCAAGACGCCGACCGCGCGGTGCAGGCCGCCCGCCGCGCGTTCACCACCGGCGCATGGCCCAAATGCAACGCCACGCAACGCGGCGCGCTGCTGCGGAAACTCGGCGATCTCATCACCGAGAAATCGAAATTTCTTGCCGAAATCGAAGTCAAGGATAACGGCAAGCTCTACGCCGAGATGAGCGCGCAGACCGCTTACATGGCGCAGTGGTATTACTACTTCGGTGGGCTGGCGGACAAGATCGAAGGCGCGGTGATTCCGATCGACAAGCCCGACACCTTCAACTTCACGCGCCATGAACCGCTAGGGGTGATCGCGATGATTATTCCGTGGAACTCGCCGCTACTGCTGATCGCGTGGAAGTTGGCGCCGGCGCTGGCTGCGGGCAACACCGTGGTGATCAAGCCCTCCGAATACACCTCGGCATCTGCCTTGGAGTTCATGAAGTTGATCGAAGCCGCAGGCTTTCCGCCGGGCGTGGTAAATGTGGTCACCGGCTTTGGCGCGGAGGTCGGTACGCCGCTGGTGGAGCATCCGCTGGTGGCCAAGGTCGCGTTTACCGGCTCGGACGCCACCGGCACCAAAATCTACGAAGCCGCCGCGCGCGGGCTTAAAAAAGTCAGCATGGAGCTCGGCGGCAAATCGCCCAACATCGTGTTCGACGACGCACAGCTCGACAACGCGGTGAAAGGCGTGATCTCGGGCATCTTCGCCGCCACCGGGCAGACCTGCATCGCGGGTTCGCGCCTGCTGGTGCAGCAAAGCATCCACGATCAGTTTATCGACAAGCTCGTCGCCTTCGCCAAGACCGCGCGCATGGGCGACCCGATGAGCCTCGACACGCAAGTCGGCCCCGTCACCAACAAGCCGCAGTTTGAGAAGATACTCAAGTATCTGGATATCGCGAAGAACGAAGGGGCGAAGACCTTACTCGGCGGCACTAAAGCATCACGCCCCGAATGCGGCAACGGCTGGTTTGTCGAACCCACCATTTTCGGCGGCGTAAAAAACAGCATGCGTATCGCGCAGGAAGAAGTGTTCGGCCCGGTGCTGTCGGTGATACCGTTCAAGGACGAAGAAGAAGCCATCGACATCGGCAACGACGTGGTGTTCGGCCTCGCTGCAGGCGTGTGGACGCAGAACATGCGCCGCGCGTTCTTGATGTCGGAAAAGTTGCAAGCCGGCACGGTGTGGGTCAACACCTATCGCGCGGTAAGTTATATGTCGCCGTTCGGCGGCTACAAACGCTCCGGCCTCGGGCGCGAGAGCGGGCAGGACATGATTTACGAGTATCTGCAGACCAAGAGCGTGTGGATCTCTACTGCCACCGAAGTGCCCAACCCTTTTGTGATCCGCTAGCGTGCTAGTATTCCGCAAACCGCTGATGTCGCCCACACTGGTCAAAACGATTCTGGCTTGCGGGCTGTTGCTGTTGATCGTCGCGCTATCACAGCGGCATGCACTGCCCGAACCGTCGCTGCTGTTGGAAAGCCTGCGGCAGGAGCCGGAACAGATCCAGGTGCAGGAGCCGCCGCGCAGCACCACGGTGAGCGGTGTCACCTACCGCATCGACCCCTTGTACACCTACGACTTGCACGGACTGGTGGTGAGCCGCCATGACAGCAACACCTGGACGGATTACATCCATCGCGAATGGAATGACCATCTGAACATAGTAGACCTTTGCGTGATCTGGGGCCGCAATGCCGCCAGCGGCAGCTACCGCGATATCGATTTTTCCAGCGGACAATTCGTCTGCTACTTCCAGACATCATCGCAGACTGCGTTTGCCGCCTTTGACCAGGCGGCAATCTCCAACAATCATTTGCTGACCGATGATCCGCGGGTCGCGCGGCAGTTGCGCTCGGTGCGCGTCGGCGACCAGATCCACTTCCGTGGTTATCTTGCCGAGTACTCGCACAATCACCGCGGCCAGCCGTTCCGGCGCGGCACGAGCACCTTGCGCACCGACACCGGCAACGGCGCCTGCGAAACCGTATACGTGAACGAGGTCGAAATCCTGCGACGCGGCGGCGGCCCGTGGCGCGCCATGATCTGGGTAGCCTCGGCGCTACTCGCGCTGGGTATCGTGGCGTGGTTCAGCCTGCCGTTGTCCAGACAAAATTAACGCCCGCAGGCTTCGGTATACTGCGGGCGCAGCTCAAATTCAACCCTCGGGAGCGGAATAATGACGTACCTAGCGGACAGCAAGCGCCTGACACTAGCCGGCGCACGAAAAATGATGTCTACCGCCATGGGCATCGCTGAAAAGGAAAACATTCCTATCGCGGTAGCCATAGCCGACGCCGGCGGACACCTGATCGCGATGGAGCGCATGGACGGCGGGCGTTTTCATACCGTGCATTCATCGACGACCAAGGCTGTCTGCGCGGCATCGAACAAGCGCCCCACCGCCGCCAAGGGCGCGCAGGGTCAAGAACTCGATACCATCCACGCCATCGGTCTCGCGCTCGCCGCCGGCCCCGGACGCTGGACCGCCACCGAAGGCGGCTATCCGATCATCGTTGAAGGCGAATGCATCGGCGGCATTGGCGTGTCGGGCGGCACTTGGGAGTTTGATGATCGCGTGGCTCGCAGCGCGCTGGATGCGATAGGTGCAGGCTTCAAGATCGATAACAAATAACCCAATAAAAACATATACTTAAAAACGATGACCTTCAAACCCATCAACGTCGCCTGCCTTGGCATGGGCTGGTGGTCGGACGTGCTTGCCGATGCGATACAGAAAACCGACAAGATCAACATCGTGTCGTGCTACACGCGCTCGGAAGACAAGCGCAACACCTTTGCGAAGAAATATTCTTGTGCCGCCGCACCGAGTTACGAAGCCATCCTCGCCGACAAACACATCGACGCCATTGTAAACACCACGCCCAACAGTGTTCATCGAGAAACCACCATCGCCGCGGCGCAGGCGGGCAAGCATGTGTTTCTCGACAAGCCGATTGCTAACACCGTCGCCGATGGCCGTGCGCTGACCGAAGCCTGCCGCAAAGCCGGCGTGGTGCTCGGCATGGGCTATCAACGCCGCCGCGAAGGCCAGTTCCGCTGGATCAAACAGCAGATCGACGCGGGCATCTTCGGCAAGCTCGTCAACGCCGAAAGCAACATCAGCCGTGATCGTCTGGGTAAAATCGATTTGCGTTCGTGGCGCTATCAGGCGGTGGGCATGCCCGGCGGGGTGATGCTGCAAATCGGCATTCATTACGTGGATGTGCTGACCTATCTGATGGGACCGGTCAAGGCGGTGAGTGGACGCAGCGCGCAACTGGTGCTGCCCGGTGACAACCCCGATGTCGCGAGCCTGATCCTCGAACATGAAAATGGCGCGCTGTCGACCGTCAACGCAAGTTATGCCTCGGCCTCCGAGTATTACCTGATGAACATCTACGGCAAGGACGCCAGCGCGTATTACGATATGCACACGGGCCTGCGCTGGTTGAAACGCGGCGCGGACAAACCCGACGCGGTGAGCTACAACAAGATCGACACCTTCGTCGATCAACTGGAAGAATTCGCTGCTGCCGTGCGCGGGCAAGGCGCGCCGGAAGTCGATGGCGAGAAGGCCACATTGTCGCTGGCCGTGATGCGCGCGGGCATACGCTCGGCGCAACTGGGGCGGCGGGTGGAGATTGCGGAGATCATGGCGGATCCGAATGCTTAGTTCGCAGGAGTAACTATTGTGAAATTCCCTGACCTACCCACACCGTCATTCTGGCGCAGGCCAGAATCCAGTGCGTGCCTGCGGCGCAAGCCGCTGGATAGTGGGCTACGCCCGCGTTACCACCGGGATTCTGGCCTGCGCCAGAATGACGGGTTGGTGTGGAAGCTGTGTCTTGCTTTGTTCGCGGTTACATTCATCGTACCGTCAGCCCGCGCCCAGGAGCCCTACCCCAAACGCACCAACGTCGACATAACCGTGTTGTTCTCGGCCGGCTCATCCGCCGATGTCACCGCGCGGCTGCTGGCGCAAGGCATGTCGAAGGAACTGGGCGCCAATGTGATCGTCGTCAATCGTCCCGGCGCGGGCGGCGCCATTGGCTACAAGTACGTCGCCGGGCGCAACCCCGACGGCTATGCGATGGTGTGGAACTCCAACTCGGTGTCCACCGCCTACCACTCCGGGCAAATGAACATTGATTACCGTGCGTTCGATCCGGTGGCGCGCGTGCTGGTGGAGACGCCGCTGATCGCGGTACGCGCCAGCGCCAAGTGGAAAACCTTCAAGGAACTCATCGCCGACATGAAAGCGCAGCCGGGCAAGATCACCGTCGGCAACTCCGGCGTGGGCAGCCACACGCACATCACCAGTGTGGCGCTGTTCAAGGCCGCGGGCGCGGACGTGAACGACATTCCCTATGCCGCAGGCCAGGTGGTGCCGGCGCTGCTCGGCGGCCACGTCGATGTGCTGGTGCTGCTGCCCGGCGCGATTGCCGGGCAACTCAAGTCCGGTACGGTGCGCGTGCTAGCCGTGGTGTCCGCACAGCGCGATGCGCTGCTACCCGACGTGCCGACCGCATTGGAACTCGGCCACAACGTCGCGCTCGACGCGTGGCGCGGTGTGGCTGTGCCCAAGGGTACGCCCAAAGCGGTGATCGCGATGCTGGAAAATTCGATACGCCAAACCGTGCAGAGTGCGGAGTTCGCCAGCAACAGCGAAAAACTATACGTCAAGCCCGCGTTTCTACCCGCCGCCGAATTCGGCGCGTTGATCGC
>CANIID010000346.1 GCA_947467315.1 Betaproteobacteria bacterium | reverse complement strand
TCGGTCGCAGCCCACAAGCGCAGCGTCGCTTCGTCCAAGCGCCTGCTCAGCGCTTGATGCTTTGCTTCGATTATCGCTACGTGATCCACGACCTCATCATAGCGACATCGACCTCGATGTACAAGTTATACTTGCTTGCCGCCTTAGTGTGTTGATTATTGGGGCGTTCCATGGTGCGGGGAGCGACCATGACTGTTTTTGAATTGGCTGGACATCCACCGATCATTTAACCCGCAAGGAGGCGTAATGTTAAGCAATACACAGCGAGAAGATCTACTGGCGCTCACCACCAATAAACCACATTGGTCGCGGCGTGATTTCATGTCGGGTTCGATTGCGACCGGATTCGCGCTGGCTGCGCAGCCGATATCCGCGCAAACCGTGATTACGACCGATACCTTAGAACTCGATCACGGCATGGCGCAGATTCCGACCGACAACGGTAATATTCCCGCGTACTGGGCGATGCCGAGCAAGATGTCCAATCCGGGCGTGTGGTCCTCGATGCCGATCGTGTTGGTGGTGCAGGAGATTTTCGGCGTGCATGAGCACATCAAGGATGTCGCCCGCCGTTTTGCCAAGGCAGGTTACCTTGCGGTGGCGCCGGAGCTTTATCACCGTCAGGGCGATGTCTCACAGTTGAAAGACAACAAGGAAATTTTCGCCAATGTGGTGAGCAAGGTGCCGGACTGGCAAGTCATGCGCGATCTGGATGCGTCGGTGCGCTGGGCGGAGTTGCAGGGCGGCAGCCGCTACAAGCTCGGCATTACCGGGTTTTGCTGGGGCGGCCGCATTACGTGGCTGTATACCGCGCATAACGATTACGTCAAGGCCGGCGTAGCTTGGTATGGCCGGTTGGTGGGCGATAAAAATGCCATGAATCCGACTAACCCGATTGATGTGGTGTCCAACATCAAGGCGCCGGTACTCGGGCTGTATGGCGGCGCTGATGCCGGCATTCCGAACAACACGGTGGATCAGATGAATGCCGCGCTGAAAAAAGCCGGCAACCCGTCGATGATCCATACCTATCCCGACACACCGCATGCGTTCCATGCCGACTACCGTCCGAGCTATCGCAGAAATGAAGCGTATGACGGCTGGAATCGCACACTGGCCTGGTTCAAGAAATACGGCGTCTCCGCGTAGCCGTTGTATTCTTAAGAACGCGCCCGTTGCCGCTGTTGGCAACGGGCGTTTTATTTTCGCCGCAGCCTGAAAGTATGATCTTCGATTGAGCCATCCGTTGCACTCCTCCGGTTTGCCCATCGCTCGCCGCATGCGCGACATTGAGCCGTTTCACGTGATGGAGGTGCTCGCGCGTGCCAAGGCACTGGAAGCGCAGGGCCGCGATATTGTGCATATGGAAATTGGCGAGCCTGATTTCGCCACGCCGCGGCCGATTTGCGAGGCAGGCATCCGCGCGCTGGAACACGGTGAGCTGTTTTATACGCCGGCATTGGGTACACCGGAACTGCGCGAGGCCATCGCCGGTTTCTACAAAACACGTCACGGCGTTGACGTGTCGCCGTCGCGTATTATCATCACTTCGGGATCCTCCGGCGCGTTGTTATTGGCGATTGCCGCGCTGGTCAATCCGGGCGATCAGGTGCTGGTGGCGGATCCCGGTTACCCGGCGAACCGGCATTTCGTGCGCATGATGGAAGGAGATGCGGTAGGCATTCCGGTCGGCCCCGATAGCCAGTATCAATTGACGCCGGCGCTGATTGAGCAATACTGGGGCGAGCGCACCGTGGCCGCGTTGGTGGCGACACCGTCCAATCCGACGGGCACCTTGATCTCGCACGAGCACATCATCGCAATGGCTGCGTATGCGCAACGCCGCAACGGCGTGCTGATCGTCGATGAAATTTATCATGGCCTGGTGTACGAATCATCGGTGCGCACCGCGCTTGACGCAGGCGATAACGTCTTTGTGATCAACAGCTTCTCGAAATACTTCAACATGACGGGATGGCGTCTTGGCTGGATGGTCGTGCCGGAGGGCTACGTGCGCGAACTCGACAAGCTGTCGCAAAATATTTATCTGTCGGCGCCCACGCCCGCGCAACTGGCAGCGCTGGTGGCGTTTGAGCCGGAGACGCTGGCGATTTGCGATGGGCGCCGTGACGAATTTAAAATACGCCGCGATTATCTGGTGCCGGCGCTGCGTGATCTGGGATTCGATATTCCGCACATGCCGCAGGGTGCGTTTTACGTATATGCCGGTTGCCGCCGCTTCACGCAGGACAGCCATGCGTTTGCGCTGGACTTACTGCAACAAGCCGGCGTGGCCATTACGCCTGGCATTGATTTCGGCAGTCACCATGCGCGCGAGCACGTGCGCTTCGCTTACACCCGTCCGGTGGAGCGTCTGCGCGAAGGCGTGCGGCGCATCGGTGCATATCTTGGTGGCGCACGATGAAAACGCCTACCGTTTCCGCCATGCTGCGGGACATTCAATCGCTGATTCAGTGCGAAACCGGCGCGGCGCTGCCGGACGCGGGACGCCAGCGGCTGGAGTTGCTGCTCAATGATGCCGTGAGACATACCGTCGGGCTTGCCCGTGACGATAAGTTTTCGGCGCGGGAAGTGACGGTGCTGCTGACGGACCTGCGCGGCTTTACCTCGATATCGGAGCAGCATCCCGCGCCCGTGTTGCTGGAAATGCTCAACCGCTATCTCATCAAGATGAGCGAGATCGCGATTCTTCACGGCGGCACCATCGATAAATTCATGGGCGACGCCATCATGGCGCTGTTCGGTGCGCCGTTTTCCCATGCGGAAGATGTCACGCGCGCCGTGACGTGTGCGGTGGATATGCAGCTTGCGTTGTTTGAAATCAATACTTACCACCGCACCATAGGCATGCCCGAATTGAACATGGGCATCGGCATCAACACCGGTACCGTGATGGCCGGCATGCTGGGTTCAGATTTGTATTCCGAATACACGGTGATCGGCGACGAGGTGAACCTGGCCTCGCGCATTGAGGCCTATAGTTTGCGCGGGCAAGTGCTGATCAGCGAAGCGACCTATGCACGCGTGCGCGATTACGTCACGGCGTCCGAAGCGATGGAAGTCTATGTCAAGGGCAAAAAGGATTCGGTCAATCTCTACGAGGTGCTGGCCATCCCGTCGCTGGGGAAAGCGGTGCCGCGGCAGGAAATCCGCAAGAGCCCGCGCGTCGAGACCCGCATCCCGTTCACCTACCATGAGCTTGACGGTAAAATCGTGGCGACCGAAAAGCGCTCCGGCACCATCCTCGATCTCAGTTACAACGGCGTGCGGGCCACTCTGGAAGGTAGCGTGCCCGCGCAAACTGACATTAAGCTGGATCTCAATTTGTCGTTGGCGGGCACCAGCGCAACCGACGTGTACGCGCGGGTGTTAAAGACCTTTGAGCGGGATGGCCAGCGGCTCTCCAGCATTGAATTCACCTCGGTCAGCGTACAGAGCAACGTCAACATCCGTCATTTTGTGCAGTTGCTGATACAGGGCGGCGTGACGAAGTAGGGGATGCGGATACCGGTGTGGATGCACTTATGTCGCGAATGCACGCAGCAGCAGTGACACGCCGCTTAACAGCAGCAGCCCGCCGATAAAGCGGATCGCCTGATCGCGTGACAGACGGCCATGCAAGCGGTGGCCACACCACAATCCCAGCGCCATCACCGGCAGTAGTAACAGCACCGCGATCACCACATCCCAGTTGAACAGGCCGACGCTGGCGAAAATTGCAATGCGCGCGACGGTGGTGAACGAGAATACGGCCGGCACGGTGGCGCGCACCTGTTCGGGCGTAGCGCCGCGCGCGGTGAAATAGAACACATACAGCGGGCCGCCCACGCCGAATGCCGAGGAGGTGGTGCCGGCAATCAGCCCAATCGGCGCGCAAGCCCAGCGTGGCAGATGAACTTTGGATTTGCGGTCGATCACATAGTAGCTGCCGAAAATCACCACGAAAAATCCCAGTCCCGCGAACAGCCAGTGTGTCGGCAGATTCAGCAGAACACAGGCGCCCATCAGCAGTCCAACCAGCAGGAACGGCAGCATCGGCAGGAACTCTGCTTTCCATACATCCGCGCGCAGCTTGAATCCCATGCTGAAGGCGCCGACGCAGTCGAGCACCACTACCACGGGAATGACAAATTTGAGCGGCAGGATATGGGCTAGCAGCGGCACCGCAATCAGCGTGGAGCCGAATCCGGAGATGCCGAATATGAGGTACGCCAGCAGCACAATGAGCGGCGCGAACACGAGGACTTCGGTGGCGGGCATGCGGAGCGGAAATGATGAGCGGCATCGACGGGAGAGGCGAGTATAGCCGGAACCGTTAAAATCGCCTGTCTACTGAATGTGGGATTGAGCCGTTGTAGGGTAGTGCGGTGCCAAGAGAGAAAACATGAAACGTGGAACCCTGATTATTTTGGTCGGCATGGCCCTGTTGCTGTGTGCTGCGGGCGCCCGTTCGCAGACGCCTGCGCCCGCTGTGACAACCCCCGCCGTGCCTGCCGCACCCGCTGCCGATCCCAAGGCGGCGGCCTCGGCCAAAGTGCAAGCCGCGCACGTACAGATGGAAAAAGACCGCGTGTTGCTCAAGCAGGAGCGCAAGGCGCTGGAAGACCTGCGCAAAACCGGCGACAAGACGAAGATCGATCACGCCGGCAGCCGCGTGCGCACCAGCCAGTCGCAATTTAACCGCAGCCAGTCGCAGTGGCGTGAAAGTCAGGAGGCGCTGGCCGAGCTGGAGAAGCCGGAGGGTGCGGCGGCCAAGGCGCGCGGCGACGCGCTGCGC
>CANIID010000345.1 GCA_947467315.1 Betaproteobacteria bacterium | reverse complement strand
CTGATCGAGGAAATGGCACCCGCCGGGCAAGAGATCGTCATCGGTGGGCTGCGTGATCCGCAGTTCGGGCCGCTGGTGATGGTGGGGCTGGGTGGCATTTTTGTGGAAGTGTTGCGCGATGTGTCGTTTCGCATCTGCCCGATCACGCGCCTGGATGCGCAGGAGATGCTGGCTGACCTCAAGGGCGCGGCAATACTCGACGGCGCGCGCGGCATGAAACCCGTCTCGCAAGACGCGATCATCGATGTGCTGCTCAAAGTGGGCGGTGAAAACGGCTTGCTGATGCGCCACGCCGACGACATTGCCGAGGCCGATATCAATCCGCTGATCGTATCAAGCAGCGGCGCGGTTGCGGTGGATGCGCGATTTATTCTGAGCACAAATTAATGAATAAAAACAATGTTTTGCAAGCGTTCTTGCCGCTGTTCGAACCCAAGACCATAGCGGTGGTCGGCGCGTCGGCCCGTAGCTTTGCGCTGCCCAATACGTTCATGAAACGCATTCGCGACCTGGGTTACGCGGGCGATATTTATCCGATACACCCGAGCGCGCCCGAGATCGACGGACTCACCGCTTACCAATCGCTGGCCGATACACCCAAGCCGATTGATTACGCCTACATCGCGGTGGCAGGCGGGCTGATTCCGGCGATGCTTGAAGCTGCGAACGGACGGCTGCGTTTTGCGCATGTGATTTCCAGCGGCTTCGGCGAAGTGGATGAGGGCCGCGATTTGCAGGACAAACTCGTTGCTGCCGCACACGCGGGCGGCTTGCGTTTGATCGGGCCGAACTGCATGGGACTTTTTTCACCGCGCGGCGGCGTGACGTTCGCCGAAGTAGGCCAGCGCGATGTCGGCACGGTCGGCGTCATCTCGCAAAGCGGCGGGCTGGGCACGGACATCATTCGTCGCGGCTTTGCGCGCGGCGTGAAATTCTCCGGCGTGGTGACGGTGGGCAACTGCGCCGATGTCGTGCCGTCGGAATTGCTGGAATATTATTTGGCCGATGCGCAAACCCGCGTGATCGGCATGTACCTTGAAACCGCGAAGGACGGTCGCCGTCTGTTCGAGATTCTGCGCACCGCTAAAGCATCCAAGCCGGTGGTGATCCTCAAAGGCGGCCGCACGCAACAAGGTCTCGCCGCCGCCGCCTCGCACACCGGCTCGCTCGCCGGCGACGACCGCGCGTGGGTGGCGCTCTCAAGGCAAACCGGCTGCGTGCTGGTGGAAACGCTGGATCAGTTTGTCGATACGCTGTTGATGTTTCAATCGCTGGCCCCCAAGCCCGTGCCGACCACGCGGGTCACGCTGTTCGGCAACGGCGGCGGCACCAGCGTGCTGGCGACGGATTATTTCGCGCGGCTGGACCTTGAGGTTACGCCGTTTGGCGCTGACACCATCGAGCGGCTGGGGGCGTTGAAACTGCCGCCGGGCACCAGCATCACCAACCCGGTGGATTGCCCGGTGGGCACGCTGCAACAGGAAGACGGCAAGGTCGCCGAGAAAATTCTCGACATCATCTACGCTAACGGCAAACCGGACGCGCTGGTGATGCATCTGAATTTGTCTGCGTTTGTCGGGCGCGCAAAGCCGGAGGTGCTGGATAACCTGATGGCGGCCGCATTACGCGTGCAAGAAAAGTATCCAGGGCAGGCGCACTTCGTACTGGTGTTGCGTTCGGATGGCGAGCCCGCGCTCGAAGAGCGCAAGCGTGCGTTTCGCGATAAAGCCGTGGCGCTGGGTGTGCCGGTGTACGATGAAATGTCGAATGCCGGGCATGCGCTGGCGGCGTTGAAGGCGCACGAGCGATTTATTTACACCCGCAACTGAAACCTTTCCAGGATTAGCCATGAGTCTCACTCCCACCTACAGCACCACCTTTCGCGCCACCGGCTACCCGCTGCGCCTCTACAGCGGACAAGACGCGCTGGAAAACCTGCCGGCGGAATTAAAACGCAGCCGCGCTAAACGCGCTTTCATCGTGTGCGGGCGTACGGTATCGCGCAAGACCGATTTGATCGCGCGCATCAAACGCATTCTCGGTGACACCTGCGTGGGGGTGTTTGATGAAATCGACAAAGACACCACCATTGCCTCGGTGACGCGTGCCGCCGATGCCGCCCGTGCCGTACAAGCCGACCTGCTGATCGGCGTGGGCGCGGGCAGCGTGACCCAGGGCACGCGCGTGGTGGCGATCCTGATGGCGGAGCGTCGCCCGGTCGATGAATTGATTACGCAGTATCCAGACAACGCGCCGGCGATCAGCCCCAAGCTGCTCGAACCCAAAGTGCCGATCATCAATGTGCTGACGGCGGCGACCTCGGCGCAGAATCGTGGCGGCTCCGCGGTGAAAGACCCGAACCGCGATCATCGCATGGAGTTTTTCGATCCCAAGACGCGGCCCGTCGCTGTGTTCTGGGATAGCGACGCGTTGATGACGGCGCCGCCTTCGCTGGTGCGCACCACGGCGGTGTCGGTGTACTGGCGTTCGATGATGAATCTGGGCGCCCCGCGCGTCGGGCCATTATCTGAAGGCGACCGCTTGCAAGCGTTCCGCCTCGCGCAATTTGCCGTGCAACATGTGAACGACACTGCGGATGTCACGCCGCGCATCGCCGCCTGCACCGCGGCTTTTTTGCAAAACCGTGATGCCGACGACGGCGGTGCGCTCACCGAAAAACATTGGGTTGCGCGCGTGGTGTATGCCTTCGCCACCGCGCTGTTTCAGATGCACGCGCATGTCGGCCAGGGTGATGCGAACGCCGCGCTGACGCCGATGGTGATGCGCAAACTGGGCCCGCGCGATCCCGAAGCTATGGCGCTGATCGCACAGGGGCTCGGCGTGTGGCGTGAAAGCGATGGCCTGGCCACCGCGCCGGAAAAAGCCGCCACCGAACTCGAACGCGTGTTCAGCTCGGTGGGCATGCCGGTGCGGGTGTCGGGACTGAACATCCCGCGCGAGAGTTTGCCGTTGATCGTGGAAAACTCCTTGAAGAATTTCAACGCCGACCCCAAGCGCGAATTTGTGCGCGAGCGGGATCTGCTGCTGTCGGTGCTGGAGGCTTGCTGGTGAGTGGCGGCGCCATGGGGCGAAACGCCACCGTGAGACAAGTCACGGAAAGCATCACAACCTGTTGTTTATTAACAATTATTTAATTTCCCTCCTGTAACATCCTCTTACGCTTTGTTAAGCCCGAAGACGTAAACGGCGCGTAGGTTGCAACGTTAGACAGATATGGGAATTCACCCATATCCAACAGCGGAGAGGAGAACCAAAATGAAACTCAAGACCACCATCATCGCCCTTGCCATCGCCATCTTGCCGGGATTCGCTCTCGCGCAAGCGACACCGGCAGCCCCTGCGACGCCCGCAACACCTCTGGGCGGCACCGCAGCTACACCCGCGACCCCAGCCACGCCGAGCGATAAAGCTGGTGCGCGCATCGACCAGCGTCAGGCGAATCAGCAAAAGCGCATAGACGCCGGCGTCAAGTCGGGCGAGCTAAACCAGAAAGAAGCGGCGCGTCTGCAAAAAGGCCAGGATCGCATTCAGAAAAAAGAAGACAAGGCCCGCGCCGACGGCAAGATCGACAAAAAAGAAGCCCGTCAGATCGAAAATATGCAGGATCGCCAGAGCAAGGTCATTGCCCGCGAAAAGCACGACAAGCAAAAAGCCAAGTAAGGCTTTTACCCCGGCAGCAAAGCATCGGTCGCGTCCCATGGACGCGGCCGATGTCGTTTAGAATTCGCCTTATTGCAAGTCATTTTGGGGATCCTATGGATACGTTAAAAGTCGGCATGAAGCACACCGAGGTTTGGGAAATCACCGAAGAGCGCACCACGCAGCGCGGTAAATACAAGGTATTCGCCACCTGGTCGATGACGCGCCTGGTGGAATCCGCGGCCAGCGGTCTGGTGACCCCGCATTTGAAGCCGGGACAGGGACAGGTCGGCGTATCGATCACCGTGCGTCATATGGGCCCCACCCCCATCGGCAAGAGCGTGCGCGCCGAAGCCGAGCTGATCGCCATTGACCGACGCCGGCTGTCGTTCAAGGTCAAAGTGTTCGACGACAGCGGACAGGTCGGCGAATCGGAACACGATCGTTTCATTGTGGATCTCGACAAGTACTTTGCAACACTGGACAAGAAACTCGGCGCCGCGTAGCGCCTGTTTGTGCCTATCGTTCCAATCGTGACCCTGCGCGCACGTCCGTTACAGGCGGTTGTCGCGCTCGCCGGCCTGGTTTTCGTGAACCTGCCGGCGCACGGCAACGCGTACCCGGAGAAGCCGGTACGCTTTATCGTCGCCTACCCTGCCGGCGGCAGCGCCGATCTGATCGCCCGCGTGATCGGGCAGAAGCTCACAGACGCCTTGCAGCAGCCCTTTGTGATCGACAATCGCGGCGGTGCAGGCGGGTTGATCGGCGAGGAGCTGGCGGTCAAATCCGCGCCGGATGGACACACGCTGCTGCTGGTGTCGATTTCGCATGTGGTGAATCCCCAGTTGAATACGAAGCTGGCTCACAATCCGATGCGGGATCTGGCGCCCGTTTCGCTGCTGGTGTCGGTGCCCAACGTGCTGGTGGTGCATCACAGCCTGCCGGTCAAATCGGTGCCTGAACTGATTACGCTGGCGAAAACCAAACCAGGGCAGTTGAACTATGCCACGTCGCTCGGCACGTCGCTGCATCTGGCGGGCGAGTTGTTTAAGGCGATGGCGGGCGTGGATATCATCGCGGTCAATTTCAAGGGCGGTGGCCTCGCGGCGGCCGATTTGCAGGCCGGCCGCGTGCAAATGT
>CANIID010000344.1 GCA_947467315.1 Betaproteobacteria bacterium | reverse complement strand
TTGATGAGCCCGGCGTAGATGCCCACACGCCCGCTGTCGGCAACGATTTGCCCGAGGTTCACCGCCTGGTTATCGGGCGCAACGATTTCCACGCGCAAATCCGGCGTGCCGGGGTTGACCAGTTCGACGCTGCTGCCCGCCGCCAGCACGACTTCGCCCTTGGGGCTGGTGATGATGCCGTTGTTGGTGACGGCATTGCCGACGAGGTACACGCTACCGCCCGTGCCGGTGGTGATGTTGCCGTTGTTGATGAGGCTGTTTCCCAAACCGTCAGTAAACCGCATGCGCCCGGCGAGGAAATCGGCATCGCTCAAGTTCAGCGTGCTGGCCACAAGCCCAGCGACATTGATCTGGCTGCCCGCGCCGAAAGTGATGCCGTTGGGGTTGATCAGGAACACACGCCCGTTGGATTGCAGCGCGCCGAGAATACTGGAAGGGTCGCGTCCCGCGCCGACTCTATTGAGTACCGCACTGGCGCTGCTTTGCTGCATAAAGCGGGTAATTTCGTTGGCGCCGATGCTGAAGCTGCCCCAGTTGATGATGGCGTTGGGGGTGTTGATCACGGTGAGCAGGTTGCCCGCCGTGGTGAATTGCGCCGCGCCGTTGGCGACGACCGGGTTGGTGGGATTGGCCTGCGCGAAGCCCATGCCAAAGCACGCTGCCACGGCGGCGGCTACGCCGAAACGCCTGAGCGTTTTTTGGCGTACGCTGTGGTTATTTTTTTTTATTACACCATACCCGTTGCTCATCGCCTAACCCCTTTGTAGGAAGCACGAAAGCCTGCATGGCACCGTGTGCGGCGCCCGGAGCAGTGTAGCAAAACTATACGTGAAAACACATAGTCGCCATCGTTACGCTAGCCGGCCGTAGCACGCGTTGGTCAGGCGCGACAGCAATGATACTCAGCTAGGCCAATAGGAGTGCGATGACAATGTCCGGAGCACCCTGGTATTGCAAGCAAGCCTCTGTGTGCATTTAAAAATATCTGTTTAATAACAAGTACTTACAAAGTATTCAGCACAACACGGCGTAACCCGTACGCACGATCGGCTAGCGGGCCGGTTTGACCGCCACGCCGCGTTGCCGCCGAGTCTCAGATAAGCAAATTCCCGCCGACACCGACACATTCAGACTTTCCACGCGGCCCAGCATCGGTATACGCACCAGCTCGTCGCAATTTTCACGCGTGAGCCGGCGCATACCCTCGCCTTCCGCACCCAGCACCAGCGCACGTGCGCCATCGAGTTTGGCCGCGAAAAGATCCGTGGCGCCGTGCTCATCCATTCCGGTAATCCAGATTTCTCGTTCTTTGAGGTCTCGCATCGTGCGCGCGAGGTTGGTCACGGGTATGTAAGGCACGGTTTCCGCGGCGCCGCTGGCGACTTTGGACACCGTCGCATTGAGCCCCACGGCGCGATCTTTCGGCGCGATCACCGCATGCACGCCCATTGCGTCGGCCACGCGCAGGCACGCGCCTAGATTGTGCGGATCAGTGATGCCGTCGAGTATCAACAGCAACGCAGGCTCGGTGAGGGCTTCGAGAACGTCGTCGATGTGTGTGGCGAGTTTGACCTCTGCCACGCTGGCCGCCACACCTTGATGGCTGGCGTTGCCAGTCATGCCGTCTAGCCGCCGCGTATCGACGCTCATCACGCGCACGTTGCGGGTTTTGGCGAGCTCCAGTAAATCCGCGCCACGAACATCCTTGCGCGCGGCGTCGAAATAGATTTCACGCACCCCATCCGGCGCGCTGCGCAGATGGCTGGTGACGGCATGAAAGCCGTAAATCACTCGTGATTCACTCATAAATTACTCAATAAAAACAATTAGTTATGATTTAACGGTTAAGACTTTGCCGGTGCGTCATCGAGCGCGAAATCAATGCGTGCCGAATCGAGGTTCGCGCGCATCACTTTCACGCGCACGCGGTCGCCCAGACGAAAACGGCGCTTGGTGCGCTCGCCCATCATCTGATGTTTCGCGGCGTCGAAGTGAAAATAATCCTTGCCCAAATCGGACACATGCACCAACCCCTCGGCGTAAATATCGTCGAGGGCGACAAAAATGCCGAAGCCGGTGACTGCACTAACGCTGCCGTTATAACTCTCGCCAACTTTATCCTGCATGTAGTAGCACTTGAGCCAGTTGGTGACATCGCGCGTGGCTTCGTCGGCGCGGCGCTCGGTCATGGAGCATTGCTCGCCCAGCGCGATCCAGTCGCCCGGTTCGTAGCGGCTTTTCGCCAGTACCGCCTTGATCGCGCGATGCACCAGCAAATCGGGATAGCGGCGTATCGGCGAGGTGAAATGCGTATACGACTCGTACGCCAGCCCAAAGTGACCGGCGTTTTTCGGGCTATACACCGCCTGCTTCAACGAGCGCAGCATCACCGTTTGCAACAGTTGGGCGTCGGGCCGGTCTCTTACTTTCGCCAGCAGCGCGGCGTAATCCTTGGCATGCGGTTTATCGCCACCGCCGAGATCAAAGCCGAAGCTGCCGAGAAACTCACGCAGCGCGGCAAGCTTTTCTTTCGTCGGGCCTTCATGCACGCGATACAGCATGAGCTGGCCGTTTTCCGCCAGAAAATCGGAAGCGCACACATTGGCCGCCAGCATGCATTCTTCGATCACGCGGTGCGCGTCGTTGCGTTTCACCGGCACGATGCGTTCGATCTTGCGCTGGTCGTTGAAAATGATTTCGGTTTCCGTGGTTTCGAAATCAATCGCACCGCGTTTGGCGCGCGCTTTAACCAGCTTGCCGAACAGCGTGTAGAGATTCTTCAGGTGCGGCAACAACTTGCGTTGCGCGGGCGTACCGGCGGTCTTATCCACCAGCATCGCCGCGACCACGGTGTAAGTCAGCCGCGCGTGCGAACGCATCACCGCCTCGTGAAACGAATAATCGGTGATGTTGCCTTGCGCGTTGACCGTCATATCGCAGGCCATGCACAACCGATCCACATCGGGATTGATCGAGCACAGCCCATTCGACAGGTGCTCGGGCAGCATGGGGATGACCTGGCGCGGGAAATACACCGAATTGCCGCGTTCCTTCGCCTCGACATCCAAGGCATCGCCGGGCTTGACGTAAAAACTCACATCGGCAATCGCCACGATCAGGCGAAACTCGCCGCGACCGTGCGTTTCGCAATATACCGCGTCGTCGAAGTCGCGCGCAGTTTCGCCGTCGATGGTCACCAGCGGCAGGCCGCGTAAATCAAGGCGGCCTTTGCAATCTTTCGCCGTGACCACCGACGCGTACTTCGCTGCGAGATTTTCGACCTCGGGCGGGAACACGTGCGGCAGCGAGTGTTTGCGCAGCGCGATTTCGATTTCCATGCCGGGGTCGCCATAGTCGCCAAGCACTTCCACCACGCGCGCCACCGGCTGACTGTGCCGTGCGGGCTGCGCAATCAGCTCGACACTTACCACCTGCCCTGCTTTGGCGTTGCCGGTTTGATCCAGCGGCACCATAAACTCCTGGCTGATGCGCTTGTCTTCCGCCACGACGAAAAACACGCCATGGCGATTCTGCAAGCGCCCGACGTGATGCGTTTTCGCGCGCTCCAGAATTTCCGCGATTTTGCCCTCGGGGCGGCCGCGTCTATCCATGCCCGCGATGCGCGCCATCACGCGGTCGCCGTGCAGCACCTTGCGCATTTCATCGGGGCCGAGAAACATGTCCGGGCCTTTGTCGTCGCGCACCAGAAAGCCGAAGCCATCGGGGTGCCCCTGCACTTTGCCGGCGACGAGATCGAGCTTTTCGACGATACAGATGGCGTCACGGCGATTGCGCATGAGCTGCCCTTCGCGTTCCATCGCGGCAAGACGCCGCGTGAACTGCCGGGCTTCGTCTTCGTGGATATCGAGCCGTGCGCACAACTCCTGCTCCATCATTGGCACACCGTGCTCTTTCAGCGTGGCGAGGATAAATTCGCGGCTGGGCAGCGGATTTTCATATTTCAGCACCTCACGCTCATAAAACGGATCGCGCTGGTTGCGCCCGGCAAGCGATAACCGCTCGGCGTCGCTGCGCACTGGGGTAGTCGCGTTAGTAACGTTGGCGGCATCGGCCAGATGCCTCGGCGGCCTCGGCGTGCGCGGCACGCGTGGCGGACGCGCCTCGCGCGCCTCACGTGGCTCGCGTGACACTGGGCTGCCAGGCAATTTCCTGGCTGCGTTGGTGACCTTAGCGACTTTGGCGACCGTTTTGGCTTTACCCGTGCGCGCACCGCGCTTGGCGGGTTGGCCAGAAAGATTTGATGGGGTTTCTTTTTTACGTGTTTTCATTTGAATAATTCAGAGCGTTCGGATAAAATCGCCGCCTGCTTTCCATTGGCCCAGGTGGCGGAATTGGTAGACGCACCAGCTTCAGGTGCTGGCGGGTAATACCGTGGGGGTTCGAGTCCCTTCCTGGGCACCAGTAGGATCATAGAAGCAGAGTACGAAAGAACCAGTGCAATAACGGATGTGCGACAAATGCGGAACGATGAAAATCGCTCCGCATTTTTCATTTAATGTACTGCAATGCGTGGCGCCGATACGGCTAATCCACAAACGGATGCCGCCGCACGATGGTTTGCTCGCGATCCGGCCCGGTGGACACGATGTCAATCGGCACGCCGCACACTTCCTGCATACGGTTTAAATAGTTCTGCGCCGCCTTGGGCAGCTTTTCAAACTGCGTGACGCCCAAGGTGCTCTCGGACCAGCCGGGCATGTCCTCATACACCGGCTCGCATTGCGCCAGCAACTCCGCGCCAAACGGCAGGATGTCGCAGGCCACGCCGTTCATTTTGTAGCCCACGCCCAATTGCACGCGCTCCATGCCGTCCATCACGTCGAGCTTCATCA
>CANIID010000343.1 GCA_947467315.1 Betaproteobacteria bacterium | reverse complement strand
TTTCGCGAAATATCGCGCCGAACAGTTGCGTGATCGGCGTGTCGAGTCCGTCGAGCCACACCACCGGCGCGTTGCCGAGATTGCCGTGGTCATGCCACATCCAGTTCGGCGTCAACACAAAATCGCCGGGCAGCATCGGCGTGCGTTCGCCGTCCACCGCCGTGTACGCGCCTTCGCCTTCAATGATGAAGCGCAGCGCGTTGGGCGTATGCCGGTGCGACGGCGCGATCTCGCCGGGCAGAATAATCTGCAGGCCCGAGAACAGCGATTGCGTGATCTGATACGAACCGCGCAGCGCCGGATTTTCCAGCACCAGCACGCGTCGCTCGGCGTCGCGTGTGGAAATCAACTCGGTGGCGCGCGCGAGCAATGGGCGCGTGTCGGCGTAACGCCAATGCGCGGGCACGCACGCCGAGCCGGGTTGCATGCGCTGCGTGCGCTCCCACAACGGGTTGAGGTTGCGGGGTTTGATGTCGCGTGAGAAGTCGGCAAGATCGAGTTGGATTTGACTGGCGGATGACACGGGCGGGCGCTCTTGTGCTGGATTGCCGCCATGGTAGATGAAGTGGCGGCGCACGGCAAAGCCGCCCGGCTTGGGTTCTCGACTACAATTCCCTTTTACCGGCAGGGCTCATGTTAACCCGCAAACAGAAATTTATCGCTATCTCGGCGGCGGTCGCGATGGTCGTGGTGCTTACCAGCGGCGGGCTGTACCGCGTGCATCAGAAGCGCGTGCAGCACGCTGCGGCCAGCGCTTCGGTGCTGGAGGCGGGCGCGCACCTGCGGGCGGCACTGGGCGCGGAACCGGGTAAGCCCGAGACGGCGGACGAGCCGGGAACGCCCAAGGTACTGGATGCGCGGTATGAGGCCGTTGCAAAAAGTCACGCCGCGTTGCGCGCACAGTCGGGCGCATTGCCGCGAGAGACGGTGGATGCCGCGGATCACTACCTGATCGGCGCGCGGGAAATACTACGGCTCTATGCGGCCAGCCGACGGCATCATCATCTTACGGGTGTGGGGTTGCGTGAACTGTGGGCGCACATGGGCAGCCGCTATGCACAAGGCCCCGGCTGGACCACGGAAGCCGTGCGCCGCAAGGATTTGCTCGAACGGGAGTATTTCCAGTATCGCAACACCACGGAAGCCATGGGGCGCCTGCTCGAAGGTTATTCCGAAGACCGTGCGCGCGTCGTGCCGCTGCTGGATGCGAGTTCGTTGCCCGATGAGAGTCTGGTGCGTGCCGCACGCGCGCGCTTGCTTGAAGAAGGCAAAAATCTGGCCGTCGAGATGGACCGGCTGCGTAAACTGCCGCGGTCGTAGTGCGCGGGAAAGCAACGCTGGCCGCTATTCTGCTTTCGCGCCCGAGGTCTTGATGACTTTGGCCCACTTCACCAGATCGGATTGAATCACGCGCGCCAATGCCTGTTCGCTGGTGCCGGCGGGTTCCATGCCGAGTTCGGCGAAGCGTGCGCGCACGTCGGGCAGCGCGATCAGTTTGAGCAAATCCTGATTGAGCTTGCGCACCAGCGGCGCGGGTGTTTTTGCCGGCGCCCACGCGCCCTGCCACGAGGAGGTGTCGAAGCCGGGATAGCCGGATTCCGCCACGGTCGGCACATCGGGCAATGCCGTCGTGCGTTTTTCCGACGCGACGGCAATGGCGCGCAATCTGCCGTCGCGCACCATCGGCAGAAACGTGGACACGGCGGCTATCGTCATAGTGACGCGGCCCGCCACCAGATCGGGGATCATCAAGCCCGTGCCTTTGTAGGGAATGTGCCGCAGATCAAGGCCTGCGCGCGCCTTGAACAACTCGCCGCCCAGATGCGTGGCGGTGCCGCTGCCGGACGATGCGAAGGTAAATTGCCCCGGTTTGCTTTTGGCCAGCGCGACAAATTCTTCGACCGATTTTGCCGCCAGCGCCGGATGGATCACCAGCAGATTCGGGATGGTGCAAATGAGTGATATCGGCGCGAGATCACGTACCGGATCGAACAGTGTTTTTTCGAGCAGACTCGGATTGATCACAATCGGAGAGCTGCCCGACAGCAGCATGGTGTAACCATCCGGCGTGGCTTTCACCGCGCGCTCCACGCCGATGTTACCGCCGCCGCCCGCGATGTTTTCAACGACGACCGGCTTGCCCCACGCATCCGTCAGCTTGGCTGAGACGATGCGCGCCACGATATCCGAAGGGCCGCCGGCGGCGAAGTTGACGATGATGCGTACGGGCCGGGTGGGATAAAGGGGAAAATGAGAATCAGCGGATTGCGCCATTGCGTGCGCCGCCGTCCACGACAGCAGCACGGCAATGGGCAGGCGTGCTATCACTTCACCTCGTTATACTGCCCGCGCGTGATTTGCAGCGGCCCGCCGAGTCCGGCGTTGACCACCGCGCGGCGCGCTTCATTCGCAATGCGGCGGCGATCTTCGTCCATGTATAAACGGTCGTGGCCCCACATACTGCCGCCGTGGGTGACTTCGCGCGCGGTCCAGGTGGCCTCGTCCACTGTGCGTCCACCAAAGCCGACTTCCATCATGAAACCCGCCGGGCAGAAGGCGTAGAACGACAACACCCAGTCGTTGGCGTGGCGGCCCAGCGTTTGGCCGATGCGCCAGTTTTCCAGTGCGGCGTCGTACGAGCGGCCCACGTCGTCCAGCGCCAGCACTTCGAACATCACGTGATGCACGCCAGGCTTCGGCGATTGCAGCAGCGCCACGCTGTGATGGCGCGGATTGGCGCGCAGAAACATCAGCCGGTACGGCTTGATCATGTAGTCGGACAAACGAAAATCCAGCAGATCGCGGTAAAAACGGCTGGAGGCATCAATGTCTTCGACGTGAAACACCACGTGGCCCATGCCGAGCGGCCCGGTGCGAAAGCCGCTGTGCGGGCGCGGCAGCGCGAGCGGGCCGTCGCCGTTTTGTTCGCCGGTGGCAAGCCCATGAAAAATTTCGATGCGGTTGCCGGACGGATCGCGGCACCACGCCATCGCCTCGACGCGGCGCGCGGCCAGTTCTTTTTCGCTGGCGCGGGTGAGGGTGACGCCGGATGCCTCCAGCTTGTTGATGACCGCTTGCATAGCCTGCGCATCAGGGGTTTCAAAACCAAAAAACGCCGGCGCATCGTTTTCACCGCGCTGCACCAGCACACGCTGGCAACGCTCATCCATGCGTAGCGCAACCGTGTCCGCGTCGCGTTCGATCACCTGCATCGCCAGCACCTCGGTGCCGAACTTGCGCCACACGTCGAGGTCTTTCGCTTCCATCCCGACGTATCCCAATCCCATCACCGACATGGCCTGCCTCCAGGAGAATTGCCTGGAAAGCATTATCACTCACTCGAATTGGTTTTGCACTTTTGCACGTTTTGCACAGAGTCGGGCTTACTGCTACATTGCGTGGCAATGAGCGAGGGGGGACATGATGCGGCGTAACCAAAATGCATTGCGGATGGGTGTTTCGGCCCTGTTACTGCTATTCGCTGCGACCGCCGCCCACGAGTCGGGTGCGCAGGCGACTTCGACAGGCTCAGGACAGGCGTTCCCCACGCGCGCCGTGCGCTTTATCCAGCCGCTGCCGGCGGGCAGCGAAACCGACGTGTTTTCGCGCACGCTGGCAAAGCAACTCGGTGATCTATGGGGGCAGCAGGTGACAGTTGAAAACCGTCCCGGCGGCGGTACCACGATAGCGACCGAGGTTGTCGCCAAGGCGCCCGCCGACGGCTACACGCTGATGCAGGCCATCACCGCGCACGCGATCAATCCCACGCTGTATGTGAAGCTGCCGTACGACACGCAAAAAGATTTTTCCTGCGTCACGCAGATCGGCACGCTCTACGGCGTGCTGCTGGCGCATCCGTCGTTTCCGGCGAAGAACGTGACGGAGCTCATCACGCTGGCCAAGGCGCGCCCCGGTGAAATCACCTATGCCACCGGCGGCTCGGGCACGGCGAATCACATCGCGGCGGAGGCGTTGCGCCTCGCGGCGGGCATCAACATTCAGCATGTGCCGTACAAAGGCAGCAGCCTCGCCACGCTCGACGTGCTGCCGGGCCGGGTGCCGCTGCTGGCAACGATACTCGCCGAGGCCGTGCCGTACATTCAATCGGGCAAGCTGCGCGTGATCGCCGGCACCAATCCCAAGCGCGCACCGTCGCTGCCCCATGTGCCCACGGTGGGTGAAACCCTGCCCGCGTATCGCGCCGGCACCGGCATCTGGGCCATCATTGTGCGCGCCGGCACGCCGCCCGCAGTGTTGAATAAACTCAACGCCGATATCGTCAAAGGCTTGCAGGCACCCGACGTGCGCGCGCGTCTATCGCAGGCCGACATCGAAATCGTCGGTTCGCGGCCCGAACAGTGCGACGTCAATCTGCGCGAGCAAACCGCGGTGTGGGGCGCCATCGTCAAGGCGTCGGGTGCGCGGGTGGATTGAACGCGCGGACACAGAATACTTTACGCATCGCTTGGGGTGTGTATATAATAAGTGCATGTTTTTAAAGGATAAAATATGAGGCTTTATTATTCCCCTGGCGCTTGCTCACTGGCCCCGCACATCGTACTGCACGAAGCCGGCTGCGAATTCACCATTGAGCGCGTTGATATTCCCAAGAAAGTAACGGAATCCGGCGCCGACTACTGGGAGATCAATCCCAAAGGCTACGTGCCTGCGCTGAAGCTCGACAACGGCGATGTGCTTACCGAGGTGGCGGTGATCCTGCAATATATCTCCGACCAGAACCAGGCCGCGCACCTCGCGCCCAAGTTCGGCAGCATCGAACGCTATCACCTGTTGGAGTGGCTCAACTTCATCGCCACCGAAGTACACAAACAAATCGGCGCGTTGTTCAATCCGAAAATGACGCC
>CANIID010000342.1 GCA_947467315.1 Betaproteobacteria bacterium | reverse complement strand
CAGGATGTGCTCGCGGGCAAATCGCTGGAGATCGATGGCCTGCTGGGTCAGACGCAGGCGTTCGCACGCCAGCTCGGCGTTCCGACACCCGTGATTGATGTGTGCGTGCCGTTGCTGCGCGGGCTGGATGCTTCGTTGCGCGCGAAGTAAGCGGGCACTAAACGGCTGGCGCAGTAGTATTCGCGCCGGCGCTACTGCGCCTTGATGCCCGCCGCCTTGACGATTTTGCCGGCGGCTTCGGCATCGGCGAGTAAAAACGTGTCGAACTCTTCCGGCTTCATCAGCAGCGTTTCCGCGCCGAGCATGCGGTAACGCTCGCGCAGTTCCGGTGTGCCTAGCGCTTTTTGCGCTTCGGCATTCAACTTCGCGACCACCGCGCGCGGCGTCTTGCGCGGCGCAAGCAGCCCCACCCAGAATTGGTACTCGGCATCCGGCACGCCCGCTTCGGTGGTGGTCGGCAACTCCGGCAACAGCGTCATGCGGCGTTTGGAACTGACGGCCAGCGCCTTTAATCTGCCGTCTTTCACCAGCGGCACCGCTGCGGCAGCCGGCGAAAAAAACCAGTCGAGCCGCCCGGCCATGACTTCGATCAAACCTTCCGATGTGCCCTTGTACGGCACGTGCGTGGCGGTCACGCCGGCGGCAAGCATCAACTTTTCTGAACTCATATGCGTGCCGCTGCCGACGCCGCCGGAGCCGAAGTTAAGCGCGCGCGGTTTGTTTTTCGCCACCGCGATCAAATCCTTGATCGAGGCCCAGCCGCGCTGCGGCGGCACCACCAGCAGGTTGGGCAACTCCGCCAGCGTGGCAACACCAGCAAAATCACGTATCGGATCGTAGCCGAGATTGTTGTAGAGCCACGGCATACCCGACTGCGCCGAGGCCGTGAGCAGCAGCGAATGCCCGTCCGGCTCGCTGCGCACCGCCGCACCCGCCGCGATGGTGCCGCCCGCGCCGGGGCGATTTTCCACCACGATGTTCACACCAAGCTGACGCGCCAGCACTTCGGCGGCGGCGCGGCCGATGACATCGCTGGGGCTGCCCGGCGTGGCGATGCCGATCAGCCGCATGGGGCGCACGGGAAAGGTTTGTGCGTAACTTGAGCCTGTCACGATCGCGGTGATTGCGACTACGCCGAAGCGCAATTTGATGTTGGCAGTGCCCATCGCGTTAGCCTTTCTTTTCCAGTTCCGCACGAACGATACGCGCGCCGCCGACCAGCGCATCGAGCTTGGCGCGTGCCACACCGCGTGGCAACGCGGTACATCCGCAATCCGGCGCGGCGATCAATCGATTCGCGGGAATCACCTCCAGCGCGGCGCGCAGGCGCTCCGCCACCTGCGCCGCGGTTTCAATGTCGTTGTGCCCGACATCAATCACGCCGTATTGAATGACCTTGCCGGGCAGCATGGCCAGCAGCGACGGCGGCAACGCTGGTTCGGCGAACTCGAGCGACACCTGCTGCACGTTCGCCTTCGCCAGCGCCGGCAGAATTTCATCGTAGCCGTGCTTCCACTGCTTGCCCGCGCGGGCGCGCTGGCCGTAGCCGTAGCACACATGCACGCACGTGATCGCGTCGATGCCGGCGAACGCGCGGTCGAGCGCTTCGACGCCCCATGCGTGCAATTTTTCCGGCAACCGCGTCACCGCCGGTTCATCGAGCTGAATGATCCGGCAGCCCGCCGCCACCAGCGCGCGCATTTCCTCGTTCAACACGTCGGCGTAGGCGAACGCCAGCGCGCGTTCGTCGCCGTAGTATTCGTCCAGCACGCCATCCACCAGGGTTGAAGGCCCCGGCAGCGTCATCTTCACCGGCGCTGTAGTGATGCCGCGCACAAACGCATAATCGTCGAGTGTGAGCTTCGCGCGCAGCGACAGCGGCCCAACCACACGCGGCACGTCCTGCGTGAGTTTGCCAGCACGTACCGTTTTCGGCTTCAGCGTTTTGAAATCAACGCCGTTCAGCCCGGTGAGAAAATACGTGTGATGCGTGGGGCGGCGCTGTTCGCCGTCGCACAAGATATCGATGCCTGCCGCGATTTGCTCCGCCACCGCCAGCCGCGTGGCGTCGTCCTGCGCTTCGCGCAAGGCCTCGCCCGACAAGCGCCAGTTGCCGGCGATGCTGTACCAATCCGCCGCCAGCCAGGAAGGCTTGGGCAAGCTGCCGATGATGGTGGTGGGAATTAGCGGTAGCGACATGGGCTATTCTCGAAAGGTCGAAGGGCCGAAACACGTTAGGTTGCGCACAAGTGTGCCACCGATCAGCATGATCTTGTAAACTTTTCATTGAGGATTTAAGCCGCTCTTTTATTCAGCCGAGCGGAACGGCTCAAGTCGCTGGGAGTGGTGATCGGATTGTCGTTCGCGTGTTACCGCCGATTCAAATTTGATCATTTGGCGGGTTGTGCCGATCTGCGATTGACCACCGCCGGCACTCGACAGATCTTGGTCAATGCGCAATCGGCATGAGTGGTTAGTTTGGGTTCGGTGGGAACAGGCAAAGAGGCCAAAAAGGGTCTGAATTATGCTCAAAAACGACTAAAAACCCGAAAAATTGGATCAAAACCGGAAAAGTGTAAAATCTGGTGATTCAGAGGCGAATCGCCGGTTTTAAACAGAATTTATAGAAGTGCCTTGTAACGTGCCCGAATCACTGTTTTGCGAGGGAGAATAGCTTGCGCGGCAAAGGTAAACCTATTGTTTTGACGGGACTGCTGTTTCTGACAGCCAACGTTTCGTCTCAAATGGCACAAGACTATCCCACCAAGCCGATCCGCATGCTGGCGCCTGAAATCGGCGGCGCCAGCGACATCGTGGCGCGGCTGATCGCGCAAGGGCTTTCAGCCAGCCTCGGCCAGCAGATCGTTGTCGATAACCGGGGCAGCATTACACCTGAACTCGGCGCCAGGGCGCTGGCCGACGGCTACACCATACTTGCCTACGGCAGCCCGCTGTGGCTCACCGGGTTTCTGCGCGACAAGGTGCCATGGGATGCCTTAAAGAGTTTTGCCCCGATCACGCTGGCGGCAAGCTCGCCCAATGTGCTCGTGGTTCATCCTGCCATCGCCGCAACCAGCGTCAAAGACCTTATCGCACTCGCCAAGGCAAAGCCGGGGGAACTCAACTTCAGTTCAGGTTCGACTGGCGCGGCCACCCATCTCACTGGCGAACTTTTCAAGGCGATGGCGGGCATCAACATTGTGCGCGTGCCGTACAAAGGCAACGGGCCGGCCCTCACCGCGCTCCTCGGTGGTCAGGTGCAATTGATGTTCGGCAACGCGGGCGCGGTGGCCCCGCACCTAAAGCCGGGCCGCTTACGGGCGTTGGCGGTGACCAGCGTCGCGCCGTCGGCGCTTGCACCCGGCTTGCCGACGATGGCGGCATCGGGCCTGCCGGGATTTCGTGCCGATGTGCCCACGGGAATTTTTGCCCCGTACGGAACGCCCGTAAAAGTGGTGAGCCTGCTGAATACGGAAATTTTGAACGTGCTCAACAAGCCCGACATCAAGGAAAAATTCTTCGCCATCGGGGTGGAAGTCGCGGGCGGCACGCCCGCGGAACTGGCGGCCTACATCAAGGCTGACATGGCCAAGTGGGGCAAGGTGATCAAGGATGCAGGCATCCACGAGTAATGCCGGAACGACACTGAACTTACGAGGATCAAGACTTATGCAACCCAATTCCAGAAGCTGCACCGGCGTCTTTGTCGCGCCGGTGTGCCCCATGCACGACGACCAGTCGATCGACGAGGCGGGCATCGAAAGCTACCTGCGTTGGATCCTGTCGCGGACAGACGTGTGTGGCATCGTGGTCAACGTCAACGCCGGAGAAGGCACGTGTCTGGAGAACGAGGATCGTAGTCTTGTCGTCACCATTGCACGGCGCGTTGTGCCGCGTCACGTCAAGCTGGTGGCGGGCGTATGCGGCAACTCCACACGCGAAATGATTCTGCAAACGAAGCAGGCCGAAGCCGCCGGCGCGGACGCCGTGATCGTCGTTCCCGTGCGCGATTGGCAGAACAGCCGCGCGCCAGGACACGCGGAGACGTTGTATCAGCGCTTGGGGAAATCCACGTCATTGCCACTCATCGTGTTCAATTCTGTCGCGGCGCAGTTCGACACCAATACACTGGTGCGCATACTCGAAACCGTGCCCACGGTCGTCGCCGTCAAGCAGGCGGTGACAGACATCGGGGCTTATCAGGATCAGTACCGCGCGATTCGCCGTGCGCGTCCCGACGTGTCGATACTGTCTGCCTACGATGCGGCTTTGTTACCGACCCTCGTGATCGGCGCGGATGGCGTGCTGCTCGGCATAGCGGGGCTCCTGCCGGACATCGTCATAGGCATGTTCAATGCGGCGCGTGAAGGCGACTACGCCAAGGCGCGCACATTTGCCGACCAGCTCGCGCCTATGTCGCATTACCTCTATGGCACCCCGCCGCGCTCGCTGCGCCACGTGCGCACCAAGGCGGCGTTGAAGCGGCTCGGCATCATCGCGTCCAACATGGTGCGCGAACCGCTGCTGCCACTGGAAGACGCCGAACGTCGCAAACTGGAAAAAGCAATGTTGTCCGCCGGCTTGATTGAGCCGGCAAGCGTGCTGGCGTCGGCTGCGTGAGACGCGGGGCTGGCTAAAAGCGGCTGGCAACAGATGGCGGAGTCGAGCCGTGCTTCGAATCCGTCGTCGCCTTGAATTGCCGCTTGTGTCTACAACGTCACCGCAGTTTCGGCGAGACTAAGGGATATAGTAATTACTAAAGTACCGTTTATAATGACTCCATTCCGCATAAATGGAGTGACCTCTTATGAAGCCAAGCACCTTGGAGCGCAACGGTATCTCTACGGAGATGGTGGAATTGATTGGGCGTCTGAT
>CANIID010000341.1 GCA_947467315.1 Betaproteobacteria bacterium | reverse complement strand
TGTCCGTGTCGCAGGAGATCGCCGCGCGCAGCGATCTCGAAATAAAAACCCGCACCCTCGACCAGTTGATCGGCCGTACCGCGCCCCCGTTGGCGCCCTTGAGCCCCGCGCTCAAACTGATATCGCCCGAACCGGCCGCCATGGACAAATGGGTGGACGAGGCGCGCGGCAACAATCTGCTGGTGCGCGCGGCGGAAGCAGGCGCCACGCTGGCCAATCAAGAAGTTGAGCGCAACCGCGCCGCGCATTATCCGACGCTGGACGCCTTTGCCTCCGTGAGCGAAAACCGCAGCGGTGCCGGCACCTTCGGCGGCGCTGGCAATGACATCAATAACAAAATTATCGGCCTGCAACTGGCGGTGCCGATTTATCAGGGCGGCCTGGTCAATTCGCGCGTGCGCGAGGCGCGCGCCAACGAAGACAAAGCGCGGCAAGACCTTGAAAACGCGCGCCGCACCGCGGAGCTCAACGCACGGCAAAATTACCTCGGGGTCACCAGCGGGATTGCGCAGGTTAAAGCGCTGGAAGCGGCGCTCACCTCGTCGCAAAGCGCGCTGGATTCCTCGCGCCTCGGACGCGAAGTCGGCGTGCGTACGCAAGTCGATGTGCTGAATGCGCAGCAGCAGCTGTTCTCCGCACGCCGCGATCTCGCGCAGGCCAAATACAACTACATCCTCTCCACGCTGCGGCTCAAGGCCGCCGTGGGCCGGCTCGCCGAAGAAGAACTCTCGGCCGTCAGCGCCTGGCTGGAACGCAAGTAGTTCGCGCAGCATGACGGAAACGCCGCATCGGCAGTCACTGTCCGCGGCGAAAAAAACACTTCGTCAAACCATCCTTCGTCAGCGCGATGCGCTGGATCCAGCCGCCCGCGCCGCGGCCAGCGGGCGCATTACCCGTCAAATTCTGAATCTGGAATGTTTTCAGCGCGCCCGCAGCGTGCTGGCCTACGCCAGCTTCGGCAGCGAATTCGATACGCACGAGCTGGTGTCGCAGGTGCTGACGCATAAAAAACTGGCGCTGCCCCGAGTAGACAAAGCCACGCGATCACTGCAACTTTATTGGGTGACCAACATAGCGCTTGATTTGCAAGCGGGTATTTGGGGCATACGCGAGCCGCGCCCTGACCGCTGCGCCCCCGCGCCACTGGACGAAATTGATCTGGTGATCGCGCCTGGCGTGGCGTTTACCGCGCGTGGCGACCGGCTGGGTTACGGCGGCGGTTACTACGACGAACTGCTGGCGCGCTTTGCGCCGCGCCCTGCGGTCATTGCCGCCGCTTTCGAATGTCAGATGGTCGCCGATCTGCCTATGGACGCAAGCGATCTGCGCGTGGACGGGGTCGTCACCGAAAACACGTGCTTCACGCGCTAAAAACGCAGCGTTTCCAGCAGTTTTTGCGCGGCGCCGCGATGCGTTTTACTGAACTGAAGCGCGGCCTCGCCCATGCGTTGCATCAGCGCGGGGTGCGTCAACAGCGCTGATGCTTTGCGCGCGAGATCGGCTGCATCCATCACCCGCAACGCAGCACCCGCGGCAATTGCGCTCTCCGCAGCATCGGCGAAATTGTAGGTGTGCGGCCCGACGAGTACGGGTTTGCCCAGCGCGCAGGCTTCGATCAGATTCTGCCCGCCAAACGGCAATAAACTGCCGCCGATAAACGCCACGTCGCACGCCGCGTAGTATGCAAACAGTTCGCCCATGCTGTCGCCGAGCAACACTTGCGTATCGGCGCGTAGCGCCGTGTTGTCGCTGCGCCGCTGATACCGCACGCCGTGTTGTTCCAGCATCAACGCTACGTCGTTGAAGCGTTGCGGGTGACGCGGCACGAGGATCAACAGCCCGTTCGGCGCCTCGGGGGTTAAGTGCAAATTATTGTTTATAAACAACAATTCCTCTCCGTCGCGCGTGCTCGCCGCCAGCAACACGGCGCGCGCGCCGAGGCTTGTGCGCAGCCGCGCGCCTTCGGCGATCTGCGCGGCAGGCGGCTCGACATCAAACTTGAGATTGCCGAACACGCTGACATTTGGCGCACCCAGCGCCGTGAAGCGTTGAGCGTCGGCGGCGGTTTGCGCAGCGATGGCCGTCAGGTCGCGCAGCGTGGGAGCGGTCAGCGCGCGCATGCGCTGATAATTCGCGAACGACTTTTCCGATAGCCGCGCATTGACCAGATGCAACGGCACGCCGCGCGATTTGCACGCGTGAACCAGATTCGGCCAGATTTCCGTTTCCATCAACAGGCCAATGCGCGGGCGGAAATGGGCGAGGAAGCGCCGCACCGCGCCGGGATAATCGTAGGGCAGATACATGCGCAGAATGCTATCGCCGAACAACGCGACGCCCGCCTCGCGCCCGGTGGGCGTCATGTGGGTGAGCAGAATACGATGATCGGGATATTTGTCGCACAGGGCGCGTATCAGCGGATCGGCGGCGCGCGTTTCGCCGACGGATACGGCATGCAGCCAGATCAACGGCGATGCATCCGGTTTGTCTGAGTAGAACCCGAAGCGCTCACCGATATGTTGCAGATACTCCGGCTGGCGACGCGAGCGCCACCACAGCCGCAGTAACACATACGGCAGCGCGAGATACAACAGCAGACTGTAGGCAATGCGTGACATGGCTATCCCGTGACTTTATTCCAGGCATCGATCACATCAGCCACTGCGGGCGGCGCGCCAATGCTGCCGAGATTGATCGCGCGCGCGCAGCCGTGGATACCCGTCGCGGCGGGATCGGTTGCGCAGTAAATGCCGAGTGTGGGCACGTTCAGCGCCGCCGCAAGATGCGTGAGCCCGGTGTCCACACCCACCACGCCTTGCGCGCCGGCGAGCAGTGCGGCCAACTCGTCTATCGACAGCGCGGGTGGCACGATGGCATGGCCGCTGGCCGCCGCGAGTCGCTTACTGCGCACCCGCTCGGCAGGGTTTCCCCAAGGCAATACGCATAAAATATCCCTTAAAAACATATACTTATATAATTCCGCCCAAAATTCATCTGGCCACAGCTTGCGATCCGCGCTGGTGGCGTGCAACAGCACGGCGTAGCGCTTGCCGGGCAGCCAGGGAAAATCGCGTGGCTGCGCGGCAATGCCGTAATCGACGGTCGCAGGCACGGCATAGCCCAGCGCCTGCGCCGCCAGGCTGCGATTGCGCGTAACCGCATGCTGGCCCCACGGCACACGGAAGGTGCGGTCATACAAAAACCGCAGCGGCTCGCGCGAGCTAAGTCTATCCAAGCCATAACAGTTGCCGCGCGCGGCTCGTGCAACCAGCGCACTTTTCAGCAGCCCCTGCGTATCGATAATGGCATCGTACTCACATTCGCGCAGCGCACTGACGAATGAACAAATCTCCGCGCGCGTTTTCGCACTCAGCAAATCACGACGCCAACGGCGCAGCGCCACCGGAACCACGCGACGCACCGCCGGATGCAGGGCCGCGATCGAGGCAAACGATGCTTCCACCACCCAATCGATCCCGGCATTAGGCGCATGGCGCCGAATATCGCTGACAACCGGAAGGTTGTGAACGACATCGCCCAGCGACGAGGTTTTGACCAACAATATCTGCGGCATGTGAACAGCGAGTTTACGATTCTTGAACGTATGTATTTGTTATAATGGGCTAATTTCGTAATTCAGCCTATCCGCCTCACAGGTTAGCATTCAGGGGCGAAAATGCCTACCATCACAACCACGCCCACATGACCCGCCCCATCCTGAATACATTTATTGCTGTGCTGGCGGGAGCATCGCATTGATACTCGTCACCGGCGGCGCGGGATTCATCGGCGCAAACTTTGTGCTCGACTGGATCGCTACTGAGGGCACGCCGGTCGTCAATCTGGATAAGCTGACGTACGCCGGCAATCCCGATAACCTGGCCAGCCTGCGCGGCGACGCACGCCACATTTTCGTTAAGGGCGACATCAACGACCGCGCGCTCGTCGCCAGTTTGTTACAGCAGCACCAGCCCAGCGCCATCGTGCATCTTGCGGCAGAAAGTCATGTGGATCGTTCGATTCATGCCCCTGGTGAATTCGTGCAAACCAACGTTGTCGGCACCTTCAGTTTGCTGGAAGAAGCGCGCGCTTACTGGGGCGCGCTGACCGAGCCCGCCAAAAGCCAATTCCGCTTTCTGCATGTTTCTACCGACGAGGTGTACGGTTCCTTGGGCCCAGCCGATCCTGCATTCAGCGAACTTACCGCTTACGCGCCCAACAGCCCTTATGCGGCATCAAAAGCCGCGTCTGACCATCTGGTGCGGGCTTATCACCACACGTACGGTTTGCCGACGATCACCACCAATTGCTCCAACAATTACGGACCTTTTCAATTTCCCGAAAAACTGATTCCGCTGATGATCCGCAACGCGCTTGAGCAAAAGCCACTGCCTGTTTATGGCGACGGGCAGCAAATACGTGACTGGCTGCATGTAACCGACCATTGCGCGGGCATCCGCACGGCGCTGCACAAAGGCCGTATTGGCGAGACCTACAATATCGGCGGGAACAGCGAAAAAACCAACCTCGACGTCGTGCATACGCTGTGCGCCATCCTCGACGACGCATTGCCCAGCCATGCGCCGCATGCAAAACTGATCGCTTACGTGAAAGACCGCCCGGGACACGACCGGCGTTACGCGATCAATGCAACCAAAATGAAGAATGAGCTCGCCTGGAGTCCCGCCGAACCGTTTGAATCCGGCCTGCGCAAGACGGTGGCGTGGTATTTATCCCATCAGGAATGGGTGAACAACGTGACCAGTGGCGCGTATCGTAACTGGGTCGAAACCAACTACGCCAACCGAGGCACCGCATGAAAGGCATCATCCTCGCCGGCGGCTCCGGCACACGGCTGTATCCAGCCACGCAAGTGGTCTCCAAGCAACTGCTGC
>CANIID010000340.1 GCA_947467315.1 Betaproteobacteria bacterium | reverse complement strand
TGCGCTTTGTCGCTGCTGCGATGATTCATCTGCGCCGTTGCCGAACATATCGTCAGCAAGCCTTCGCGCTTGAATACAAAGCGCAGACCTTCTTTTAGTTTGGCCCACGGGCTGCGCAGTACGTCGTTGATGGTGATGGGCTGCGAGCACTCATAGGTGATGCGCGTGTTGGGGTGATCGCGCAGGTTTTCGCCCACGCCAGGCAGATGATGCGTGACGGCGATGCCGTGTTTTTGCAGCACTTCGCTGTTGCCGATACCCGACAACTCGAGCAACTTCGGGGACGCCAGTGGGCCGGCAGACAAAATCACTTCTCGCCGTGCTTTCACTTGCAGGTTGGTTTCGCCCAGCCTGTAGGCGATACCCGTCGCGCGTTTGCCCTCCAGCAACACGCGCGTCACGATGGCATTCGGCAACACTGTCAGATTGGGCCGCTTCAATGCCGGATTGAGATACCCCACCGGCGTGCTGTTGCGCCAACCATTGCGGGTAGAGTATTGAAGGTAGAACGCGCCTTCGTAGCTGCCGTCGTTGTAATCATCGAGCTTGCGATAGCCCGCTTCGCCGCAGGCATCCAGAAACGCATCCGACAGCGGATCAAATTTCGTCAGCGGCGTGCAATGTATCGGGCCACCGCTGCCGCGCACTTTCTGATCGCCCTCCGGGAAATCTTCCAGTCGTTTGAAAATCGGCATCAAATCATCGTAACCCCAGCCTTCGCAGCCGAGCGCGCGCCAGTTATCGTATTCCTTGGGGTCGCCACGCACGAACAGATTGCCGTTGATCGAACTGCAACCACCGATCACGCGCCCGCGCGTCCAGCGTTGCGGCTGGCCATTGAGATGCGTCTGCGGCTCGGTCATGTACGGCCAGATCAGCGACTCGTCGTTCAACACATGCGCCACATACAACGGCACCTTGATGTTGAAGCTGGTGTCGCGCCCACCCGCTTCAAGCAGCAGCACGCTGTGCTTGCCATTGGCGCTCAGCCGCTCGGCCATCACACAACCGGATGAACCTGCGCCGACAATCACATAATCAAATTCAGCGTTGTCGGGTATGGATTTAACGTACATAAACGATCCTTTAAAACCCGTTTAAAAATAAATACTTATTGTGGCGGTATTTTCGCCTCGCGTATCACTTTCGCCCACTTGGGAATTTCCGAAGCCATATATTTTCGAAATTCATCCGTGCCGCCCACTGCGGGCACGATACCCTGACTCACCAGACGTTCTTTCACTTCACTAAATTCAAGCGCCTTGATGGTGTCGTTACTCAGGCGCGCAAGAATCGCCGGCGGCGTCGCTGCCGGCACGATCAAACCGTACCATGAACTGGCTTCGTAACCCGCCAAGCCGGCCTCGCTCACCGTGGGCACTTGCGGCAGCACGGCGCTGCGCTTCGGAGTGGACACCGCCAGCGCGCGCAGGCGCCCCTGCTCTATCGGCGACAACGTGGTGGCCAGCGAGCTGAACATGAGCTGCGCTTCGCCGCTGATGGTGGCAATGGTCGAGGGCGCGCCGCCTTTATACGGCACATGCACCATGCTGAGTTTCGCCATCGACACAAACAACTCCATCTGCAAGTGCGTGATGTTGCCGGTGCCGCCTGACGCGTAGTTCAACTTGCCCGGATGCGCGCGTGCCAGCGCGATCAACTCCTTGACGTTTTTCGCCGGCACCGACGGATGCAGCACCAGCGCCGAGGCACCCATGCCGATGAGCGACACAAAGCCGAAATCCTTCGTGATATCGAACGGCAGCTTGGCAAACAGCGTCGGCGCGCCAAGCGTGGCGTTCGCCAGGTACATCGCGTGACCATCGGGCGTGGAACGCGCCACCATCTCGGCGGCGATGATGCCCGCCGCACCGGGCCGGTTTTCGACGACCACGGGCTGCCCGAGCGATTCACTGAGTCGTTGCGACACCGCGCGCGCGGCCACATCGGTGGCGCCGCCGGGCGCAAAACCCGAAATGATACGCACCGGACGAAACGGGAATCCCTGCGCCGCGCACAGGGTGCATAGGGCGCAGAGGCTGCTGGCGACCGTCAGTGCGGCAGCGGCAATAATTTTTCGAGTATTTACCATGATGATCCGAATTTACCAGCACGCGGCAAACGCTACCAGCGGCGCGCCGTCAAATGCGCAAGAATCTGGAGTATAGTTGGGCAGTCGAATTTCCGCCTTACCGTCGCGCCGCCCAATGCCCCTCACCTTGTTGAAATCGTGCCCGCCATGGCGTGCTCTTGCGGCTGCGTGGTTCGCCATCGCCATTGCCATCACCGTGCCCTGCGCCAGCGCAGCCGTGCCGATCGAGCCCGTAACTTACCCGGCGAGGCCGATCCGCATGATCGTTCCGTTTCCCCCCGGCGGTGGCACGGACATCATGGCGCGTGCCATCGCCGTGCGGTACACCGAGACGTGGGGTCAGCCGGTAATCGTGGACAACCGCGCAGGCGGCGGCGGCAACATCGGCACCGACATCGTGGCGAAAGCGCCCGCCGACGGCCACACGCTGCTGTTCAACACCAACGCCACCATTGTCATCAATCCGCACCTCGGCAAGATCACCTTCGATCCGGTCAAGGATTTCGCGCCGGTGACGCAGGCCGCCGTGCTGCCGTTTGCCTTGCTGCTGCACCCTTCGGTGCCGGCAAAATCGGTGGCCGAGCTGGTGGCGCTGATCAAATCGAAGCCGGGCGAATTCAATTACGGATCGTCCGGCAACGGCGGCGGCGCGCATTTGGCCGGGGAAAGCCTGCGCACCATTGCCAAGCTCGACATGACCCACATTCCCTATAAGGGCGCGTCCCCGGCGCTGGTGGCGCTGATCGGCGGCGAAGTGAAATTCATGTTCGTCAGCATTTTGACGGCAACGCCTTTGATTGAAAGCGGCAAGGTGCGTGTAATCGGCGTATCGAGCAAGAAGCGTTCGCCTTCGCTACCCAACGTGCCGGCGGTGGGCGAGACGCCGGGGCTGGCGGGCTTTGAATCGGACTTATGGTACGGCCTGCTCGCCCCCGCGAAAATATCAACGGCCATCGTCGATAAGCTGTATCACGAAACCCGGCGCATATTGTTTCTGCCGGAGGTGCGCGGACGCTTCGAGCCGACAGGCGCCAGCATCGTCGGCAACAGCCCGGCGGCGTTTGCAAAAATCATCAAGGACGATTATGCACGTTGGGCTGGCGTGATTAAAGCCGCCAACGTAAAGATTGAGTAGTTAAACTGACGGGAGGTTTCATTTGAAAGTCACAAAAAAACCAGCCGCGCCAACCTGGCCGCTGGACATCTACAACGTATTCAAAAAAGTCGGCATCCGGCAGATCGCCTACGTGCCCGACGCCGGCCACACCGTTTTGATCAAAAGCTGCCATGCCGATAAAGCCATGCGCGCGGTTTCACTCACCACCGAGGAAGAGGGCGTGGCGATGCTCGCCGGCTCGTGGCTGGGCGGCGACCGCGGCGCGCTGCTGATGCAAAGCTCCGGCGTGGGCAACTGCATCAACATGCTCGGCACCATCCGCGAATGCCGCTTTCCGCTGCTGACCCTGGTGACCATGCGCGGCGAGTGGGGTGAATTCAACCCGTGGCAATTGCCGATGGGCCAAAGCACCGCCAAGGTGCTGGACGACGTAGGCGTGGTAGTCAATCACGTGAACGACGCCGCGCTGGTGGGCGAAACCGTATTCGCCGCAGCGATGATGGCGTTTCAAACCTGCCGCCCGGTGGCCGTGCTCATCGGACAACGCGTGGTTGGTTTTAAAGACTGGAGCAAATAATATGGCAACTGCAAAAAAATCCACACTCGACCGACGCGTTGCCGTCAAAACCATTCTGGGTGAACGCGGCGACACGCTGCTCGTCACCGGCTTAGGCTCGTCTTGCTACGACGCAGGCACACTGGATCACCCGAACAATTATTATATGTGGGGCGGCATGGGCGGCGCGGCGATGATCGGCGTTGGCCTCGCACTGGCGCAACCCAAACGCCGCGTGCTGGTCATCACCGGCGACGGCGAAATGCTGATGGGCATGGGCTCGCTCGCCACCATCGGCGCGGAAAAGATTCGCAACCTCTCTATCGTTGTCATCGACAACGAGCTCTACAGCGAAACCGGCATGCAGCCCACGCACACCAGCCGCGGCGTAGATCTCGCGGGCGTGGCCAAGGCTTCCGGCTTTATGACCACGGGCACAGTTTCCACGCTGGCGGAGGTGAAGACCTGGATGCCCACGCTCTACAACAAACCGGGGCCGGTGTTTCTCGACATTAAGGTCAACGCCAATCGGTATCCGCTGTCGATCCGGTTGCGCGATGGCGTGCATATCAAGAACCGGTTTCGCGAGGCGTTGTTGGGATCGGCGGCTTTCGACTGAGGGTATGAAAAAGTATTCCGCGCGCGGGTTGGGACGCGCGCGGCTTATCTTGAGACGCTGGGTTTCCGTGTACTGTGGATTTGGGATCATGATGTTTTGTTGCAGACTGATGCGGTTATGCAGGTGATTTTGATTCGCTGACTGGCCCCTCACCCTAACCCTCTCCCCGCAAGCGGGGCGAGGGAACGATCTCTGTGCTTGCAGAGATTAACGGGACTCACAAAGGAATCCCCTCGCCCCGTTCTTACGGGGAGAGGGTTAGGGTGAGGGGCGGTTACTCAACCAAAATAGCGGAATAAGCACATGGAAGCCCTGGCCAAGTACCAGATGTACATAGACGGAAAGTGGACAGACGCCGCGTCCAACGCCACTTTCGAATCCGACAACCCCTTCCTCGGCAAACCCTGGGCACTCATCCCGCGCGGCAACGCGCAAGACGCCGACCGCGCGGTGCAGGCCGCCCGCCGCGCGTTCACCACCGGCGCATGGCCCAAATGCAACGCCACGCAACGCGGCGCGC
>CANIID010000339.1 GCA_947467315.1 Betaproteobacteria bacterium | reverse complement strand
CGTTGCACCATCGCCGAAGTGGATGACATCGTAGAACTCGGCGCGATCCATCCCGAACAGGTAGTGACTCCCGGCATCTTTGTGCAGCGCGTGGTCAAGACCGGAGCGCCGGCATGAACAAAACCCCGCTCACCCGCGAGCAAATCGCCCAGCGCATCGCGCAGGATTTGCCCGACGGCTGCTACGTCAATCTCGGCATCGGCATCCCCACCCTGTGCGGCAACCACATCCCGAAGGATCGTGAAGTCATCCTGCACAGCGAAAACGGCGTACTCGGCGGCGGCCCCAAGCCCGCGCCCGGCCTTGAAGACCCGAATTTGATTAACGCCGGCAAGGAATTCATCACGCTATTGCCCGGCGGCAGCTTCAGCCATCAGGCTGATTCATTCTCCATGACCCGCGGGCGGCACGTGGATTTCGCGGTGCTGGGCGGCATGCAGGTTTCCGCGCGCGGCGATCTTGCCAACTGGAAAGTGCCCGGCGCACCGATGGGCGCCATCGGCGGCGCAATGGACATCGCCAGCGGCGCGAAGCAAGTGTTCGTGGCCATGACCCACGTCACCAACAAGAATGAACCGAAAATCGTCAACCAGTTGAGCTACCCGGTCACCGCGTTGAAATGTGTGACGCGGATATTTACCGACATCGCGGTAATTGATGTCACGCCGCAAGGATTGGTACTGCGGGAAATTGCGCCGGGGTTTACGGTTGAAGATGTGCAGGGGATGACGGAACCGAGGCTATCAATGGCAACGGCGTTGCGCGAGATCGCGGCGTAGCGACGCACCCCGTAGGGCGGAAAAGCGCAGCGCCTTCCGCCATTGGTGCGCTCAATACGGCCGGCGGAAGGCGTTGCCCTTTTCCGCCCTACAAATTCCTTCCTCTTCACATCATTCGCCCTTGATACTGGCGTCGCGGATCACTTTGCCCCAGCGCTCGTATTCGTCGATCAGGAAGGCGGCGCTCTGCTCCGGCGTACTGGGCACGATTTCGCCGCCAAACGTCACGAATTGTTTTTGCGTATCCGCTGCCTGCATCACCTTCATCACCTCGGTATTCAGCCGGTCAATGATCGGGCGAGGCGTGCCTGCGGGTGCCGTCAGCACAAACCAGTTCACCACCACCAATTCGGGCATGCCGGCCTGGGCTGCCGTGGGCACATCGGGCATGGAACTCACGGGCTTGGTGTTGAGCACCGCCAGCGCGCGTATCCGTTTGTCCTTGACGTAGGGTTCCGCCGTTGACGCGGAGGGAATCACCACATCCACCTCGCCGCTCATCGCGCCGATCAATCCGAAGCTCGCGCCCTTGTACGGCACCAGCAGGATGTTGGTCTTGCTCAATGATTTCAACAACTCGCCCGCCAGATGGCTGGTCGAACCTTGCGCACCGGAACCATAGGTTAATTTCCCGGGATGGCTGCGCGCCAGTTGCACCAGTTCGCGCAGGGTTTTGGCCGGCACGGAAGGATGCACCGCCAAGATATAAGGGATGGTGCCGAGCAGCGCCACCGGCGCATACTCGCGTATCGCGTTGGCCTTGCCCAGATGCGGATTAATCACCAGCGGCGGCGCGGCGATCATCAGCGTATAGCCGTCCGGCGCGGCCTTGGCGACGAGATCATGACCGATGCGGCCGCCCGCGCCGGGGCGCGGATCGACCACCACTTGCTGTCCCAACGCGGGCGAGAGTTTTAGCGCAATCCAGCGGCCGACGAAATCCGTGCCGCCCAGATACGGCAGGACGATGCGTATGGTCTTCGTCGGATAGGTTTGCGCAAGCGCGCCGTGCGGCCACGCCGCTGCCGCCAGCAGCGTGGCCGCCAGAACGCCATGAATTTTGTGCAAGCTCATACGCATGATCCTGTTTCAGCGCCGCACCCAGGCGCTTTTAATTTTCCAGCTTGATGTTCGCCGCCTTGATGACCTGGGCGTACTTGACCGTATCCGTTTTCATCAGCGCGGCCATCGCATCCGGCCCGGTGTAAAACGGCACCATGCCCTGACCGGAGAGCCGTTCCCGCGTTTCCGGCAGCGCGACGATTTTGGCGAATTCGCCCGACAGCTTGTCGATGATCGGCTTCGCGGTACCCGCCGGCGCGAGCACACCATACGTCACGCGCATTTCGAATCCCGGCAAACCGGCCTCGGTAAACGTCGGCACCTCGGGCAACGCTTGCAGGCGGTTATTGCCCGACACCGCGATGGCCTTGAGTCTGCCACTGCGCATATATTGGATAAACGAGATGGGCGTATAAAAACCGGCCTGAAGCTGGCCCGCCACCAGATCAATCAACGCCAGCGCCGAACCCTTATACGGTACGCGCTGCATTTTGATGCCCACCAGCATGCTGAAATGTTCATTGCCCAACTGGCTGATGCCGCCGCTGCCCACCGAGCCGTAATTGAGTTGCCCCGGTTTGGATTTGGCCAGTGCAATGAATTCCTTCAGGTTCCTGGCCGGCACCGACGGATGCAGCACCAGCACGTAGTCGGTATTGGACACCGTGGCGACGGGCGTGAAATCCTTCACCGAGTCGAACGGCAGATTGGGAATCAGCAGCGCATTGATCACATGGTTGGTCACCACCGTCGCCAGTATGGTGTGGCCGTCCGGCGGCGATTTGGCCAAGGCATCAGTACCGATGATGGTGTTGCCGCCGGGACGAATATCCACCACCACTTGTTGCCCCAGGCTCTCGGACAGCTTGGGCGTGAACAGGCGCACCAGCGGATCAACGCTGCCGCCGGCGGCATAGGGGACGATGAAGCGCACCGGTTTGCTGGGATAGGCCGGCTGAGCAAGGGCGGCGGCGGCAAACACCGCGAGCAAAACTGCCATCAAACCGCCGAGAATCCCTCTACTAGCGCTCACTTTGTTTTTCTCCAATGACCCGCCATGCTATTTTGCCTGAAACACTTCCGGGTTCAGCACGTTCACCGGCTTGCCCGCCGCATAGCCTAGCAGGCTATCGATCGCCACGGCATACAAACTTTCGAACTGCTGGACCACGGCATAGCCCAGATGCGGCGTACAAATCACGTTCGGCATTTTCAGCAGCGGATGATCGCCGTTGAGCACGGGCTCCGTTTCGAACACATCGACGGCGGCAAATCCCGGCCGGCCCTGCTTCAGCGCGGCCACCAATGCGCCTTCTTGTATCAGCCGCGCGCGACTGGTGTTGACCAGCAGCGCGGTGGGTTTCATCATCGCCAGATCAGCGGCGGTGACGATGCCGCGCGTCTGCTCATTGGCGAAAATGTGCAGCGACACGATATCCGATTCCGCAAAGAACGCCTCGCGTGTCGCGGGCATGTCATACCCCGCCGCCACCACTTTGGCACGCGACGCTTCGCGGCCCCAGCAGATGACTCTCATGCCAAAGGCCTTGCCCACCCGCGCCACCAGGCTGCCGATGCCGCCCAGCCCGTAAATGCCCAGCGTCAGGCTGCGCAAACCGGTACCCAGGCTGGTCTGCCAGCGGCCTTGCTTGAGTTGCTCAACCTCGTGTGGCAGGTTGCGCAGGCTGGCGAGTATCAGCGCCCAGGTTAATTCGGCGGTGGTAATACCGACACCGGTCTTGGACGCTGCCGCGACGATGATGCCTTTTTCGGTGCAGGCGGCAAAGTCGATGTGATGCCGGTGGCTGCCCGTTTGCGCCACCACTTTCACCGTGGTCAGCCGCTCGATCAGCGCGCGCTGAAACGCGGTACGCTCCTGCGTCAGGATCAACGCTTCGGCACCATTGATGCGGGCGGCGAGTACGGCAGGGGCTTTTTCGGTGTCGTGATGGATTATCACCTCGTGATCTTTAAGCCGCGCGAAACACGGCAGCTTACGAAAGCCCTGCGCCCAATCATCCAGCACTACAATTTTCATAACGTTTCCTTCATCACTCGTGTTTTGCGTATTGCAGTCTCATTGCGGTGTCAGTCCCGCGTCGCGCACCAGTTTGCCGAACTTGGCGGACTCGCGGCGGATGAGGTCGGTAAAATACTCCGGCGACTCGGACGGTATATCCAGCCCGGCCAGTATCAACTTGTCACGCACGTCGGGCAATGAGGTCGCGCGATTGATTTCGGCATTGAGCAAGTTCACGATTTCGCGCGGCACGGCGGCAGGCGCGACGAATCCGTACCAGCCGCGCATGTCGTAACCCGGCACAAATTCGGCCAGCGCGGGCACATGCGGCAGCAGCGGCACGCGCGTGGGGTTGGTAATGGCCAGCATGCGCATGCGGCCCGAGCGGATGTGCGGCGCAAACGCGGTATACGACGACATCGACAAATCGACTTGCCCGCTAATCTGATCGGAGACGATGGCCGCCGAGCCTTTGTACGGCACATGCACGAAACGCGCGCCGCTTTGCAGGCGCAACAACTCGAACGACAGATGCTGGAAACCCAATTCGCTGCCGGATGCAGCGATGAGCTTGTTCGGATTCGCACGCCCATAAGCAATCAATTCCTTGATCGTCTTGAAGGGTGTTCCCGGATGCACCACCAAGGCCGAATAACTGGTTGCCACTACCGCAATATGCGCAAAATCCTTGAGCGGGTCGTAGCGCGGGTTCTTGTAGGTGTGCGGCACAATCGCGAGGCTGGTGCCCTGCCCCGTGGCTATCGTGTACCCGTCGGGCACAGCGCGCGCCGCGAGTTCCAGTCCCAGTTGCCCGGCAGCGCCGGAACGGTTATCGACGATAAACTGCCGGTTGAGCCGCTCGCCGACTTTCACGCCGATCAGACGGGCGAGGATATCCGCCGTATCGCCCACGCCATTGGGGCAAATGATGCGCACGGCCTTGGCGGGATAATTTTGACTCTGTGCATGCGCGTATCCCGCGCACGCCGCCAGGCCCATGCAAGCGCCGAAGGCGCGTTTCCAACCGTCCATAGTCGTTTACTCCAGCCGCATGCCCGTATCGCGCGCAAGCTTGGCTTTTTTGTCGAATTCAGTCTTTATCGCAGCGGTAAATTCGTCAGGCGAGGCGCTCGCCACGAGCT
>CANIID010000338.1 GCA_947467315.1 Betaproteobacteria bacterium | reverse complement strand
TGCGTGCCGCCTGCATACGGCGCATATCGCACAGCGCGGGATAACGCTTCATTTTCGCCAGCGTTTTGGTTTTCATGGTGGCGAGAAAGTTGCGCGTGTAAATCATGTTGAAGCCGCGCGCGAGTGCAACGCCGGCGGCTGCCAGATCAACCGGTGCGGAAACGGCTGCCGCGCGTGTGATAATTTCGCACGCATCATCGCCTTGCTCGCCCAGCCATTTCAATAGCGCGTTGCCGCCGAGTGATACGCCCGCCACATACATCGGGCTGCTGCGTGTGGAGCGCAGGCGGCGCAATATCCAGTCGATCTCGGCGCTATCACCCGAGTGATAGGCCCGTGGTAGCCGGTTGATTTCACCACTGCAGCCGCGAAAATGCACCACCACGCCGCGCCAGCCGCGCGCGTTCGCCGCGTGCATCAGGCCACGCGCGTAAGGGCTATCGGAGCTGCCTTCAAGTCCGTGAAACAGCACCACCAGCGGCGTGTCGTCGCGCTGATCGAGGGCGAGTTCCTGATGCGGGCTATCCACCCAATCGAGATCGATGAAGTCAAAGTCGGGCGTTTCCCAGCGCTCGCGCCAATAGGTCACTGGCGGGCGGCGTACCCACCGCGCGGCGTGTATGGTTTGCGCATGGCCGCCGGGCAGCCAGCGCGGCGCGCGGTACGGCGTCGGGGGTACCACGGGTGCCAAGGGTACTTGGGGTTCAGCAGCGAGCATTCAGGAGAATATGACGATGGAAGTGCGTCATTGTACCGAAATGTAAGGGTGCTGCGTGTCGCACGGGATGGCCAATTGGCGCTACACTTCCAATGACTCGCATGTGCGTGGTTTCAAGGGTATACCCGCTCACAAAATGTTAAACGTTCAATTTCGTTCGCGTGGTGTTGTGGTGGCGGTGATTGCCGCCGCAGCGCCTGTGTTCCACGCACACGCGGCGGGCGTGCCGGGCTATCCCGCCAAGCCCGTGCGGCTGGTGACCGGCTCCGCGCCGGGCGGCGGTTCCGATATGGTGGCGCGCACCTTGGCCGAGAAGTTGAGTGAACGCTTCGGTCAGCAAGTGCTGGTGGACAACCGCCCCGGAGCGGGCGGCGCCATTGGCGCGGATGTGGTGGCGAAGGCTAACGCCGACGGCTATACGCTGCTGATCAACACCGGCAGCGCCATCGCGGTAAACCCGGCACTGCAAACGCAACCCTATGATGTAAAAAGAGATTTTTCGCCGGTCATGCTGGTCAGCCGCGCACCGTTTGTGCTTGCGGTGAATCCGGCGCTGCCGGCAAAAACGGTCAACGACGTGATTCAGCTCGCCAAAGCCAACCCGAAAAAATACAGCTATGCGTCATCGGGCATCGGCGCCATGTCGCATCTGGCGATGGAACTGTTCAAAAACATGTCGGGAGTCAACGTAGTGCATGTGCCCTATCGCGGCAGCGCACCGGCGGCGTTCGATCTCATCGCCGGCCAGGTGCAATTGGCGATGAACAACATCGTGCCGACCTTGCCGCACGTGAAGTCGGGGCGGCTGCGCGCTCTGGGCGTGAGCGGCCCGCTGCGTTCACCGGTGTTGCCGGAGGTGCCGACGGTGGCGGAAGCCGGGTTGCCCGGTTACGAGGCTGTGCAATGGTATGGCGTGCTGTTGCCGGCAAAGGTGCCGCGGCCTATTGCGGCGCTATTGCACAAGGAAATTACCGCCGTGCTGCAAATCCCCATCGTGCGCACGCGCTTGACGGAAGAGGGCGGCGACGTGGTGGGTGGCACGCCCGAACAGTTTGCCGCTTACATCGCGCTGGAGACGGAGAAGTGGGCGAAGGTGGTTAAGGCGGCAGGGGTGAAGGCGGAGTAACGCCCCATTGAACGCCAGTGCGGGAATGCCGCCGAGGCGCTATATCGGATTTATCCTTCATTTGGAAGATTTTCGAAAATGAAGGATAACGGGACGGTAATTATCGTAGGGCGGAAAAGCGTAGCGCCTTCCGCCACGACGGATTTCCATGGAAAGACTATTGGCGGAAGGCGCTACGCTTTTCCGTCCTACCGCACTAGGGTTGTCTACCGACGCTGCGTGGGTGTTGGGCTTCGCAAGCTCAGCGCCAACCTACGGGCTACGTCATTTATTTAACGCGGGTTCTCAAAAAACACATAGTTTGTTGAGTAGTCGCTGATCTCGAAATAGACTTTCTTCTCATTGCTGTCGGCGATCATGTTCAGGTTTTCATCCAGCACGCCGTAGCCAAAACGGTACGGGCGCGGCTTGTTGTCGTCGGTGCCTAACGCCGTGCTGATCTTGTCCACCTTCAGAAAGCGCCGCACCAGCTTGTCGCCCGAGTAGATTTCCAGCACACCGTTGGTGCCGGTGTAGTTTTGAATATCGCGGCTGATTTTGTTTTGTTGTTCTTGAGTGCAGCTTGCAAGTGCGAACATTGCAGCGAGTGTGACGACGAGCGTGGATGTTTTTTTCATCGGGGTTGGCCTTTACGGGATTTGCTGCGTTGTCGTGCGGTCGCTGCGGCCGAATGCGGTTTGGTATAGGTAGGTTGGGCTGAACGAAGAGAAGCCCAACACAAATTTCGCCATGACAATCGAACGTGGACTGAAATTGAAGCCGAGTTTGAGTTGGGCTTCGCAAGCCCAGCGCCAACCTACGAAACTAATAATGCGACTTGAAGCTGATCGCATCCCGCTTGGCCAACTCCTCCAGATCGATATACGAGCGCTTGGTGGTTTTATCGACGGTGAATTGCAGCTTCTTGTTCGATTCGGTGGAGCCGCGGATCGCCAGCAGTTCGAGCGATTCTTTCACTTCCCACTCGTGTGCGCCGGCGATGCCGGGCGGGCAATAGAGGAACGAGCCGGCGCTGACCTCATACTCTTTGCCTTCGATGTCGCGCACGGTGGCGTGGCCGGAGAGGATGTAATAGAACGCTTCGATCGGGTGCCAGTGCAGCGCTTCCTTTGAGCCCGGTGTGTAGGTGGCGTGTCCGACGCGCAGGCGGTCGGTGGGGATTTCCGGGCAGCCGATGAGGCGGCGCATGCTTTGCTCGGGGATGACGCCTTCGGCGCCGTTTATTTTCGAAATGTTGACGACTTTGAGGGTGGATTTGACTTCCATGATGCGGCTCCTTTGGTGATTCATCGGGTATTAAAACCGACACCGTCGTTCCCGCGCAGGCGGAAATCCATAAGCCGTCGCCAGTGGCGCGTGTGTTATGGGTTCCCGCCTGCGCGGGAACGACGGGGATAGTGAAGTGGCTACATTGTGACCGAGTTGGGTTTTGTTGCCACCGTTCAGAAATCTTACGAACCATTCCGCCGAACAAAAAGCGGGCCGCAGCCCGCTTGTATGTATTGTATGACGCGCAAAAATCAACTCGCGTAGCTCGGGTCAATCCGATCGAGCTTGCGCAGCAATGACGGCCATTCCAGTAATCCCCGGCGGCGCTGCATGCCGGTTTTGCTGAAGCCGGCGTAGGTGGATTGCACCACTTCGTCGGGCGGCAACTGGATTTCGGTGCCGCACGAGAGGGTCATCACCTGCAACTGGCAGGCCCGTTCAAGGCGATAGTGGTTGTTAAAGCATTCGGCAATGGTGTCACCGACGGTGAGCAGGCCGTGGTTGCGCAGGATCATGGCCTCGCAATCGCCGAGTGATTGCACCAAACGCTCACGCTCATCCAGCCGCAGCGCTGGGCCTTCGTAGTCGTGATAGGCGATCTTGCCAAAACGCATGGCGCTTTGCGCGATCGGCAGCAGCCCTTGTTTGTGCGCGGACACCGACATGCCGGCGAGCGTGTGGGTGTGGATCACGCAATCGACATCGTGACGCGCGCTATGCACCGCGCTGTGGATCACGTAGCCGGCCTGATTGATGCCGTAATCAGTGGCGTTGAACAGCACGTTGCCTTCGAGATCGATCTTGATCAGGCTCGACGCGGTGACTTCTTCATACAGCATGCCGTAGGGGTTGATGAGGAACTCATTGGTGGTGCCGGGGATGCGCGCCGAAATGTGATTGGCGATCATCTCCACCATGTCGTACTCGGCCATCAGGCGGTAGCACGCGGCGAGATTGACGCGGACTTCCCATTCTTCCGGGCTGACTTGTTCGCGCACCGGTTTGTGGATTTTTGCTGTGGGAGCGTTCATGGGTTTCTCCTTGGCTGATTTATACCCACCCCCATCCCAACCTTCCCCCCGAAGGGGAGGGGGCTGTGGGGATGTCTTGCGATCTATGCGATTTATCTTATCCAGCTTTTACTGCCTTACCCGCCGTCGTGCCCGACAACTTGCCGAACACCGCGCCGGACGTCAGCCCCGTGCCGCCTGGGTAGTTGTGATAGAAGATGCCGCCAACCAACTCGCCGGCTGCATACAAGCCTTTGATCGGAATGCCGCCGGTGTCTTCAACCTGACCTTCGGTGGCCGGATCAACGCTGATTTTCAAACCGCCGAAGCTGAAGGTGACGCCGCAGGTGACCGCGTAGGCCTCGAACGGCGCTTCATCGACGGTGTTGGCCCAGTTGGTTTTGTTGATCGGCAGGCCTTCGGTGCGGCGGCCGTCCTTGATCGCCATGTTGAATTCTTTGTCGTGCTTCACGGCTTTGTTGTATTCGGTGATCTCGCGCAGCGCGGCTTCTGCGTTCACACCGTCCATTTTCTTGCACAGTTCTTCGAGCGTGTTGGCGGTTACTTTGGTGACACGCTTGATGCGGTACTCGTCGCGCAGCGCAGGGATGATTTTTTTGTCGAACACCTGCCACGCGAACATGCCGGGCTGGTTCAGAATAACTTTGCCGTACTTGGCGTAGGTGTAGTTGCGGAAATCCGCGCCCTCGTCGCAGAAGCGTTTGCCGTCGGCGTTAAGCATGATGCCCCACGGGTAGCTGTGCTTCTGAAACTGATCGCCCACTGCCAGATCGCCGAACGGCGGCGAGTTGCGGTCCCAGCCTACCGCATGGCAGCCTGACCAGTGGCCATAAGGCATCGCGCCGATGTCGAGCGCCATCTTGAT
>CANIID010000337.1 GCA_947467315.1 Betaproteobacteria bacterium | reverse complement strand
GCCTATCTTGCCGCGCGTCTCGATCTTGCGCGCGCGTACTTCGCGCTTGGCGATCTTGACCGTGCGCGCACGGAATTCGAAGCCGTGCAACGCGAAAGTCCGCCGCCCGCGGCCCAAGCGACGATAGAGCGCTACCTGGCCGCCATCGCCGAACGCCGCCAAACCCAAGGCACACGCGCCACCGGCTATTTGGACGCCGCGATGGGGCGCGACACCAATGTCAACGCAGCCACCGCGCAGGGGCAGGTGTTTGTGCCGTTGTTCGGCGTGACCTTCGGGCTTGCCAGCGTGAGCCAGCAGACACGCGATAGCTATCTTACGCTCGGTGGCGGCGGGGAAATAAACCATGGCCTGAATGAGCGTTGGAGCGTGTTTGCCGGGGGCGACGTGCGCTACCGCGTGAATCGTAAAGCGGATACGTATGATTACACCAGCTACGATGCGCGTGGCGGGGTGCAGTACGGAAACGAACGGGATGTCGTGCGCGCAGGCTTGGCGTATCAACACTACGATCTGGACAATGCGTACTATCGTGAAACCAAAACCTTCAATCTGGAATGGCGACGCACGCTGAACGAACGTAACCAGTTCACGCTGTTTGGTCAGTACAGCGTGCTGCGCTATCCCAATCCGCGTCTCACGCCCAATGATGTGAATCAAACGCTGGCCGGCGGAGGCTGGACGCACGTGCTGGACGCCGCGAGCCGCGCTACCGTGTCGTTGGGAGGCTACGCGGGTTACGAACGAGAAGTGGGCGGGCGCGTGGACGGTGACCGCACGCTCTATGGTGTTCGTGTCAGCGGGCAGATGGGTATAGGCGCGCAAATCGATTTGTATGCGTCGGCTGCGGTGCAGCGTGGCGACTACCGGGAGGAGAACCCACTGTTCTTGACGCTGCGTGCCGAGCGGCAATACGACGTCGCGGCTGGACTGGCATGGCGCTTCGCCAAGGATTGGTCGTTGCGACCGCAGCTTACCTATACGCGGAACAAAGCCAACATCACGCTGTATGACTATGATCGCATCGAGGCGTCGTTGACGCTGCGGCGCGACTTTAAATAGGAGCCGATCATGAACGTAGCCAAGGTTGTTCAAGGCATCGCCCTGATCGCGAGCATGATGCTTGCCGTGGCTGCATGGGGCGCGCCCGCGGGCCGCGTCCAGCTTGTTTCGGGCGATGTGCAAATCATCGCGCCGGACGGCAAGTCACGACCGGCGGTGCGCGGCGACGTAATTGACGAAGGCGACACCGTGGTGACCGGCGCGGCGGGCGCGTTGCATTTACGTATGCTCGATGATGGCGTGATTGCGGTGCGCGCCAATACGCGCCTGCGCGTCAACCAGTTTCGTTGGAGCGGCAAGGAAGACGGCAACGAGCGCTCGGCGCTTGATTTGGTGAAGGGCGGATTTCGCACCATCACTGGCGTCATTGGCCGCCGTAATAAAGAGACCTACAGCGTGAACACGCCCGCGGCGACCATCGGTATTCGTGGCACCGATCATGAGGTGTTTCACATGGATGCGGGTGATGCTGCTGTGGCCAACGCCGAAGCCGGGTCATACAACAAGGTGAATGTCGGCGACACCTTCCTGCGCACCGCAGCCGGTACGCTGGAATTGGGCCCGAATCAGGTTGGATTTGCGCCGCTGACGCCGGGCGCCACGCCGTTGCGTTTGGATCGCGTGCCACAATTCATGCGCGGGGTGCCGGCCATCGTGGGCCGCGGCGATCAGCAGCGACTGCGCGAATCTATTCCGATGGACAGGCGCCAAGATGCCGAAGAGGAACTCGACGACGACTGGAGCTTGCTGCGCCGCCGCCGCAGGATCGCACGGCTGCTGGATTCACCGTTGATCGGGCAATTCGATTCCAGAGCTGGCGCGTTTAATTTTCTGACCTCGCTGGCAGGATTGTCGCTTGCGCCGGCTGGCGTAGCGACTGCCGGGTCGTTGCTCGCGGACGTCAATGGCTCGGCGTTTCTGGCGAGCGGTTCGATGGTCACCGATGGCACGCTCGCGAATGCGTTGCTGGTCAACAATCAGGGTATCCCGGGTTTGATTGCGAGCAACCCCTTTTACTATTCTCGCGACGGTTCGGCCGTGCTTTCCAGTGGCACCGCCACAGTGGATGGTCAGTTAGTAGGGTGGGGCGTATATGCCGGCGGAACGGCGTTCAGCACCAGCTTCGGTTCGGCGCCGGTACTGGCGTTTCCCTTCGTGATTGCTGCCGCGACACCCGTGGCCACGCTGCAATTGCCGGGGACGCTGACCTACGCGACTACGGTGGGATTTACCACGCCGGTCACTGCGGCGGGACTGCCAGGCGGCAGTGCCGCGCTGACGGCTACCGTGCAATTCGGGGCGATTCCACTGCTAACGGGCTATAACCTCAGTGTGACGGATGCCTTGGGGCGCAACTGGGCGGGCAACCTGCCGACGACACGCACATTAAACGCATTTGCAAACGGCGGCGTAGGGCTCAACGTCACGTGTTCGGGCGGATGTCCCGGCGCGACCAGCGGCAGCGCCAACGGTTATGTTATCGGACCGAATCGCGGCGGACTCATCAGCTCGTATGATCTGCGCGCCGGTGCGGCGGGCGTGATCGGTTCTATTGTGGTTAAACCGTAGCCGCGCGTTCGCGTTCGTATACCGCGAACGTATACGCGTGGGCGTGTTTTTCGTCCACGTTAAAAGATTCCGATGACGCAAGCGCCCACTGGTGCATATCAAATTCGGGCATTACGGTATCACCCGCAGGCGCCACATCAACGGTGGTGAGGTAAATGCGCTGTGCAAGCGGTAGTGCGAGCTGGTACAACTCGCCGCCGCCAATCACGAATACTTCGTCGTCGCCACTGCACGCAGTCAATGCGGCTTCCATTGAATTCACCACCTTGGCGCCCGGCACCGCATAATCGGGCTGGCGCGTGACTATCACCGTGGTGCGCCCCGGCAGCAGACGGCCTATCGAATCCCAAGTCTTGCGCCCCATGATGATGTGGTGCCCCATGGTAACGCGCTTGAACAGTTGCAGCTCGTTGGGCAGTCGCCACGGAATCGCGCCGTTCGCGCCGATGACGCGATTTTTGCCCATGGCAACAATCAGGGAAACAATCATCAGACAGCGACAGGCGCTTTAATCAGCGGATGCGGATCGTAGCCTTCGAGGGTGAAGTCTTCGTACTTGAAATCGTGAATTTTCTTCACCGCCGGGTTGAGCTTCATCACCGGCAACGCACGCGGGCTGCGTGACAACTGCTCGTTCACTTGCGTCATATGATTGTTGTAGACGTGCGTATCGCCAAACGTATGCACAAAATCGCCAGGCTTAAGCCCGCACACCTGCGCCACCATCAGCGTCAGCAGCGCATACGAGGCAATGTTAAACGGCACGCCGAGAAACATATCCGCGCTGCGCTGATACAACTGGCACGACAGTTTGCCGTCGGCGACGTAGAACTGGAAAAACGCGTGGCAGGGCATCAATGCCATCTTGTCGAGATCGGCCACGTTCCACGCCGACACGATGATGCGCCGTGAATCCGGATTCTTTTTCAGCATGTCGATGATTTGCGCGATCTGGTCGATATGCCGGCCATCGGGCGCAGGCCAAGAGCGCCACTGGTAGCCGTATACCGGCCCAAGATCGCCGTCGGGCCTGGCCCATTCGTCCCAGATGCGCACGCCGTTGTCTTGCAGATACTTGACGTTGGTGTCGCCTTTGAGAAACCACAGCAGCTCATGAATGATCGACTTGAGATGCACCTTTTTGGTGGTGAGCAGCGGAAAGCCCGCGTTCAAATCAAAGCGCAGTTGTGCGCCGAAAACGCTTACCGTGCCAGTGCCGGTGCGGTCGCTTTTTTGCGTGCCGTGGTCGAGCACGTGGCGTAAGAGGTCGAGGTAGGGGCGCATGAGATCAAGTCCGAATGAAGCGACGATTTTAATCCAATTGGATGGCAAACCGCGACGCGTCGCTATAATCCAGTCAGTCCTCAAGGAGCCTTGCCCATGTTAGCCAAACTCGAGCAGCACACCACGATGCTTTCCGATGCCGCCGCCAAGCGTGCCAGGCATCTGCTGGTGGTATTGCCTAAAGCGCCGAAGGCTGACGCGCGCACGCCGCATCGTGCGGCATTGGACGCCACGCTGGCGCGACGCAAGAAGAAACTCGCCGATCTGGTCAAATCGCCTGTGACGGTAGATGCGCCCGGCGGCGCGCTGGTGGCGTGGGTGATGATCGATGCTACGCAGTCGGCGTTCGAACGGCAGACGGCGATGCGCAAAGCGGTGTCGTCGTTGCTCGGCGAAAATCCGGCGCAGATTGACATTGCCGTGTACGGCGATGCCACACAACGCCTCGCCGCCGCAGAACTCGCGCTGTATTGCGCGTGGGTCAACGGTGCCAAGTTGCCTGAGCGTAAAAAAGAAAAAGAAAACAATGGCTTACGTGCCATCGTGCTGCATGGCTGTAGTGCGCGCGATGGCTTTAACGCCATCCGCGCGCAGGCCGAAGGCAATGTGCTGTGCCGTGAACTCACCGTGTTGCCGCCGAATGAGTTGACGCCCGGCGCGTATCGCGAGCGCGTTAAGGTGCTGGCCAAAACGCACGGCTGGACGCGCGAAGAATACGACTTCAAACGCCTGCGCAAAATGGGCGCGGGCGCGTTTTGCGCAGTGGCGCAGGGCAGCGACCCGCGCGATGCAGCCATCGTGCATTTGCAATACCGCCACCCCGATGCAAAAAAAACCGTCGCGCTGGTGGGCAAGGGCATTTGCTTTGATACCGGTGGCCACAATCTCAAACCCGCGCGCTACATGCAGGGCATGCACGAAGACATGAATGGCTCCGCCGTGGCACTGGGCATATTGCTCGCGGCCACGCGCGCGAAGCTTGCCGTGAATATCGATTGCTGGCTGGCGCTGGCGGAAAACCACCTGACCGCGCGCGCCTACAAGCAAAACGAAGTCATCACCGCGCTCAACGGCACAACGATTGAAATCGTCCACACCGACGCCGAAGG